>PERF01000126.1 GCA_002928495.1 Methylobacter sp. | reverse complement strand
GCCTGGGCTTTGGCTAACCATAGCCAGGTCAAAGGCCCCAGCAACACCGGCTTGGCCTTATGTCCCAAGGCTTGCAGCTCGGCGGTTTCATCAAACAATTTTGTGCCGGTCAAGACAAATGGCTGGTTTTCCGCCAGTTCCGGCACCAGAAAATGGTAATTGGTATCGAACCATTTGGTCATTTCCAGGGCCCGGTAAGGTCGTCCGTCATGGCTTTGCCCGCGCGCCATGCGAAAATAGCCATCAAGCCCGGCCTCATTGCCGTAACGCTCAGGAATCGCGCCTAGCATCAGGCTAGTGTCAAGGACATGGTCATAAAACGAAAAATCGCCGCTGGGTATATAATCCAGACCGCAGTTTGCCTGCAGCTGCCAATGCCGTTCGCGCAAAATACGGCCTTCCTGTGCCAGCGCCGTCTGCTCAATTTCACCGCGCCAATAGCGTTCCAGCGCAAATTTCAATTCCCGTTGTGCTCCAATGCGCGGAAAACCCAAGTTGTGTATTTTTATCATGCCCAATTCCCGAGGTTGTGAAAGGTGGCATTGTAAAACTTGCTTTACATGATAAAAATTGATAGTTTTTCATTTATTAATGAAGTTATTTCATAGTTATGGAGCTAATCCACTTACGCATCTTGTTGGCGCTCAAACAGCACGGCAGCCTCAGCGCTGCCGGTGTCGCTCTGCACTTGACGCAGTCGGCGCTGTCGCACCAAATAAAGAACCTGGAACAACGTTTGGGGGTTGTACTTTGGCGTAAACAAGGTCGCAATCTGGTGCTGACCCAGGCCGGAAAATATTTATCGGAAGTCGCCGATTCCGTGATTGCCACAGTGGATTCGGCGGAACGCCATCTCAATCTGTTGGCGGCCGGCAAGACCGGCAAGCTAACCATCGGCATCGATTGCCATGCCTGTTACGAGTGGTTTCAGACCATTTTGCAGCCGTATTTACAAGCTTGGCCGGAGCTTGAGGTGGATGTGACTTCAAATTACCGATTCAATGCGTTTACCGCTATCAGGCAATTCAAATTGGATGAGGTCTTGACCTCGGATCCCGCATTCAACGATGAATTGAATTACCAGCCTATATTCGAATTTGAGTTAGTGCTGATCGTCGCCAAAAACCATCCGTTGGCCGGGCGCCAATGGCTTGAGCCGGCGGATTTGCAAACCGAAACCATTTTGACCTATCCCGTAGAACGCGAACGCCTGGATATGTTCAGAAAAGTGCTGCAGCCGGCGGCTATTGAGCCCAAAGCACACATAACGGTGGAAGAAACCGGTTTTATGTTGTTGATGGCAGCCAGCGGACGCGGGGTTTGTTTACTGCCCGAGTGGTTATTGGCGGTTAATTCAGCGCACCTGGAAATTACTTGTTTGCGGTTTAAAGATTTAACCTTAAGTAAGACCATGTATCTGGCGACACGGCATGAAGATGCCGGGCTGGATTATATCCGGTGGCTGACCCAATATGCCCGGGACAGCCACCGGAACCAAAGGCTGGCTAATCCCAGCTTAAATTAACACCGGTTTGGTATTCGGTCACACTCTGGATTCAAAAAAGTTTTCATCCAGGGAAAAGGCTTGCTTGCGCCCGGATAAAGCGCATCCAGGCCGATTTGCATGCACCGGCGGTTGGCCATAAAACACAGATAGGTTTTGAACATGGCGGCATTCTAGCCCAGCACGGCGCGTGGCATGGTATCTCGGCATAGCGGTATTCCAAATTGACAGCGGCGTGTATTAAATCCTTGATTTCATCTTGGCATGCCGCTTGGCGTTCCCGGCTTTGCCGACGGCGTAAAAATTAACATCGATGGCATTATCCAGCATGCGCATAGCGGTCGATAGTGCGCTCCAGCTTGACCAGATCGAGCCGACCGCTGTCGTCCGTAGTTAAATGCGCGCTTAAATTGACCGAGCCCGGATGGCACAGGGAAATTTCATCCTCGGATGTGTTGAGAGTGATCTCGGTGCTTCGGCATCGGCGCGCTGTTGGTACACGCAATAGGCTTAGGCAAATTCAGCCCCGAACTTTTCATGCAGGTCGCGGGTAAATCCACCGGCGAAGACAGCGCTTGGAACTAAGCTTGGTCTACGCCGGCTTGTTCAAATGTTGCCATTTCATTTAAAAATGCAACCGCCGATTGCAGTAAAGGAAACGCCAGCGCGGCGCCGGAGCCTTCGCCCAGGCGTAAGGACAAATTCAATAACGGCTGGGCTTGCAAAATTTCCAGCATGGTTTGATGGCCCAGTTCATCTGAGACATGGCTGAATACACAATAATCCACCACGGCCGGATACCAGCGGCTGGCAACCAGCAACGCTGAGCAGGCGATAAAACCGTCGGCCAGAATGACCATGCGCAATGCCGCCGCTTGCAGAAACGCGCCGGCCATCATGGCAATTTCAAAGCCCCCGAACGCTTGCAGCGCCTTGAGCGCATCGCCGCCGGTAGCGTGCAAACCGGTGGCTTGCTCAAGGGTGGCGAGTTTATGCCGCAACTGCCGGTCATCCAGGCCGGTACCCCGGCCCACGCAGGCTGTTAGCGGCAAGCCGGTCAATGCATGCATGAGCAACGCCGCCGAAGAGGTGTTGCCTATGCCCATTTCACCTAAACCGATGCAGTTGCAGCCGGATGCGTGCTGCGCCAAGACCAGTTCGGCGCCTTTGAGTAGCGCTTGCAGGCATTGTTCGGCGGTCATCGCCGGGGCATTTAGGCAATTGGCGGTGCCTTTGGCGATTTTGGCTTTGATCAAACCGGGCAGAGCGGGAAAGTCAGCATTGACGCCGGCATCGACAATCAACAAATCCAAGCCGTGTTGGCGGGCAAAAACGTTGATAGCGGCGCCGCCGGCCAGAAAGTTGTGCACCATCTGCGCAGTAACCGAGGGTGGATAAGCGCTGACGCCGGTTTCGGCAAGGCCGTGATCGGCTGCGAACACCATGATGCAAGACTTATTTAGCTTGGGAGTGGCGGTGTTTTGGATCAACCCGATTTTCAGGGCCAAGCTTTCAAGCTGCCCTAGCGAACCGGGGGGTTTGGTTTTTTGATCGATTTTATCTTGTATTAACCGCTTAAAATCGTGGTCTAATCGCGGTATGTTAAGATCCAGCGGTCTGCCGGACGGCATCGAAATCAGCCGGCAATTAATTCAAACTGGTCTTTGCTAACTTTACATTCCGGGCAAAACCAGTCCTCTGGCACGTCTTCCCAGCGGGTGCCGGGGTCGATACCAGAGTCCGGGTCGCCCAGCGCTTCATCGTAAATATGGCCGCAAATTAAGCATTCGTAGCGTTTGTAATCTGACATGCAGTGTCCTCTTTAAGTCTCAATATCTGGTTAAAAGTGTTACGGTTAAATTTTAGGTTATTTTTCGCTTCCGTCGAGTTTTTTGAACGGCAGATTACCGGCGGCGTCGGCTTTGTAAAGCGCCATCGAACGGCGTTCACGTGCAAGGAAATGTTCCACCGCATTGGCAAAGCCGGGATCGCTAAGCCAATGCGCGGAATAAGTCGTCACCGGCTCAAAGCCACGGGCAATTTTATGTTCACCTTGCGCGCCCGAGTCAAAACGCGCCAGGCCGTGCTCAATGCAGTATTCCAGGCCTTGGTAGTAACAGGCTTCAAAATGCAGGGCGTTGTACTCTTCATGGCAACCCCAATAGCGTCCGTACAAGGTATCTTCGCCGATAATACTAAGCGCGGCGCCGACATTTTTGCCGTCTTTCACGGCAAATATTATCAGCAGTTGGTCTCCCATGGTTTGCGCCAGCTCAAGAAAAAACGCTAAGGTCAAATAAGGGCTATGGCCGTTCTTCAGATAAGTCATGGCGTAAAAATCATAAAATTCAGACCATTGCGCTTCGCTGAGACGTTGACCGTTTAAACGCTGCATTACAATGCCTTGTTCCTGCACTTTGCGGCGTTCGCGCTTGATCATTTTGCGTTTGGCGGCGTTAAAGCTTTGTAAAAAATCGTCGAAATCCCGGTAGTTTTTATTATGCCATTGGAACTGTACGCCTTCGCGCACCAGCATGCCTAAATCACGCCAGATAGCAATTTGCGCAGGCTCGGGAAATAAATAATGCCAGGAGGAGATGGCATTCTCTTCCGCGGTCGTGCGAATAACATCAAATACCAGCCGCGCCAATTGGGCTTCATCCACCCCTTGTTTAACCACCAGCCTGGGGCCTTGGCAAGGGGTGAACGGTATCGCGGTCAGCCATTTGGGGTAATAGTTCTTACCGGTCTGCTGATAAACCTGCGCCCATTGATAATCAAACACATATTCGCCTCGGGAATGGGTTTTTAAATACAAGGGCATCAGCGCAAGCAATTGGTTTTCATCCTGGAAGATCAGATGGTGCGGCAACCAGCCGGTTTGCGCCGAAACCGCTCCGGTTTGCTCTAACGCCAGTAAAAACTCATGGCGTAAAAATGGATAACGGTAACCGGTGAGGCTATTCCAGGGTTCAGCATCAATTTCACTTAAGTTTTGTATAAGTTTTACTTCCACTTTTTTGTCTCTTGCAGTAAATTAACGCCTAAACCGATTCCTTAATCTTTGCATAAGATTTCATGAGCGCAACACCTAAACCTTTTTCGCAAGCGTGTGAAAATAATAAACAGCCGATTCTCGACATCCTCAGCACGGCTTTTACCCGATCGGCCACCGTTTGGGAAATAGGCAGCGGCACCGGCCAGCATGCTTGTTATTTCGCCTCAAAATTGCCGCATATGCAATGGCAACCTACCGATCGGGTTGAAAATTTAGCCGGCATTGAACAGTGGCGGCTTGAGTCCCGGCTTGACAACGTCTTACCGGCCTTGGCCTTGGACGTCGCCGATGTCGATTGGCCGGGACAAGCCATAGAGGCCTTATTCACCGCCAATACTTTACACATTATGTCCTGGCGGTTGGTGGAAATTTTATTTCAGCGGCTATCGGGTTACTTAACCGAGCACGCGGTGGCATGTATTTACGGGCCATTCAATTATGGCGGCCGGTTTACCAGCGATAGCAACGCCAACTTTGACCAATGGCTTAAAAGCCGCGACCCCGACAGCGGCGTGCGCGACTTTGAAGCGGTTGTCGTGCTGGCCGCTCAGGCCGGATTGACCTTGGTTTCCGATAACACCATGCCGGCTAATAACCGGCTGCTGATTTTCAACAAGGCTTAATAATAACCACATTAGCAAGGATCTGCCTAGTAAACGACTACCCCAACCCACGACACGACACCACAGGAGACACAATGAAATCCGCTTTAACAACAAAACCCTTGGCATTAATCCAGACTGCTGCAGCCATCCTTTTTTCGGCACAAGCATTGGCTTTTGAGAATTCCGGCGAATTAGACGGCGTTTACATCGTTAGAGAAGGTTCGGCGCAATCGCAGGAAATCGGCGCGCTGACCAGCCCCGACCCACAGGACTTTGAACAAATCGGCACCTATCAGGTGTTTTTGACGCGTAAAAACTGGGATGAATTGCCTACATTGGAGCGCTCCAGAATCCGTAAAAATGTTTTTGCCACCGGCGCATTCCGTGGTCAAGTCGCAAGTGTTAGCGTGACGGCGGATGCAGCGTTTCCCATAATGCTACTTACCCACACGCTAGGTACGCGGGATAGAACCGGCGTGATTATCACCCAAAATGACGCTTTACTGCCCAATACGATTGGCGTGCAAGTCTGCGACCCGACCAGAAACCTTGTTGTGCTCACTGGCCGTGAACAAATGAATCCCGCGCAAGGCTTCGGCGCATTTGAAAACCTCGCGGGCGGGCGGTTTTTGTTGGAGCTGACCGCTAACCAATGCACATTGGAAAATGATATCCGCTTTATCCCCCGTTTAAGCTTTATTTGCTTCGGCAATAGCCAAGCCTGCCCGCAATAAGTCATCAAATTTTAGCGGCAAGTGTTGTATAGTGGCGCGGCCTCCCGGCTGCGCCCTTGCAACTCTGGTTACTAACTATTTTTTGACGATGACAGGCATTCTGCACAAATCCTTTTCCTTCTGGTTGCTTCCGGTTTTATCCGGAATTTTTATCGGCACCAGCTATATTCCGTTCCCGCCCTGGGCATCGTTATTCTGCTTTGTGCCGTTATGGCTGTTCTGGCAACAGCAAACTCGGCTCAAGCCGGTTTTAGTGGGCGGCCTGATTACCTCCGCGTTGCTGACACTGATCGGCTTCAATTGGATGACTTACCTGTTGCACGAATTCGCCCATTTGCCTTGGCCGCTGGCGGCGGTCGGCATGCTGGTTTTCGCCCTGGTGGCGCATTTATTTGTGCCTGCGGCCGGGCTACTCTGGTTTTTAGGCCAAAAGCAGTTCAACTGGTCCAAACCGCTTTCGTTGGCGTTGATGGCTTTGATCACCTGTTTATGCGAAGCGTATTCACTGACCTTGTTCGACTGGAACTTCGGTTATTCCTGGTACGGAGCTAGTGTGCCGGTTTACCATTGGGCCGAAATCATCGGTTTTAAAGGGCTTAGCGCCGCCACCATTCTGGCCAACCTGCCGCTTTATTACGCTTGGCAAAACCGCAAACACCGGCGCGGCAAACTGATTTTATCGGCGGTTTGTTTTAGCTTTGTACTGCTTAATCTCGGCGGCCTCCGGCTCAAGCAGCGCCTGCCGCAACCTGACGCCGCGCTGACCGCTTTGCTGGTTCAAGGCAGTGTCGGCCACACCGAAAAACTGGCTGCTGAATTCGGCCAGAGTTACCGGCAGGAAATCCTTAACCGGTATTTAAGCCTTACCGCCAACGCTGTTCAAAAAACCAGCGCCACCATTGATTTTGCCCTGTGGCCGGAAACCGCTTTTCCCTCTTTGCTGGGGCAAGATTTCCTAAATCACGAGCTGCCGCAAAAAGTTTTTGCTTACCTGGCCAAGGCAAAGCTGCCGTTGATTACCGGTGCTTACGGCGTGGATGAAGCCAAGGAGCTGTTCACCAACTCCTTGTTCGTGATCGATGAAAACGGCCGTATTGTCGAGCCGCATTACAGCAAAACCATTTTATTGGCGTTTGGCGAGTATATCCCCGGCGAAGACTGGTTTCCGCAAATCCGTAAATGGCTGCCCGCCACCGGCAACTTCGCCCGTGGTGCAGGCCCCACGCAACTGCTCACGCTGCACGACTTTAAAATGGGCGCGCAGATTTGCTATGAAAGCTTGTTCCCGGGCTTTAGTAAAGCGTTGGCTGATCTAGGCGCGCAGTTTATCGTCAACACCACCAACGACTCCTGGTACGGCAACTGGCAAG
>PERF01000125.1 GCA_002928495.1 Methylobacter sp. | reverse complement strand
CAGGGTATTCCGTATGTACCGATAGCCGTTGACGAAAAAGGCACCAATCCGATTAAAGACGGTTTGTTGATTGTCCGCTTTGTACAACTGTTTTTAAAATTAAAGCCGGACTGCATATTGTCGTATACACCCAAGTGTAATATCTACGCTTCCCTGGTTGCGGGGGGATTAGGCATTCCCATTATTAACAACATCTCCGGCTTGGGAAGCGCTTTTATCAGGGAAAATCTGACCACCAAAATCGTTGAATGGCTATACACGGTTTCACTGAGGAAATCGGCTAAGGTCTTTTTTCAAAACCAAGACGATTCATCGTTGTTCATAGCGCGCAGGCTGGTCAAGCCGGTACGCACCGAAATATTGCCGGGATCGGGTGTCGAGGTTAACCGTTTTACCCCGGCAAGCACGACAACAGCAAAATCACATTTTGTATTTTTAATGGTCGGCCGGATGTTAAGTTATAAAGGGGTTGCCGAATTTGTGGCGGCGTCCCGTTTATTAAAACAACAGTATCCTGACATTCAGTGTCAACTCCTCGGTTTTTTAGATTGCAAAAACTCATCGGCTATCACGACTGCACAAATGCAGGAATGGGTTGATGAGGGCATCGTCGAATATTTAGGCGTCAGCGACTGCGTGGTTAAATTTTTGCGGAATGCCGATTGCGTAGTCTTGCCTTCTTATTACCGCGAAGGCGTTCCGCGATCCTTATTGGAAGCCGCCAGTGTCGGCAAGCCGATTATCACCACCGATACTGTGGGCTGCCGTGACGTCGTGGATGAAGGCGTTAACGGTTTTTTATGCAAACCGCGAAATGTCGGCGATCTTAAGGCTAAAATGGAAAAAATGCTGCTTTTAAGCCAACCGGAAAGACTGCAAATGGGCTTGAACGGACGTGAAAAAATTTTAAAAAGTTTTGATGAAAAAATTGTCATTGAACGTTACATGAAAGCGCTTGAATATTTACAAAATCCACCGGCGTGACCCTGTGAGGACTAGCGGGTGAGTGCTATCTTCGGGTTTTGGCGTCTGGTGAAAGCGGCGTCTAGAAGGCGGGTTTTGTTGCTGTTTTTCCTGATGTTCCTGTCCGGACTCACTGATGGTATCGGCCTGCTATTGCTGGTGCCCTTGCTTGAGACTTTAAGCAACGGAAACAGCCAAAACCCATTGGTTAATCAGCTATTGAGCCTTATCAAGCTCATGGGCTTACCGGCATCGATGGATGGATTGCTGATAGCTTTTCTGACTTTGGTTGGGTTACGCAGCGGTATTCAGTATTTTCGCGAGCAAATCAGTGTGGTTTGCCAGCACCAGGTTGTCGATCAACTGCGCCTCAAATGCTTTACCGCCTTGTTGAGCGTGGAGTGGCGCTGGCTGGTCAATACCCGCCAATCGGACCATGCCAATCTTTTGTTGACTGACGTCAGCCGGGTTGGCACCGGCCTTCATTTCGGCCTGGCCTTTCTGGTGTCTGTAGCCACCATTATCGCTAATATGATGGCCGCGTTCGCCCTGTCCTGGCACATGGCAGCACTGGCATTATTCAGTGGCACAATCGTATTCCGGCTATTGTCCGGCCAGCGGCAGCGGGCATTTGCACTGGGCTACGGCCAGACTCGCGCCAGCCGAGCCTTACAAGCCAACGTCCAGGAAAGTCTAGGCGGTATAAAACTGGCCAAAATACTGGGTAATGAACAACGCCAGCTGGATTTCTTTGTTCAAATCACGCGCACGCTTAGGCAACAACAATTGGCTTTTACAGCCAGCAACAGTTTATCCAAGGCCTTGTTTCAACTGTGTGGAGCCATGCTGTTGGCAGGCTATCTGTATGCGGGCGTTACTATTTGGCATACCCCGGTGGCTGAACTTTTAACCCTGGCGTTAATCTTCGGCCGGCTTATCCCGCTCATCATGTCGGGACATCAGCAATTCTACCACTGGCTCCATGCCTTGCCTGCGCTACAGGAGATAGAATTGTTATTGACCGACTGCGCGCACTCAAAAGAACCGGTCGAAAACGAGACCGTTGCCGTTTGGCCGGTTACAACGGCGATTACGCTGAATCAAGTCACCGTCACTTACAGCGGACGCCAGCTGCCCAGCTTGGATAATCTGTCCCTGCGTTTTCCCGCCCGAACCACGACCGCTATCATGGGCGCCTCCGGTGCGGGCAAGAGCACCTTGGCGGATGTCCTGATGGGGTTGCTGACGCCCGATAGCGGCGAACTACGTGTTGATGGTAAAAACATTACCGGCAGTATCCGCCATGTCTGGCGGCAACACGTGGCTTACGTGCCCCAGGAAGCCTTCTTGTTTCATGACAGCATTCGCCACAATCTGTTGTGGGGCCAGCCCCAAGCAACTGAGGATGAACTGCATGCCGCGCTTCAGCAGGCGGCCGCCGAATTCGTTTTCAAACTCCCCCAAGGTCTAGACACGCTAGTCGGCGACGGCGGCATCCGGCTTTCCGGTGGAGAGCGCCAACGTCTGGCGCTTGCCCGTGCCTTGTTAAAACGCCCCAGCTTACTCATATTGGATGAAGCAACCAGCGCGCTGGATTACGAAAACGAAGCTCGAATCCGTAACGCCATCGAACAACTTCACGGCGACTTGACGGTTATCCTTATCGGCCACCGTTTAGCAACTTTAGAGCATGCCGATCAAGTCATTGTGTTGAATGAGGGAAAACTTGTTGCACAAGGCGATTGGAATGCTATCAAACACTTTCATGACCACACCGGCGCTATTTAATGAATGATCAACCCATGGCAGATGAAATTAATAACAATTCCATGAATATCTGGGAACTACTGGCCTATTGGAAAACTATTTTAGCCGGTGCGGTGATCGGCGTGCTGTTGGGTGCCGGGATTTATTACACATCCAACTATGTCGTCAAAGCCACCATTATTAATAACGGTGCCAGCGATTTTTTAGCGTGGCGCAACCTCAAGTCGAACCTGCCTATCCTGGCGAGCAAAATTTTAATGTCGCAGAAATTCACCGACTCCAAAGAACAACGGGAACTGAAAAAACTCAGTTCGCCAAAATGGTGGGAAAACAATTTTGTACCGACGTTTGCGGTTTCCAAAACAGACGCCAAAGATCTATTGCCTCAGAGTTCGGATTTGCGTGAAATCGGCACCACTAAAATTGTCAATTATGTAGTGACCGCTTCAGCTAAAACCAAAGCCGACGCTATTGAAGACGCTAAAATGGATGCCGTTTTTTTCCAATCGGGAGCGGTTTATTATGCACTCAAAACCCTGATCAATGACTATGATGCAACCGTGATCAACAATAATGCCCAGTTGCTAAGAGGCATATCAAATGCCGAAGTTGAGCTGGTCGAACTGAAAAACCGGGAACAAAATCTGCACCGCTTGATGGATAAACATAAAAATGATCCTGCCGGCCAGTCCATTCAATTACTCTCCGTCGATCCGACCGATAAAACCCTGGGTAAATACCTCCCGCTCAATATGCAGCTTATTGCCGTTGAATCAGAGATTAACCGGCAAAATGAAGCCATTGCCATGACGAAAAACCTGATAGAGCAAAATAAATTGCTTGAAGCCTTTGTAAAGCAAGCATTACCCGTGATTGACAATAATTTCGACGGCATAAAATCCGCCGAGACTTTGCTGTCAATTATCCAGGACTTGCGTAAAACCAACGAAGCGCAGACCCTCAATGCCTTAAAGCAATTGAACGCCGTTAATGCAGATATAACCTGGATTCTGACCTCACACCGCAAAGGTCTTTACATCAATATCCCACCCGAAGCCAACAAGACTTCGATCTTAATCAAATTACTGGCCGGTGGATTGCTGGGCCTGTTTGTTACGTTCATCGGCGTTTTCATTCGTATCAGCTGGTTGAACCATAACAATCAGCGCGTGACTAAAATTGCAAAGTGCTAAACCTGGTATTCCAGTGAGATAGAATTAAAACGGAGAATAGATGGAACGATTACCGAGCAGGGTTTAACAGGTTGTTGAAAAATACCTGTCAGTGGAAAAGAATTTCAATTTTTAACCGTCTGCTAAGCCCCGAGTTAAGCGTTCAAGCGCTTCGGCTTTATGAAGACGGATAACTGACAAATCAGGAATTAGCCGGATGCTTATCCACACTCACAAAGGCACGTTGAACTTATAAAAAAGTTTTCACAAAGGTTTTCACAAGGCAATAAAAAAGGCCTAGGTGCTTACACCTAAGCCTTTGAACTATTGGAGCTGGCGATGGGACTCAAACCCGCGACCGGCTGATTACAAATATTAAATTTTCATTTAACTTCTAATTAAATCAATACCTTGCAATGGTAGCCAAAGCCAAAAACAGTCTCAAAGAGCCCCAAAAACACCAGAGACGGCGCGGCTATGATTTAACTACGGTCATTTTGGCCATTTTTTCCAAAATGCCCAATGCTTCTAAGTTTGTGCTGAGTACAGCAATTCAAAATGTGGAATCGGTATGCAAGTCGATTCAAGATTCGTTCAACCATTGTGACTCCCTTCGGCTCCTTTATCTACAACAAGCAGCCAGCGCTTACAATTTCCTTATTATAATGATAAGATAAATTGTGTGCATATATGATGGCAAATAGAGGTGACAATAAAAGTCGTAGTCGATACCAACGTATTGGTTGCCGGATTGATCGGCGGTAAAGGGCCGAACCGAGAGATACTCCGCCGCTGCCTACAAGGTGAACTGCAACCTTATGTCGGCAATGCGCTTTATCTTGAGTACCGGGATTTACTCAATCGCGACCGAATACAGGCGCTTTGTAAACAAACGTCTGTATCGCTCATGGAATTTTTGGACGGCTTTGCCCATGTTTGCACCCCTGTTGATGTCCATTACCTGTGGCGACCCAATTTAAAGGACGAAGCGGATAACCATATCGTAGAACTTGCCATTGCCGCTGGCGTAAGCTATATCATTACCAACAACGTATCGGACTTTGCCCAAGCCGAACTGAAGAGTTTGGGTTACGAAGTCATTACACCGGAACAACTTTTGAGGTTACTAAGAATATGACTACCTTATCCATCCGGCTACCGGACGACATGGCGGAACGCCTGAAAAACATCGCCAAACATCGTGACATAAGCCTTAATAAACTCATGTTTGAACTCTCCACTCAAGTCTTGGCAGAAGAAGAGGCCAAGCAGCGCTTCCTTGCCGCCCAGTTGCGCGGCAACCCAAAGCGGGCTTTGCAATTGTTGGATGAACTGGATAATTTGGGGGTTTGAGGAAAAATAAAAAACTCCTATAATTCGTACTAGCTCAAACCCGATCTGAGAATTACCGATAAATCAGGATGCCTGTCAGGTTAGATTGGGTTCAGGTTTTTTCCATCACAAATCAATTTCCCACTGAGTAAATTTTCCATTGGCGTTCGGCCATTGCAAATCTTGCCCTGATGAGTTCTTTCACTATTGTAATAATTCAGCCATTTGCCCAGGTCTATCTGTAAAGCGTCCAAATCCCCATAAACCCAAGGTAAACTTGACTAACAAGCTAGCGCCTTAGACCAAGAAAATAGGTGTTATTGGTCCGGAACGAAATATTTTTAAGCCGCATATTTGACTGGCTTGTCTTGGAAAAACTTTTTAATCCGGCCAGGATAGTTGTCGTTATACCGGACATGGTAATTGTCGCCGAACACCTTACAATGGTCGCCAAAGCCAAAAACAGCCTTAAAAAGCCCCAAAAACACCAGATACAGCGCGGTACAGCTACGATTTAGCTACAGTCATTTTGATTGTAATTCATCCGGAACATCCATTCCATTCACTATCGATTATGTTTCTTTTGTAGATGAATGCTGAAAAAGCGGCTTCGCAGTAAATCCCCTTTCTGTACTATCTACTGTTAGGAGCGGCTAAAAGCAATCTAATCGTTTAAGCCATTATTGCTTTCTTCAAGTATTAAAGTTTCTCTGGTTAATTGCTGCCATATTCCCAGATATAAAATAAAACAATCCCGTATTATCGTTGATATATTCCCTATCACACGATACCATGTCGCCATGAGCGCTATATACCCACTTTATCCCAGGCACATTGTATCCCGCGTTGCGGAAGCACTGACAGATACGCCCGTCGTCATGGTTGTCGGTCCCCGGCAAGCCGGTAAGACGACATTGGTGCGCCAGCTTGCCGGACTGGAGAGAAAATATTTTACCTTGGACGATAGTTTGACCTTGCTCTCCGCCCAAGAAGATCCGGTGGGGATGATCCGTGGCCTGGAGAGCGCCACCATCGATGAAATCCAACGCGCCCCGGAATTGTTGCTCGCCATTAAAAAAGCAGTGGACGAAGACCGCCGTCCGGGTCGTTTTCTATTGACAGGCTCGGCTAATTTGATGGCGCTGCCCACCGTGGCCGACTCCCTGGCTGGCCGGATGGAAACTTTGACCTTGTTGCCATTATCGCAGAGCGAATTGCATGGCAGTACCGCTAATTGGCTGGATGAAGCCTTTGCCGGGAGATTGCCTACTGTCTCTGTGCCATTAATAGGGAAAGACCTGGTTGAAACCGTCTTGCGTGGCGGCTATCCCGAAGCGATTTCAAGGCCATCGCAACGGCGGCGTTCTGCATGGGGACGACAATATCTCGATGCCCTTATTCAACGCGATGTCCGTGATGTGGCCAGCGTCGACCGGCTCGACCAATTGCCACGTTTCTTAAAGGCGTTGGCGCAAGTGTCCGGCCAAATGTGCAATTACACGCAACTTGGCGGCCAAGTCGGTTTAGACCACAAAACCGCATCGAGATACATCGGCATATTCGAACACATGTACTTGCTAAAGCGCGTGGATGCATGGGCGAGCAACCGGCTCAAACGGATGGTCAAAACGCCTAAATTACAATTTATCGATTCCGGTTTACTGGCTACCCTTATCGATTTAACACCTGAGATGGCAACACAAAACCGCAGCCGATTTGGTAACGTGCTGGAAACCTTTGTTTACGCTGAACTGCTAAAACATACCACGACTTCCGAAGGCAATTATCAATTGTTCTATTACCGCGACCATGACCAATACGAAGTGGATATTGTGGCCGAAAACTCGGCAGGCCAACTGGTCGGTGTGGAAATCAAGGCGGCGGCAACCGTTAAGGAAAGCGATTTGCGTGGGCTTAAGCGCTTAATGGCTGTTGCTCAAGAGCATTTCAGCACAGGGGTTATCCTTTACGACGGCTCGGAAACATTACCACTGGGTGATCGTTTGTGGGCTGCGCCGATTTCAAGCTTGTGGGGTGCCTAA
>PERF01000124.1 GCA_002928495.1 Methylobacter sp. | reverse complement strand
CAATCGACTTGTGGGGTTATCAAATAAAGTCCGAAGCCGAGAATTAGCACCGAGGCTGTCGCCGCCAGAATGGCCAGGCCTTGGCCTTGTTTGCCGGGCCGTCCTAAACGGGTTTGTTGTAGATCATGATTTTGAACATGGATTTGTTCGGCGACCAAGGTGAAGATAACGGCGACGACGTAAGGGATTAAATAAAACAACATTGTCCAGTCGGCATGGAAATCGCCGGCGGCGAATATGACCAGTGTTAGGGATACCAGTAAGCCTAAATTCAGTTGGCGTCGGGTAACGGTTACACAATTTTGGGATGCCTGTAACATAGCCAAAAAATAAAGGCCGGCACGCGGAAATCCCCATAGCGGGATAAAAAGCAACAAAAACAGAATAATGCCCAAAACAAAGGTTAGCTTTTGCCAGGTAGTCCCAGGTGGTTCTGCCCGACGGCTTTGTGATCTGCCGACATAGAGCGTCCAGCCGAAAACCAGCGCCCAGTAAAACATCTCCCGGTCGAATGTATCGTATCGGATATCGAGAAAGGCATTGCAAGCGACGGATAGTAAAAGTGCCGCATAAAGGCCCAGATAAGCGGGTGTTGAGATGGCTGATTGCTTCATAGGTTAAACGCTGCCATTAAATCATCGCCTTTACGGATAATGCGGGTTTGGGCCCCCAACTCCAATAAACCGGCGTAAAAAGCGTCATTTTCGATAGTTGCGCTGGGCTTTCCTCCCAAAGCAAAACTGTTTCGGTCGAATAACACGGCGAACAAATGTGCTCCCTTCGTGCGCAATAAAGCCAGGGCTTGTAAGGTTGCTGTGCTACGCATGGCGGGCTCAGAGAGCAACAAAACGATGGTTTCGCCGCGCTGGCAGTCTAATGCAATCTGCCGGAGTAGCTGGGCATAAGCGGTTTTGCCATTGGCTTCCACGACTGCCAAGGCGTCGAGAATACATTGGTAATGGTATTCGCCTTTTCCAGAAGCTATCCTGAGGGTACCGGATTGAGTTTCCGCCAATAAACGGCTGTGCATATTGTGGTTGCACGCATAACCAGCTATCGAGGCAGCGATACGGATGGCGTATTCTGCGGTACTATGCTTACCTTTACCGACATTGGCATCACCGGCAAGATCCACAGCGATCCATAAACAGGCTGAGGCCAAAGGCTCGAATTCCTTAACCATCAAATCATTTAAACGTGCGGTCGTGGGCCAGTGGATATGGCGAGGATTATCACCACGGCGGTATTCGCGTAAACCTGAAAACTCGGCGGCGCCCGCGCCTTCGGGTAACAAATAGCCGCCACGATGGATTTGGCTGGGTGCGCCCAACAAAGGCAAATTCAGAATGGGGAACACATTGGGGTAGATGGTAAAGCGCTGCTGGCCTTGCTTGGTCATTCGCCGTGCTTGCGCTAACCCTAAGGGGAAACTGGAAGTCAAGCCAACCGGGCCCAGGCTATAAAGGCCGCGTTTTTCACACAGTACCGGCACTTCAAAACTACTTTTTTTGCCACTGGCCAGATAATTAATGTTGCCGAGCAATTGGTAGTCTGCGCCGCCATCCGGTTTACTGACACTAATAAAAGGTAAACGGTCTACGACTTCCACCATAAAACGGGGTAACCAGCCATGATTTTTTACTTCAACTGTAAACACCACGGTTTCATTTTCAATACCGCGTTTCGGTCCGTTACGGGTTACGGATAGCCGTTGTAGCAACCAACGCGGTAAAAATAAGCTGGTGATCAAGCTGGCGCTGAGCAAGGCTGCGATCAGCCAAAGTAGGCTTTCGCCACGGCTAATCGAGCCGGCATAAGCGGCCAAGGTAAACAACCCCAAAATGATAAATTTACGTTTTAGCGACATACCCGTTCAATCGCAAGTGGCAGTTAAAGTACCGGGGGAAGAATACGGTTGATGATTTCCCGCAGGATTTCACTCGCGCTTTGGCCTAAAACCGCCGCTTGCGGGCGGACGATCAAGCGATGTTCCAAAATAGCCGGAGCAATCGCTTTAACGAGATCGGGCGTGACAAATTCGCGGCCACGGATAAACGCTAAAGCTTGCGAAGCCCGCGCCAAAGCCAAGGTTCCGCGCGGGCTTGCGCCTAGTTTTAAATCCGGGTGTTGGCGCGTGGCTGACGTGATGTGAGTAATATATCGGGCTACATCAATATGGATATGGATGGCTTTAACGGCCTCACGTACCGTTAAAATCTCGGCTTCGGTGGCGATAGCCGCCAAAGTTTCAATAGGGTGGAGCTGCGATTGGGCCACCAGGATTTGCATTTCTTCGTTTTCGCTAGGATAGCCCATGCTTAAGCGCATGAAAAAGCGGTCCAATTGGGCTTCAGGCAACGCATGGGTGCCGGCCATATCAATCGGGTTTTGGGTAGCCAATACCATAAATAACTTGGGCAGTTCGTAGGTAGTGCCATCAACGCTGACATGAAATTCTTCCATGCATTCCAATACGCCGATTGTGCGCGTGGTGTGGCCCGGTTGATTTCGTCCGCCAACAATAAATGGGTAAATACCGGGCCTGGCCGGAACTCGAAATCGCTGGTTTTCTGGTTATAAACCGACACCCCGGTGATGTCGGAAGGCAGTAGATCAGACGTGCATTGCAGCCGCTTCATATCGACCGCTATGGACTTGGCTATCGCTCTCGCCAGCATGGTTTTACCCGTGCCGGGCACGTCTTCCAATAACACATGGCCGCGGCACAACAAGGCGACGGCCACCAGTTCGATCACCGGGCGCTTGCCTATGATGACTTTTTCAACGTTTTCAATCAGAGATAAAATGGTTTCCATCAAGCCGGACTACCTTAATTAAGTAAGAGGAAATTTGAGTGTCAAATAAGCTTAGCTCAGGAACTAGAGCTTGCAACTGATTCGCATCGTAAAGTTAGTGGCGCATTTTGAATGCGATAGTGTTGGCAATCCCTCAAAAGCTTGGCATTGTTATTACTGGCGACCCGTGTTGCTAGGCGGTGTCAAACATTGTCATAATGGTTTGCAAAGTGCTTGCTCGCGCAACAATACGGCCGGCCGTGCTTGAAAGATGGGTGCGGATTACAATACAGTGAGTTCAGATTCCGCTAACGGTTTTTCAAGCCCGGCAGAATTTGTTAAATAAACCCGCGCTAATTGATCTGTCCGGTTTTGTCGCTGGGATTACAAAACCAAACAGATGGCAAAATATTGGAATAGTGAATAGAAAAGAGCATAAACTCAGGCACCAAACCCAATGCAACACCGGTTCATAATTTCATTGGGTTCGGTAGCCACCATTGCCGCCTATAATCTGGTTTCCAAGAATCCGGACATTATTTTGCCGCCTTATCCCGAGACGGCGCATTGGCTGCGGGACTATGAGGCCCTGTGTGGTCTTGCATTAGGCCGTCTCGTTCTGCAAGTCCATAACCCAAACGACTTGGGCCGGGTTGAAAAAATCCTCTCGCAGCAACACGATACCGCGTGTTTGCTGTTGATCAGGGAGCCTAACGCGAGCTTGGTGTCCTGGTTAAACGCGTGCCTCTTTCACGAAATCAGCAAGAGCCAGTCCGCGCCGGATGATTTAACGGCGCTGATTGGGAATTTCATGGCAGCGAATCCTTACCGCGATTCAATCAAAGCTGCGCGCATTGTTGATACAGCCGCAAGGCAACTGGTTTTGGATGTATCGGCTTTAAGCGCATCCCGGCTTGAATCAAGCCAACAGCAAATCAGCCGTTTGTTCGGCATCGGAAACCGCTATGGCCCGATCATGGATAAGGAAAACTCTTACTTTTCAAGGTTTTTGTATGAAAAATCCTTGCCGGTGGTGTTTATGCCCGGAAGCCTGGAGATCAAGTTTTCCGGTTATGGCGGCATTGCCGACAACCAGAATTTATTACCGCTTTTTGAGTTTCCTTCGCCGACACTGTGGGCAGAAGTGATGCCGGAAAACCGGCCGATTACCGTTTATTTGCAATTGACGCCGGGTTTCAACAATTACGCGGTGCCCATGGGTCAATACCGCTTCGTTATCGAGCAGGCAAAAGTCTGGATTGAGGCTAGACTTCATGAACAATGCAAAAAACTTCATGAGGATTTCCAGCACTGTATGAGTCTTTTCGAGCGCGTGAAATTGACCAACGCCGACGA
This sequence comes from Methylobacter sp., assembly GCA_002928495.1. Lineage (GTDB taxonomy): Bacteria > Pseudomonadota > Gammaproteobacteria > Methylococcales > Methylomonadaceae > WM-3-3. Next base: position 3,222 of record PERF01000124.1, on the reverse strand, counting down.
CATTCCGGGATCGGCGCACAAGCCCTTGCTTGCCGAACTGGCTGAGTTTTATCGGGATAAATACCCCGAAATTGCAGGCAACTGGGATTAACCCAGCTGCTATGGCCAAGACATTGACCGCAAAGCCTTCAATTTTTTGGGTTACCGGTTTGTCCGGCGCGGGCAAGTCGTCGTTTGCGCGGGCGTTGGTGGACAGCTTGCGCAGCCGGGGCGAGGCAGTGGTTTTGCTGGACGGCGATGAGTTGCGCGAGGTGTTCGGCGCGGCATCGGCTAGCGAAGCGGATTTTTCCAGGCACAAGCGCTTGTCGCTGGCCATGCAATATGCTCATTTGTGCCGGGTGATTTCAGGCCAGGGTTTGATTGTAGTGATCGCCACGATTTCCCTGTTCCGGGAATTGCATGCCTGGAACCGGGCTCATTTGCCGGGCTATTTTGAAATCTATCTGAAAGTGCCGCTGGAGGAATTGCGTCGGCGTGATCCCAAGGGTATTTACCGACGTTTTGATGCCGGATTGCTGAAAAATGTAGCCGGGCTGGATATAGCCGTGGACGAGCCGGAGGCCGCTGATTGGATGATTGAGTTCGAACAAAACCAAAGCCCCCAACATTTGGTTGACGAGTTGTTGAAACACTTACACGCGAAGGCGCAATGGCAAAGCAGCAAAGCGTAGCCCCGAGTTTTTCCGGCACGGCCGGCGATTTCACCGGCTTGGCGGACGATTATGCCCAATACCGGCCCGATTACAGTCCGTCGGTGCTTAAGGCATTGCTGGGCTTATTGGGCAAGCCGGCGGCGGAAGTCGATTTCGTGGACGTGGGCGCCGGTACCGGCATTTGGACCCGCATGGTTGCGGCTATGGGTGTTAACTCGGCCATAGCCGTGGAACCCAATGACGCTATGCGGGTAAAAGGCATCGCCGGTAACGCCGGGATGAAGATCGAATGGTTATCCGGTCGGGCAGAGCAAACCGGTCTGCAAGCGCTATCGGCGGATTGGCTGACCATGGCGTCGAGTTTCCATTGGGCCGATTACGATGCCGCCATACAGGAGTTTGCCCGTGTTTTGCGACCCGGCGGCTATTTTACCGCGCTGTGGAACCCACGGCTGGTTGAAGTCAATCCGTTATTAGCCGAAATCGAAGACCACATCAAAACCTTGGCGCCTAACCTCAAACGCACCTCATCCGGACGTTCGGGAATTACCGAGTCGTTGACCACCAGATTGCACGCTACAAGCTGTTTTGACGATGTGGTTTATGTGGAAGGCCGCCATGTTATCGGCATGAGCCCGGAACGTTATCTGGGCGCGTGGCGCTCAGTGAACGATTTACGCGTGCAGCTGGGCCCGGACAAGTTTGAAGCTTTTCTAGGCTTTGTCGAACACAGGATAGCCGGCCTGGATAGCATTGAAGCGACTTACCTGACCCGAGCCTGGTCGGCGCGTGTTAGGACATAGTTGGCTATGGCGCTCAACTTCTCGACCAAGGCTGGAACCCTTAGATCGCTACAAGGCGTATTGAACACAGGCAGAATTGCCCCGCTGGTAGCGTTTACCGCTTCAGCATGGCGAGCCGAGCAGAGCGACTGTCTTGAGCTTATCCGCAACAGGTTTGGGCCGGTACCTTTGATTGTGCGTTCCAGTAGCTTGGCCGAAGACGGTGCAACGGCCTCGAATGCCGGAGCATTCCTGAGTTTAGCCAATATCGAGTTTGATAATCTTGCCGATGCCATTGAGCAAGTCATCACGTCTTACGGCGCATGGCAGCCGGACAACGAGGTATTGATTCAGCCCATGCTGGTCAACGTGATGAGAGCGGGCGTGGCGTTTTCGCACGATCCCAATACCTTGAGCCCCTACCGAACCATCAACTGGTCGGATGGCAGCGATACCGCAGCGGTTACCAGCGGCCAGGGCGGCAGAACCTGGCAATGCGCCGCCCGTGCGCCAGTGCCCTCCGACCCGTTCTTCGCCGCCCTGGTGGCGCTGCTGGAGGAATTGCTGATTTTGTTCGCTAACGTGCCGGTGGACTGCGAATTTGCGGTGACTCGGGAGCCGGAAGGCGAGGTCTTATGGTTGACCCAAGCCAGGCCTCTGGTGCTGTCGGCTCAACCCGAACCGGATGAAAGCCAGGCACAACGCCTAGCCTGCATTGAACGCAAGCTAGCCGGCTGCATGCGGCCGCATCCTTTTCTTCAAGGCGGGCGAACCGTCTATGGCGTGATGCCGGACTGGAACCCGGCGGAAATCATCGGTATTCGTCCCAAACCGCTGGCGCTGTCTTTATACCGCGAACTGGTGACCGATTCGATTTGGGCTTATCAGCGCCACAACTACGGTTACCGCAACCTGCGCAGCTTCCCGCTCATGCCGCACTTCTTCGGTTTGCCGTATATCGACGTGCGAGTGTCGTTCAACTCCTTTATTCCGGCCGATTTGGACGACGGCTTGGCAGGGCGCTTGGTTGATTACTACATTGACCGCCTGTTGCTTAAACCCGCTTTGCACGACAAGGTGGAGTTCGAAATCGTATTCTCCTGCTACACCCTGGACTTGCCACAGCGTTTGGAACAGCTGACGCAAGCCGGGTTTTCCGGGCAGGAATGCAAGAGTATCGCCCAAAGCTTGCGCCGCCTCACCAATCGCATCGTGCATCCCACCGAAGGGTTTTGGCGTAGCGATGCCGGCCGTCTGGATACGCTCAAAGACCGCCGCGACGCGTTACTGGCGTTCAAAGGTGAGCCGCTGGAACAAATCTATTGGTTTTTGGAAGACACCAAGCGTTACGGCACCTTGCCGTTTGCCGGCTTGGCGCGGGCCGGTTTCATTGCCGTTCAGTTGCTTAAATCGTTGGTAACGGTAGGCGTGTTTTCCGAGGCGGATTACGACCGCTTTTTAAATTCGGTATCCACCGTCAGTAAAACCATGGCCAGAGACCGGGCCGTGCTCGATCAGGCCGAGTTTCTGCGCCGTTACGGCCATCTTCGCCCCGGAACTTACGATATTTTGTCGCCGCGTTACGATAAAGCGCCGGAGTTGTATTCCGATTGGCGTCATACGCCGAACGCATTAAAGCCGGATAAAGCGTTCTCGCCAACTTTGCCGCAAATGCGCCGGATTGCCAAACTGCTGGAGGCGCATGGTCTGGACATTGGAGCGGCCGGCTTGTTGGACTTTATCCGGGCCGGCATCGAATTACGGGAATTTGCCAAATTCCATTTCAC
>PERF01000123.1 GCA_002928495.1 Methylobacter sp. | reverse complement strand
CGGATGATCGTTAGGCATTACGGCGACATGATGCCACTCATAGCAATGCCGGGTTACTAACCCCTCATCCTCGCCCACTCTTTCCGTGCAAACGGCAATATCGGCATTGTTGGCGTACAACTGGTTGACCAGCAACTCCGGTGAGGTCTGCAACATGTAGATGCTGACGCTAGGGTATTGCTCACGGAATAATTTAATCGGCTTGGGTAAAAAGTACTTGGCTTGGGCGTGCGTGGTGGCGATATGCAAGGTGCCTTTTTGGCTGTTTAACGCATCGGCTGCCAATCCTTGGATGTTCTTCCGGGCTTGGCGTATCGCCGATACCTCTTGCATCACTCGCTCGCCCAGGGGTGTCAAGGCGACCAGTTTTTTACCGTGGCGTTCAAATAAGGGCGAGCCCAGTTCCTGCTCGAATAATTGCAACTGGCGGCTGACCGCGGATTGCACCACGTGCATTTTTTCCGCAGCTTTCGATAAATTCAACTGCGTGTCTTGCAGGGTTTGCAGCAATTCGATTTGGCTGAGATTCATACGGCAGCGTCTATTTCACATAATTCGATAAAGAATTCTAATTATATCGTTTTATTTTACATAAACGACAATTGAAAATACCGCCACGGCAAAAGCCCGAATTCAGCCTTTGCTTACCCTGTTTTTCTCGACCCGGAGTGGTTATGCCGTTACAGCAACTGATAGAGCACTTTAATACGCAAATGGAGACTCGGTTTAGCGCCGGGTACCGGCCGTTTTTATTGGAAAGCGGGCAAGCGTATGGTCTGTGCAATCATATTAAGATCGGTACCTTACTGACTCCCATTCGCAACCCGGCCACCCAAACTGAGTTGGGCCACGCGGCCCGTCTGCTTTTAAGCCCGGCACCGGCGGAGCGCGTTCCGGCCGGTGCTGCAAGTGAGCGGCATGGCGCGGACATAAATCCCGTTATCAACTTCGACCGCCTGTGCCGCACCGTGCACATGCTGAATTTCCTGCCGTTGGCACACCGCTCGGATAAACTGTTGGTAGATGTCGATGTACGCCACATTATCGCCGTCAAACAAAGCCATGGCGCCTATTTTGAAGAAATCATCCACAAATGCGGACTGGAAACCCGGCGCATCATTCTTAGAATCCAAATCGATACGACCTATAACGCTTACCGGCAACAGCTGGATTTCGGCTTGGATAACTACCGCCGCCTGGGTTACGGCCTAGCGCTGAAATTCGAGCCCGCCGCGATCAATATCCAGGCCAAGCATTTGGTCACCGCATTGGATCCGGATTTTGTCTGCTTTTCCGCTCATGACAGCCATGCCGGCAAAAACGCCAAATGGCAGGAAAACCTTAACCACCTGCATTCAACCGCGTTATCCATCAACCGGCAAAGCATTTTGTTTAACGTGGATACGCCGCAAGCCGCGCAATTGGCAAAATTAGTCGGGATTTCCTGGGTTCAGGGCTGGTTTTACGAACAACTGGCCGGCAAGGAGCAAGCATGATCAACGAAAACAGCAACCCCGCCCACAAAGCCATAACAAAAGATGATTTGCTAGCCCATATCCGGCAAATGCTCAACGAAATCCAATACGGCTCGATTGAGATTGTGATTCACGACGGCAAAGTCGTGCAAATTGAGCGCAAGGAAAAATTGCGCCCATAAGACGCACCATAAACGTTAAACCTACCGGACATCCGGCGGTAAGCCCAAAAAATATCCCGCGTTGACCGGATCACCGGAAACAGTTGGGCAAGGATACGCCATGAAAACTAAAACACTTGCGCTTACTTTAAGTTTGAATAGCCTTTTATTACCGGTTTCCACTGACGCCGCCGATAACGAACTCGATAAAGACGAAAAAATCGCCCGCCTGGAGCGCCGCCTGCTGTTGCTGGAACAACGCCTGACCGGGCAAAACGCACCGGCAACAGCGTCAAATGATGAACTGAAATCGCTCAAACAAAAAGTCAGCATCCTCGAACGCCAAAACGAAGTCAATCAGGAAAACGCCCAAGAAGCCGCCAAAACCGCCCCTAAACTTGAAGTCGGCAGCAAAGGCTTGAGCCTGTCCTCGGCCAATGGCGACCACAACATCCGGGTGCGCGCCTCCGTGCAGTCGGATACGCGCTTTTTTACCGGCGACAACACCAACGACCGGTTTGATTTGCGGCAGGCCCGGCTTTGGCTGGAAGGTCGAGTCTACAAGTATATTGACTACAAAATCTTACCGGATTTCGGTAACGGCCAAGTCATATTGGCTGATGCTTATGTCGATTTACATTATTTTAACTTTGCCGCCCTGGAATTCGGCCGGCAAAAAACCCCGCTCAGCCTCGAACGCTTGCAAGGCGACACCGACGGCACTTTTCTGGAACGTGCGTTTCCCACTCAACTGGCCAGCAACCGCGATAACGGCATCAAATTGCACGGCAGTTTTGCCCGGCCCGGCAAAACGGCGGAGTATGCAGGTCCAATCGACTTTAAAAACTTTTTCACCTACGAAGTCGGCGTGTTCAACGGCGGCGGCGATAACGGCGCCTCCAACGGGGACCGCGAAGCCGATAACAACAAGGAATTTGTTGCAAGGCTTTGGAGCCATCCGTTCCAAGGCTCCGGTATCCACTGGCTGGACGGCTTAGGCATTGGCGTCGCCGGCAGCTTTGAAGATCCGTCCCGTAATGCCACACCGGTGAAAAACCTGAGCACGGCCTTAGGCCAAAACACGCTGTTGGACTATTCCCGCACCGGCACCGGCACCACCGCTGTGCTTGCCGATGGCGACCATTACCGGATTTACCCAGAAGCCTATTGGTATTACGGCCCGTACGGCCTGATCGGCGAGTATTCGCTGTCATCACAAGCGCTGACCGGCAATAACGGCCGCACCCACATCCAGCAAGATAACAAAGCCTGGCAAATTTTGGCGTCGTATGTGGTCACTGGCGAAAACAATAGCTTTAACGGCATTAAACCGCGTTCGCCATTCGATCCCTTTGAAGGCCATTGGGGTGCGCTGCAACTGGCTGCGCGCTGGACCGAACTGGACATCGATCCCGGCACGTTCGCACTGATCAATGGCTCGCGCCTGCTCAACCCGGCCCTGTCCGTTAGCCACGCCAGCGCCTGGACTATCGGTTTGAACTGGTTCGTCAATAGTAACGTACTGATCCGCGCTGATTACGAACAGACCGATTTCACCGGCGGCGCCGGCAGCCAGACACAGGTGCGTAACCGCCCATCCGAACACGTGTTCGCCACCCGTGTGCAATTGGTGTTTTAAATACAAAATCGAAAAATTCGATATTGATTTCTAAATTGATCATTTTTAATGAAAACCGGTTTTTACTAAGCTATGCCCAACTTATATTCACACTTCAAGGAACCCATGCAATTGACTAAACACTTCGTCTGGCTTTGGCTGGCGGTTATTGTGACGGCAAGCCCGGCGGGCTTTGCCGAACGCACATTACTGAACGTTTCGTACGACCCCACCCGGGAGTTGTACCAAGCTTACAATGTTGAATTTACAAAATACTGGCAGGCCAAAACCGGCGAAACCGTCAGCATTCAACAATCCCACGGCGGTGCCGGCAAACAGGCGCGTGCCGTCATTGACGGCCTGGACGCCGACGTGCTCACCCTGGCCATCAGTTACGACATCGACAAAATCGCCGCCACCGCTAAACTGCTGCCCGCCAACTGGCAAGCGCGCCTGCCCAACAACAGCTTGCCGTACACCTCGACCATGGTTTTCCTGGTGCGTAAAGGCAATCCCCTGCACATTCAAAACTGGGACGATCTGATCAAACCCGGCGTTGCCGTGGTCACTCCCAATCCGAAAACCTCGGGCGGTGCGCGCTACAACTATTTGGCCGCCTGGATCTTCGCCAAGAAAAAATACGGCTCGGAAGACGCCGCTAAAGACTTTATCAAAAAACTCTACAAAAACGTGCCGGTATTGGACTCCGGCGCGCGCGGCGCCACCACCACGTTTTTGCAGCGCGGTATCGGCGACGTGTTGTTGACCTGGGAGAACGAAGCCTATCTGGCCATTAAAGAAGCCGCGCCCGACAGCGTGGAAATCGTGGTGCAGCCGCAAAGCATACTGGCGGAAACGCCGGTGGCGGTTGTCGACACCGTAGTCGACAAAAAAGGCACCCGCGATCTGGCCGAAGCTTATCTTGAGTACCTGTATTCGCCCGTTGGCCAGACCCTGGCCGCGAAACACCATTACCGACCCGCCAAGCCGGAACTGGTCGATCCCAAATTGTTGGCCGATTTCCCCAAGCTGGAGTTATTCAAGGTCAATGACGAATTCGGCAGCTGGGCCAACGTGCAAAAACAGCATTTCGACGACGGCGCGATTTTCGACCGTATTTACGGCCAGTGACACTGCCACACAGTTAGCCGACCACGGAGACTTCAAGCCATGAAAGCGCACAGCATTATTCCCGGGTTTTACCCCACCTTAGGTTACACCTTATTTTATTTAGGGCTGATCGTCCTGATCCCGCTCAGCACGCTGGTGTTTAAAACGTTTGAACTGAGCTGGCCGGCATTTGCCGATAGCATCAGCAATGGGCGTGTGCTGTCTTCGTTCAGGGTCAGTTTTCTCACCGCCTTGGCGGCGGCACTGGTCGCCAGCGTATTCGGCGGCATTATCGCCTGGGTATTAGTGCGCTACCGGTTTCCCGGCCAACGGCTGCTTGATGCCTTGATCGACTTGCCGTTCGCGCTGCCCACGGCGGTAGCCGGCGTGGTGCTAGCCACCATTTACCAGCCGAATGGCGTGCTAGGCAAACTGCTAAAACAGACCTTCAACCTGAAAATTGCCTTTAAACCAGCCGGCATCGTGGTGGCGCTGATTTTCATCAGCTTGCCCTTTGTTGTGCGTACCGCCCAGCCCGTACTACAGGAATTCGATACCAGCATGGAAGAAGCCGCCGCCAGCCTGGGCGCCAACCGCTGGCAAACCTTTCTGCGGGTAATTTTCCCCAATCTCTTGCCTGCCCTGCTGACCGGTTTCGCGTTGGCGTTTGCCCGCAGTATCGGCGAGTACGGCTCGGTGATTTTCATTGCCGGCAACCTGCCGTTCGTGTCGGAAATCGTTCCGCTGATGATAATCACCAAGCTAGAGCAATACGATATCGCCGGCGCCACCGCCATTGCCTTGACCATGTTGCTGCTGTCGTTTGCCTTGCTGCTGTTGGTGAATCTTTTACAACGCTGGGTCAGGCAGCGTTCCGGCCAATTGTAAGGAGGCTTTATGTCCACCCAGATTATAGTTGAACAACCGGACTCAACCGCCGCGCCGATTGCCCGGCGCCTTGCCGCCCAACACGACAGTCTATGGGTTAAATACAGTTTGATCAGCCTCACCTTGGCCTTCTGCACATTGTTTTTAATTCTGCCGCTGGCTGTGGTATTGACCGAAGCCAGCGCGAAAGGCTTTGCCGCCTACCGGCAGGCGTTAGTGAATCCGGATACCTTATCGGCCATTCGTTTGACCCTGCTGACCGCCCTGATCACCGTGCCGCTCAATACCGTGTTCGGCATCAGCGCGGCCTGGCTGATCACCCGGTTTAAATTCCCGGGCCGCAGTTTTTTGACCACGTTAATCGATCTACCGTTTTCGGTGTCGCCGGTAATCTCGGGGCTGGTATTCGTGTTGATGTTCGGCGCGCAGGGCTGGCTTGGCGCGTGGGTAAGCACGTACGATTTGAAAGTGATTTTTGCCATACCCGGCATCGTGTTGGCGACCTTGTTTGTCACCTTCCCTTTTGTGGCTCGTGAGTTGATTCCGCTGATGCAGGAAATCGGCAAGGAAGAAGAGGAAGCCGCTTTGTCGCTGGGTGCCAGTGGCTGGCAGACATTTTTACGCATCACTTTGCCTAATATCAAATGGGGTTTGCTGTACGGTGTGTTGCTGTGCAACGCCCGGGCCATGGGCGAATTCGGCGCGGTCTCGGTAGTCTCAGGCCATATCCGCGGCCTGACCAACACGTTGCCGTTGCACGTGGAAGCCAATTACAACGAATACAACTTCGCCGGCGCTTTCGCCAGCGCCTCGATTCTGGCCGCGCTGGCCTTGGTCACGCTGGTCTTGAAAACGTTGCTGGAATGGCGCCAGGCGCAAAACCGCCGGTAACTGTTAGCTTTAACTTTAAGGATCTGTCATGAGTATCTCAATCGCCCAACTCAACAAACGTTTCGGCGCTTTCAACGCACTCAACAACATCAATCTGGACATTCCGGAAGGCGAACTGGCCGCCTTGCTGGGGCCTTCCGGCTGCGGCAAGACCACTTTGCTGCGCATCATCGCAGGATTGGAATGGCCGGATTCAGGCCGCGTCATCATCAACGGCGAAGACAAAACCCAGGCTCATGCCAGCCACCGCGGCATCGGCTTTGTGTTTCAACATTACGCCTTGTTCCGGCACATGACCGTGTTCGACAATATCGCCTTCGGCCTACGCATCAAACCGCGCCGGCAACGACCTGCCGAAAGCGTGATTCGCACAAAAGTACACACCTTGCTGGAGTTGGTACAACTGGATTGGCTGCACGACCACTTCCCCGACCAGCTGTCCGGCGGCCAGCGCCAACGTATCGCCCTGGCCCGCGCCTTGGCCGTGGAACCCTCAGTGCTGCTTCTGGACGAACCCTTCGGCGCACTCGATGCCAGCGTGCGCAAAGACTTGCGGCAATGGCTGCGCACATTGCACCGGGAACTGCACGTTACCAGTATTTTCGTCACCCACGATCAGGAAGAAGCCATGGAAGTCGCCAGCCGCATCGTGGTGCTGAACAAAGGCAAAGTTGAACAACAAGGCTCGCCAAGCGAATTGTACGACCAGCCTGCCAATGCCTTCGTCTCTCAATTTATCGGCCAAACCAACGTCCTGGACAGCCATAACCACCAGCATTGGCTACAAAGCATCGGTCTGGGCGACGACGCACATCCCGGCCTGGTAGCCCATGTGCGTCCCCAACATATCACCATCGAAAAAACCCCAACCGGCCTGCCGCCGTCGATTGTGCTCAAAGACTGGCAACACCTGGGCGCCATCACCCGTGTGGAACTCACCGGCACTAAACCGGACGACGGCTTGCCGCCGGTATTACACGTTGAAATGCCCAGCGAGCATTTCAAGCAGCTGCAACTGTTTAAAGGTGACGCGGTAAATATCAGCATTAAGCAAGTTCAGTGGTTTAATTAATGCGAGACGGCAAGCTAAAAAATCTCTTTTTAATTTAATCACCGAATCACGCCCATCACTAACGCTTGGCCAATCACTTCCGCCTGTTTTAAGAGAGTTTCCATGGCTAGTAGCGCCCTACCCTTCTGCGTCAAGCTATTTAACACGGATAAAAACCTAATCAAATCTGCGTACATACCCCGACATTTTCCAGTACTTTAGCTCTGTGTTAGGATGCATGGTC
>PERF01000122.1 GCA_002928495.1 Methylobacter sp. | reverse complement strand
TGACCAACGCCGCTCAACCCGTTTTTAAGGCCAGTCTATTCGCCGCTGAAGCTATGAACGCTGTGGGAATTGTATTTGGAAAACCGGGTATTGCGATGGCATACCCGGCTTATGTGAAATAAACTTTAAAGCTTTTGTTTTTTACGTTTAACCGCCAAAAAGCCAAACATACTGGATAGGAACAGCCATGCCGCCCCTGGAAGTGGAACGGAAGAAACGTTTGAGCTAGTGAATTCTACTCGAAGGCCCGTTGGGTTGAAGCCGTTGAATTGAAGATTAGTGACGACAAATTCGATTTTATTGATTCCACTGACAAACAAATTACTAGAAGCCGAAAAGTCATACCAATTTGAAAAATCGCTGGCAAAGCCGATTTGATTGCCGTTCAGCAGGGCAACTGCATTATTGTCTGCCGAAAAGCGACCGGAAAAAGATGCGGTTGCAGGGTCAGATCCCGTTAAGTCGAAGGACAATGCCCAAACATAAGTGCCTTGGCTATTTAAATCAAAAACTTCTGTACGATTAGCGGTGGGTGTTAGCCAATGTGATGTCGCGCTATCTTGTATCCAGACGCCTGAACCGATAGGAAAGCCGTTACCGACGGCCGCTTCTCCAAAGCCACCGAAAATCGAAACGCCATTTTCATCGGTTAAAACGTAATGTGTGTCGGTTTGCTGGTTTATAGCGATGCCTTCACCGGTATTGAATAAACCCGAAATAGGACTGGCGTAGGCCGATTGGGTAGTGATTATACCCGTGATTAAAATCGCTTTAATGCTGTTTTTCATAAAATCCCCGTAGATTCAAGAATTGATAATAAATCGGCGCTGCCAAAAAAATGTTATATAGTTTATTAAAGCAATAAGTAAGCCATAAATATTCGAAAGGCTATTGGCTTATCAATTCTTTAGTTTTCCATCGTTTGCTGTGCAATTGACTAAATCAGCACTGACAAATCCGTCAGCAAGCTGCCGGTAATGTCATGACACTGGTTTGAGTTTAATCACGACAGCGGAGCCAATTTGTTATTTGCGCATCTCTTTCTTAAACACTTGATCCAGTTTGTTACTGACATTGTCCGGTTGGTATGGCGCTGATGGAACAGAACCGGTTTTTGCCGGGGCAGGGGCAACTGTAGGCGTCATGACATGGGTGTCGGTTTCAGCCGGTTTATTTTCAGAACAGTCGCTTAAGCTGAAAAGGTCGCCGTAAGTGGTATCAATTTTAAAGTTTTGCCAAACGTAATTCGGTTGAACGATAGGTTTAGTTGGGATCGGAAAAGTGATCAGGTCAAGCAAACCAACCGAAATGCGGCCTACGGTATGAATTGTGCCTTTTAAAATACCGCCGACAATACCGTAAATGATGTTGCTGTCATTACTGGTGTTAATGATATTTTTGGGTATTTCCACGGCGGCCGTAGTCATATTGGCAAACCCGTTGAGTGCTTTATTTTCGAGTTTTCCGCAAGAATCCGGTACTGCGTAGGCAACATTAAAATTACCGAGCAAGACAATCAATAGGGTAGGCGCAAAGAGGTATTTGGATTTGGCCATGGCGTTTCCTGGATCAGTTAGACAATAATTTGAGTATAGCAGAGCTTTTAAGATTTATTTTTCAGCGCGTTGGCAAATGCGTTAGCCATAGCGTTTTGCGGTGTAGGCGAGTTTGAGGGTTTTGTTTTAGGGATTGCAGCCGCTGGTTTTGGTTTGGTTTTTTCCGCTGTGCTATCAGACTTCATAGTTAACGATATACGGTTGCGATCCAAATCGATTTCTATGACTTTTACTTTCACCATATCGCCGGTTTTGACCACGGTACGCGGGTCTTTGACAAAGTTGTCCGATAAGTGCGAGATATGCACCAGACCGTCCTGGTGCACGCCTATGTCGATAAAGGCACCAAAATTGGCCACATTGGTGACAACGCCTTCCAATACCATGCCGGGTTTTATATCGGTAATTTTTTCAACACCCTCTTTAAATTTTACATTTTTGAATTCAGGTCTGGGATCGCGGCCCGGTTTTTCAAGTTCTTGAAGGATGTCGATAACAGTTGGCAAGCCGAAATTGCCGCCGGTATATTGGCGGGGGTCAAGGTTGCGCAGAAACTGGCTTTGCCCGATTAAATCGCGGATGGATTTGCCGGTGTCTGACATGATGGCTTCGACGACCGGATAGGCTTCGGGGTGGACGGCTGATGCATCCAAAGGATTTTCACCGTTACTGATGCGGAGAAAACCGGCTGCCTGCTCATAGGCTTTTTCACCCAAACGCGGGACTTTTTTAAGCTGTGTGCGATTTTTAAAAGGCCCGTTTTGATCGCGGAATGCCACTATGTTTTCGCTCAGGCCGGCTGATAACCCGGAAACTTGTTTTAACAAGGCGGCAGAAGCCGTATTAACATCAACGCCGACCGCGTTTACGCAGTCTTCAACCACCGCATCCAAGCTACGCGCCAGTTGGGCTTGGTTGACGTCGTGCTGGTACTGGCCGACGCCGATTGCTTTGGGTTCAATTTTGACCAACTCGGCCAGCGGGTCTTGCAGGCGGCGGGCAATGGATACCGCGCCGCGCAAGGAGACATCCAAATCGGGAAATTCTTTGGCAGCCAGTTCGGATGCCGAATACACCGAGGCGCCGGCTTCCGACACCAAAACTTTGGCGAATTGCAGTTTAGGGTGCAGCTTGATAACGTCCGCCACCAGTTGGTCGGTTTCCCGGGAACCCGTGCCGTTACCGATACTAAGCAGATTGACCTGATAGCGTTCGATCAAATCCGCCAGTTTGGCGATCGATTCGTTCCACTGTTGGCGAGGCGGGTGAGGATAAATGGTGTCGGTAGCCAAGACTTTGCCGGTGGCGTCGACGATAGCGAGTTTTACCCCGGTTCGGATACCAGGATCGAGACCCATGGTGGTTTTAGTACCCGCGGGCGCCGCTAGCAGCAAGTCCCGTAAATTATGGGCAAAGACCCGGATGGCTTCTTGTTCGGCACTTTCGCGCATGCGCATTTTTAAATCCAACTCAATGCGGGTGAAAACTTTAATTTTCCAGGCCAAACGCGCCGTTTCGGCCAACCAGGCGTCAGCCGGTTTTTGCGTGTCGGCAACTTTTAGGTGTAAGCTGATTTGTTGCGAACATTTCTCATGCGCGCTGAGTTCATCCTGGCCCGGTTTTAAGGTCAGCACCAGCAAATCTTCATTACGTCCTCGTAATAATGCAAGCGCCCGGTGCGACGGAATCAGCCGGATGGCTTCCTGATAATCGAAATAATCTTTAAATTTGGCCGCTGCCTGCTCTTTGCCGGCTACAACCGAAGCATGGAGGATGCTGTTTTGCCAGATGTGTTCGCGTAATCCGGCGAGCAGCCCGGCATCCTCGGCGATGCGTTCCATGATAATCTGCCGGGCACCTTCCAAAGCGGTATTGGCGTCGGGGACTTCCTTGTCAGGGAATATATAGTCTGCCGCCAGAATTTGCGGAATTAAGCTGCGGTCAGCCAGCAGTGCGTCGGCCAATGGTTCAAGACCGGCTTCACGGGCGATTTGCGCTTTGGTGCGGCGTTTGGGTTTGTAAGGTAAGTATAAGTCTTCGAGCAGGGTTTTAGTGTCCGCTGCGTTGATGGCATGCTCAAGTTCCGGGGTCAGCTTGTTTTGCCCGGCAATGCTTTCGAGAATGCTTTGGCGGCGCTCATTGAGCTCGCGTAAATAGCTTAAGCGGGTTTCCAGTGCTCTAAGTTGGGTATCGTCCAAGCCACCGGTGACTTCTTTGCGGTAACGGGCAATAAACGGCACAGTCGCACCTTCGTCCAGCAATAAGACGGCGGCATTAACTTGCTGCGGTTTTACGGATAATTCTTGAGCGATGAGTTGAATAATGTCCATCGTAGGGCCCAAACATAGGAAAAGTCTGTTATTTTACTACAACCTGTTAATGGTTAAGCCGATTGGATTTCCGTAAAACGCTATTATGGTGTTATGTTGAAAGCCAATGCTGCCGGCTTTCAACATTACCTTTCAGCTGTCAGGGGCGTGCAGTTCCCGAAGAAATATAGGTAAACAGCATAGGCAATAACGCGAAAATACTGTAAAACGCCGCCAAAATGGCGACCCCGATTAGCAGATTTTTTATTACATCATTCATGGAGTTGGCCCTCTCTTATAGTGTTGTACCCGCAGCAATCTACCCTGAAAATCGACGATGGCAAGCAAGCTCCGGTCATAACGCGGGCTATCTTCAAGCCAAACCTTGACAGATCCACCGTTCGCAGGCGTTCTGCGTTAAAATTTTATTTTTGGCTTGAATTATGACGTCCCAACCCATTGCACGTTTGGCGCTAACGCCGGGAGAACCAGCCGGTATCGGCCCCGATCTTTGCATCCGACTGGCGCAGCAAAATTTACCGTGCCAGTTGGTGGCCATTGCGGATCCGCAGCTTTTGCTAAGCCGAGCCCAACAATTAGGCAGCGATATTAGCTTGCAAATATATGTGCCGGAACAGCCACCCAAGCCACACTCAGCAGGGTGCCTTGAGGTTCTGCCGGTGGCAGTCAAAGCCCCGGTTGCCGGCGGCCGGCTGGATGTGGCAAACAGCGCATACGTGCTGGAAACGCTGGATAAAGCCGTGCAAGGTTGCCTGCAAGGCTGGTTTGATGCCATGGTGACGGGACCGGTGCATAAAGCCATCATCAACGATGCCGGTTACCGCTTCAGCGGGCATACTGAATATATTGCCGGTTTGACCGGTGGTTACCCGGTGATGATGCTGGCCACACCGGGGCTGAGAGTGGCTTTGGTGACTACGCATTTGCCGCTGGCCGAGGTATGTGCCGCGATCACCCCGGAAAGGCTGGAAACGGTTTTGGGTATTGTCGATCAGGATTTGCGCCGGCGTTTTGCTATTAACCAGCCGAAAATTTTGGTCTGCGGACTAAATCCTCATGCCGGTGAAAACGGGCACTTGGGGCGGGAAGAGTTGGAGCGGATCAATCCGGTACTGGCAAGCCTGCGAGCACGGGGCTTGAATCTGGAAGGCCCGCTACCGGCCGATACCGCATTCACCCGTAAACATTTGGCCGATGCCGATGTGGTTGTGGCGATGTACCACGATCAAGGTTTGCCGGTGCTTAAACACATGGGCTTCGGCCAAGCGGTTAATGTGACCTTGGGGTTGCCGGTCATCCGCACCTCGGTTGACCACGGCACCGCGCTGGATTTGGCGGGAACCGGTACCGCCGATGTCGGCAGCTTGCAATTTGCCGTGGACACCGCGCTGGAGATGGTGGCCGGCTTTGAATCCGTTTTATAAAGGAAGCCGACATGGCACATCAGGCTCGTAAACGTTTCGGCCAGAATTTTCTTAAGAATCCGGTGGTAATCAGCCAGATTTTAGCCTGCGCACAAATTCAAAGTGGCCAGCATTGGGTGGAAATCGGTCCGGGCTTGGGGGCGCTAACCGGGCCGTTGTTAAAAACCGGCGTGCAGCTGGAGGTGGTAGAATTGGACCGCGATCTGGTGACTTACCTGCATGATAAATTCTCCCGCTCCATCAACCTGACCATTCATAGCGCCGATGCCCTGGAATTTGCATTTACCGCTTTGGTACAACCGGGTGAAAAGCTCAGGGTAATCGGCAATCTGCCGTACAACATTTCCACACCTTTGTTATTCCATTTGTTAAGCCAAGCACCCGCCATAGCCGACATGCATTTTATGCTGCAAAAAGAAGTCGTCGATAGAATCTGCGCCGCGCCCGGCAGCAAAACTTACGGACGCCTGAGCATCATGATGCAATATTATTGCACGGCCGAATGGGTGTTTGATGTGCCGCCGGAAAGCTTTGAGCCGGCGCCTAAGGTGATGTCGGCCATCGTCCGCTTAATACCGCACCCAACGATACCTGATCATCACCAAGCGGCGGCGCTAAGCCAGCTGGTCACGCAAGCATTTTCTCAGCGGCGGAAAACGTTGAGAAACGCACTGAGCAAGATGATTCCGGAAGATGCATTCCCTGCATGCGGCATAGATCCTGGGCTGCGGCCTGAGATGCTCGATTTGGAAGCATTTTTGCGGCTAACGCGCTATTTTGTTAATCAAAAGGAAACAATGTGTTAAGTCATTGATGGCGCGACAATATGTCACATTCCGGTAACAGAGTTTTACATCTACACTATATCTAACTCTTGAACAAGCGCAATCCTCCTAAACAGCGTTAGAGTTATTTTACATGCGGCCACCAGGCCGCATTTTTTTTGCCCGTTAGTTTTGCGGGTGGCTTGTGAAGATTAACGCCGGCTGCCCAGTAGCGAACCCAGCACACCGCGCACAATCTGCCGGCCCACGGCGGTGCCTATGCTGCGGGCTGCACTCTTTATCAAGGCATCGGTCACGCTTTGGCCTTGTCTTTCGGCGGTTTTAGCGGCGGGCTTGGCGTAAGACTCAAGATCGGCATTGAGTTCCGCTTTCTGCTTGAGTTTTTCATACGCTGATTCCCGGTCTATGGCTTGGTCGTAACGGCCTTTAAGCGGCGAGCGCTGCAAGAAATCCGCGCGTTGTTCCGGCATAATCGGCCCCAGCTGCGATTCCGGCGGCCGGATCAGAATACGTTCCACCGGCGTCGGGCTGCCGTCCGGATTAAGTAAAGAGACTAGCGCTTCGCCGGTTTTCAGTTCCTGAATCGCGGTTTCGGTATCGATTTTTGGATTTTTGCGGAAAGTTCCGGCCACACTCTTAACGGTGGCTTGGTCTTTAGGGGTAAACGCGCGTAAAGCATGCTGAATTTTAAGACCGAGCTGGCCCAAAATGTCTTCCGGCACATCCAGCGGGCTTTGGCTGACAAAATAAACGCCGACGCCTTTGGAGCGGATAAGCCGGACAATCTGCTCAATTTTATCGACCAGTGCTTTGGGCGCTTGCTCGAACAGCAAATGCGCTTCGTCAAAGAACAATACCAGCTTTGGCCGGTCCAGGTCGCCGGTTTCCGGCAGATTTTCGAACAACTCCGCCAACAGCCACAGCAAAAAAGCCGCATACAAACGTGGCGAGGTGTTGATTAAATCAGTCGCATCCAAAATGCTGATAACGCCGTTGCCGGAAAAATCGGTTTTACACAAATCCTCCAGTTGTAATGCCGGTTCGCCGAAAAAATTTTCCGCGCCTTGTTGCTCCAGCACCAGCAACTGCCGTTGAATGGCGCCGATACTGGCCGAAGAAATATTGCCGTAATCGGCTTGCAGGCTTTTCGCGTGCTCACCCATCCAGCCCAATAACGCGCGCAGGTCTTTTAAATCCAACAGCAGCAGGCCGTTGTCGTCGGCAATTTTAAAAGCGCTATACAGCAAGCCGGTTTGGGTTTCGTTGGTTTCCAGCAGCGAACTCAACAGCAGCGGCCCCAGGTCGGAAATCGTAGTCCGCACCGGATGCCCGGTTTTACCGAACA
>PERF01000121.1 GCA_002928495.1 Methylobacter sp. | reverse complement strand
CAACAATGGACAATAAAGAAACATAAATAGGCCGCATTGCTTGCCTGAATTTCAGGTATAAAAAAGCCGGTGTTATCCGGGCTTGATTTTTCCATTATGACTCGTATCAAAGTTAACTTTTATCAACCTCTATGGCTACGCTTTTCTTGAGGTAAAATCCATTCATTCATTGGGGGAATCATGGCAGAGCAGAATAACGCAAAAAATCAACTTGAACTTGCCGAAGTTATCCAGGCGTTACGATCAGAATTAATTGCCGCCCAGCAACAAGGTCAGGACGAAACCATTAAATTTAATCTCAATACGGTTGAAGTCGAACTGGAAACCGTGGTGGAGAAGGAGGCCGGCGCTAGCGCCTCGGGTAAGATCAAGTTCTGGGTGCTTAATGCCGATGCCGAAGTTAGCGGCAAATATAAACATGCGGCTAAGCAGAAAATTAAATTAAGCCTTGATGCTGTTGAGATTGTAAAAAATTCGGATGGCACAACATCAGAAATTAAAGCTAAGATTCGTGATAAAGCTTAATAAACTAGAGAAGTTTGATGCTAGACGCACAATGGATGGTCCAAATATATGCTTATGATGCGGAAGATGATCCGTGTATAGGTACAGGCTATTGTATTGGTAATGGACTTATTTTAACTGCCCGGCACGTTGTGCTATTTGATGGCAGACATGAAAATCCGAGATTAAAACTTGTTTGGCCGGAGCAAAAATTCTATTCCGAAGTAAAACAAGCAAATGCAGAGTTTACAATGTCTTTTACAGATGAAGATATTGTTTTCAAAGGCAATAGTGATTTTGACATCGCTGTTATTCTTTGTCCTAAGTCAACGCCGTTTAATCCTCCTAAAACCAATCTGGCTAGAGCAAATCCAAAGCCAACCACACAATGGTCAAGCCGTGGTTTTCCTCGTGCTGGAAAAGAGGGTAGCATCCGAACTGATCTAGGTATTTCAGGCACAATCCAAGGAATACATAGCCCCAGGATCGAACTCAATACGCCTGTTCAAGTTAATCAGGAAAACGGGTGGGCAGGCCTGTCTGGTGCGCCGGTATTTGTTGGTAATGAATTGGTTGCAGTTATTACAGAGGATTTTAAAAGGCTGGAAAGCTATCTTTTATCTCATTCAATTCCTTCATTATATAAAGAACCAGCTTTCCACCAAGCTGTCGGTATTTTAAAACAGGCATCAATTGAAGAAATTACAGAAAAATTGTGCGAAAAGCTTATTAGAGAAATCGAACATACCTTCAAAAGTGGCAAAATTCCTTTTCCCGAACTTAATAAAGTCTTGCAATTGGATATCAAGGTAACAAACTCAGAAATTGCTAAATATTTGATAAACGATGTAAGCGCAGGCAAGGCAATAGGTAGTTTTTTTAAGTTGGCAACCGAGCTTGAAGCAAAATGGTCCGCTAATCATCCAGAGTTATGGGAAAATTTTTTAACCGATGTAGAGCAAGTTTGTTGTTGGTTGTTGTTGAAAAGCGTTAATCCGGATTGGTGGTTTGAGTATGAGAGTCGTATTGTCAACAACGATGGTATTACCAATCAGTTTTCCCTTGATAATGCCGCCTATGTAGAAGTTATTATTTCCCGATGGTTGTTGAAACTACCGCAATATAGTCTTAACAAAGCCAATGAAGCCAGACCGAGTCATGATTTCGATGTGTTGTTATTTGATGCTGCCTCCCAAGATGCGTCGGATATTCAATTGTTAAGCGAAATTTACAAAGACTTAAGACGCGGCGGTGAACCGCCTCAGAATGTTGAAAAGTTATTGAAAGCTATCGAGAAAACTGCGCGTTCAACCCACCAGGATCTTGGCAAGCCGATTTATTACTTGGTTACACAAGAGTATCTTGAGTTATTAAAATCAAGAGCTTGGTTTGCCGAAGCCGAAATGCAGCTTGCCAGCCATTTACAATTTATTTGTTGCGATTTTAAATCAGATCAAACTGATCACAACCCTTGTTCGGAAGACCAGGATTTATTACTGGAGAAAATTGCCAGTATTCTCCGTATGAGAAACCCTAAGAGGCAGCACAATGCATAAGTTTCCCAATCTAAATGACTTCATCCCGCCTAACTTAACCGTTTCCAACCCCGCCCTGAAACTACACCATAAATTCAACGAAGACGATTGCTACGCCTTATGGTCGGCCTATGCCGCAGGGCGGCCTTTGCTGGTGCGGGGCAAGCCGGGGACGGGAAAAAGCCAGTTGGCCAAGGCGATTGCCGAACAGCTGGGTTGGGCTTTGGTGAGTGAAGTGATACGCGGCAGTACCGAAGTCAGCGATTTGCACTGGCATTTCGATGCCATCGGGCGGCTGGGCGAGGCGCAGGCCATGAACAACCAAGCCTATGCAGCAGAAAAAACTACAACCGGCAAAAAACCGCTAGATCCGCTGAATTACCTCTCCCCTGGTGCGTTTTGGTGGGCGTATGATTGGCAGTCTGCCAGTGAGCAGTACACAGCTTGTGCCACACGGCTGCGGCCAAAGCCGGAAACGGCGGGTGACGGCACTAGTCAGCCCAATGGCGTGGTGTTATTGCTGGATGAAATCGACAAGGCGGAGCCGGATTTGCCAAATGGCTTGCTGGAAACCTTGGGCCATTACCGGTTTAGCGTGCCTTATATTGATCATGCCGATAAACAGGCTAACATCAAAAATCCCATCACCGGCAATCCTGAGCGCTTGCTGGTTGTGATTACCACCAATGAAGAACGCGAGCTTCCCACCGCGTTTGTGCGCCGCTGTTTTGTGCATACCTTAAAAATGGAAGAGTCTGATGCCCCGGTGGATGAGAAAAACCCAACACCCAAACGCCTGCAATGGCTGATCGACCGTGGCCGGTTGCATTTTGGCGCCGGCATTGCCGAGCTAGTGTATCGTAAAGCCGCCGAATTACTGTGGCAAGACCGCGCTGCCGGCTCACACACACGCTACCCGCCGGGGTTGGCCGAGTACATAGATTTACTAACGGCGTTAAAAAATCTTCAACATGACGATCAGGAACTACGGCTGGAGAAAATTTCCGGCTATGCCTTAAAAAAAGAAGTGGCAGACTAATGGCCTGGGGGCGGCTGGCATTGCTTCACGCAGCAGACGAGGGTGAAACCGCCTTGCAAACAACCGCGGATTTATTTGGCTTTGAGTTAGAAGAACCAGTACCGAAACCAAAGTTGGAAAAAGAAGAAAATGGTTTGAACTTGTTCGGCGGTAAGAATTTTTACGTACCAACTAAATTACCACCCCAACCCAAACGTCCACCCGCAGTTTTTTTCCGTGTTAACTACTTGGAAACGCTAACCGAAGAAAACACAACCGAACCGGACTATTTGAACGATCCGGCCAAATGTCTGGGATCAAACCAGCAAACCGGCCGCAGTTATAGTTTTGCTGCGCCTAACCCCATGTTGCCTATGGCGCGGCTACTGCCTTTTTTGCATAACGCCTTAGGGCAACCCAAAGCCGTCAACCGCCTGGACCACCGCCGGCTAACCCGGCATTTAGCGCAAGGCAAGCCCTTGCATAGTCTGCCGCGGAAAGTTCGGCACCGTTGGCCGCAACGCTTGCAGATCATCGTCGATGCAGGCATGCACTTGGAGTCGTATTGGGCGGATTTTGCTTTTATCGTTGATCAATTGAAAAAACTCCTGGGTGAGGAAGCGGTGTCGGCGATCCGATTTGACGAAGATACCTTCGATTCGCAGCAGCCGTATGTTATCCCTTGGCCTTCCGGCGAAAGAGAGCGCTGGCAGCCTTGGCATGCACCTGGCGAAGATACCGCTCTGTTGATATTGAGCGATTTAGGCATTTCCGATACCCAATCTGCTAAGCGCATCCGTTGGCAGCGGTTTTTAGAAAGATTATCCAGCAACGGCGAACGCGTGTTGACGCTAAGCCCGGCTAGTAAAGCTCCGTTAGACCGAGCCTATTGTCGGCTGGCTCGGCCTAATCCCTTAAACGACCGCTTTAACCTGCCGCGTCATCCCAAACACAACGGTTTTACCATGGGGGAACCGGAACAACAACACTTGGATGGTATTCTGGCATTGCTGTCGGCCTTACCCCTTATCGACGCCGGTTTGCTGCGCCGCTTGCGCTTAGGCTTAAGCTGGGGCGGCAGCGAGTTGGAAAGCCTGATCTGGAACCATCCGGACATACGCCAAACCGGCTTGGGCATCCGCTTGCACGACACTGTAGCCGAGCGTTACCGTAAGCTTTACCAAGAGCAATTTGCCGGCAGTAGCCAAGCCCAGCTTTTATGGCAAATAGTCGAAGCCCACCACAGTAATGCCTTCGAAGGTTTGCAAAAACTGGAAGCACTCAATAAATACCTGCTGGAAACCGCATCCGGCAATCAAGGCCAAATAGTCAACGGCACACAAAAGCAGCAGTTGGAGCAAGAATTAACCGATTATTTTCAAAGCCTTTGCGCCAGTGCTAATCAAAGCATGGATCTCCCTGCTCAGCATCAGGCCTTGATGCTACAATGCCGCACCGTCTTGGCTTCACGGCCCGAAACTATTTGGCGTAGTGGAGTCAGCAAGGTAGCCTATGACTTATATGCCATGGCTTATAAAGACCAAATCCGTGCCGGCGAGTGGCCGGATAAATTGGAGCCCGGTTTCGATCCTACCCGATTAGAATGGTTAGTAGATGAGCGGGCAAAAACCGAACGGGTACAGTGGCAGGTGGAGCAAACCGGCGGGCAGGGCGAATTGCTCTGCCGGATAGTTGACGAGGCAGCGCCCAATCCACAGGCGTTAGCCACAATCAATGCACATTGGGCTTTCCCGCCGCGTTGGACAGCCGCAGACAGCAGCGACGAAACCTTCTTAAACGATGGCCAAGCTTTTGACTTGCCATCGGGAAAACTCACACTCCGCAGCACCTTACAGCAACTGGAATTGGAAGCGTTCAGTAAACCTTCTTGGGCGACGGCAATTGAATACAATCAGAGAGGTTTATTGGCCGGCATCACCTGGCTGGGCCAAACCGTAATCGTACCCTGGCACCCGTTATACAGAAAAGGCATGGGTTCATGGCTATGGCCCGGACCGTTCGGTTGGGATGAATTCGGGCTTTATGCCGATCTAGCGATCAAAAAAGTTAACCAACGCTTCCGCTGGATCGAACCTGGAACCTTTCTGATGGGCTCCCCCGAAAGTGAACCGGAACACGATAAAGATGAAATTCAGCACGGAGTAACCTTAACCCAGGGTTATTGGCTGGCGGATACGGCATGCAGTCAAGCCTTATGGCAAGCAGTGATGGGAAAAAATCCGGCTGTTTTTCAAGAAGATCCCAGTAATCCCGTGGAACATGTCAGTTGGAACGACACGCAAGCTTTTATCGGCGAACTTAACAAGTTATTCCCTGGCTTGCAGGCGTGTTTGCCTACCGAAGCGCAATGGGAATACGCCTGCCGTGCCGGCACCACCACACCGTTCTCATTTGGCGACAATATTACGCCAGAAAAGGTCAACTACAATGGTGAGTATCCCTACGCCGATGGTGAAAAAGGGCTAAATCGGGAAAAGACCGTGCCGGTAAAATCCTTGCCACCGAATGCGTGGGGGTTTTATGAAATGCACGGTAATGTTTGGGAATGGTGCCGGGATTGGTACGGCGAATATCCAACCGAAGCAGTTCTCGATCCGATGGGGCCTAGCGAAGGCGTTAGCCGGGTGTTGCGCGGCGGCTCTTGGTTCAGCCTCGGCAGGCACGCGCGTTCTGCGCGCCGTATCCACCTCGAGCCCGATCTCCGCAGCGGCATCATCGGCTTCCGCCTTGCCCTAGGTCAACCGGAACAAGCCGGCAAGAGCGCCCGTTCCGGTCAGGAGCGGGCAGGCGGAGGAAATCTCGGGCAGAAAAAAACGAACAAAAATTTTTTAACTGATATCCTGGTTAAGTTAAAACCGAAATGAGCTTGCATTTTTTTAACCCGGTAGGGCAGGCACAAGCTGTCCGTGCCCGCGCGCAACCAGTCCGAACCAGTCACCGCTGTGATCTAGACGGTAGGCAAAAAAACCCGTCTACCCTGCCGAGTTTGAAAGCCGCGACTTTAAGACATGCGAATGACTGTGCCTAAACCGGTTAAACATCCCAATTTTCCTTACCCATTCCCAACTGCATGGGCCGGCGCTTGGGGCGAGGATGAGTTTGGTTTATGGGTTAAGCTGGTATTGCCAAAATCAGGTGTGGAACCAGTTTTCCGCTGGATAGAGCCTGGAACCTTTCTCATGGGGTCGCCCGAGAGCGAACCGGAGCGAGAATTTTGGGTTAAGGGCAATGAACGCCAACATGAGGTTAGCTTGTCCGGTTACTGGCTGGCGGATACGGCCTGTAGCCAGGCTTTCTGGGAAGCAGTTATGGGTGGCAATCCGGCTAGCTTTAAAGAAAACCCCGATAATCCTGTGGAGCAAGTTAGTTGGAACGATACCCAAGCTTTCATCGCTGAACTCAATCGGCTAGTTCCGGGCCTGCAGGCGTGTTTGCCTACCGAAGCGCAATGGGAATACGCCTGCCGTGCCGGCACCACCACACCGTTCTCATTTGGCGACAATATTACGCCAGAAAAGGTCAACTACAATGGTAGGTATCCCTACGCCGATGGTGAAAAAGGGCTAAATCGAGAAAAGACCGTGCCGGTTAAATCCTTGCCACCGAATGCGTGGGGGCTATATGAAATGCACGGTAATGTTTGGGAATGGTGCCGGGATTGGTACGGCGAATATCCAACCGAAGCAGTTCTCGATCCGATGGGGCCAAGCGAAGGCGTTGGCCGGGTGTTGCGCGGCGGCTCTTGGGTCTCCTTCGGCGGGCACGCGCGTTCTGCGGTCCGTAACCACTTCGGGCCCGATTACCGCCGCAACGGCATCGGCTTCCGCCTTGCCCTAGGTCAACCGGAACAAGCCGGCAAGAGCCCCCGTTCCGGACAGGCAAGCGGGAGCGCAGCCGGTCAGGAGCGGGGCGGGACGATTGATAGCCTGAATCCGGCTATTGACTTAGGCCTTGTGTTACAAATAGGCCGTTCATGCTGAGCTTGTCGAAGCATGAGCGTGGCTAAGCCCATGAGGTTCACCCTTTGCCAGGCTCAGGGCGAACGAGTATTTAAGAGCCGGGTTGATAATGGTTAGGTATTATGGCAGTTGCTTTAACGCGTATAGCCATGGCATCCTGCAGGTTTTTATTTTACGGCATGTACTAATGTTTTACCAAGGCACCCAAAAAGCCATTGTCGAGCGGCCTAAATCGAGCAAAAGAGTTAACTTAGGCGCGCTGCATCCGGTGTTATCGCGGATTTACCAGGCCCGTGGTTTGGTGGCCGAGGCCGATTTGGAGAAAACGTTGGCGCAATTGCCGTCGCCGTGGCTGTTGTCGGGCATGGAGGATATGGTCGGTTTTCTGGTGACGGCGCTTAAAAAGCGGCAGGCAATCAGTATCGTGGCCGATTTCGATGCCGACGGCGCCACCAGTTGCGCGCTGGCTGTGCGCGGCTTGCGTTTGCTGGGGGCTGGGAAAGTTGATTTTGTGGTGCCTAACCGCTTTGAG
>PERF01000120.1 GCA_002928495.1 Methylobacter sp. | reverse complement strand
TGTCGCAGCCGAGCATGGCTGCTGAGCCGTTAAAGGATAAAAAGCCACCTGCCAAAAATGCCAAAGAGGGGGCATCGATTACCCAAAAACCCGAGACCGTCGAGCTCAAAGCCGTAACGGTGGAGGGGGAAGCGGTTCGGGATGCAAATGATCCTAATAACAAAAACTACACGGTGACAAATTCCAGAACGGCCACCAAAACCGACACGCCGATTATAGAAACGCCGGTGTCGGTTCAGGTAGTACCCAGATCAGTCCTGTCCGACCAAAAGACTACACGTGTTACCGAGGCCCTGGAAAACGTCAGTGGCGTTCGCGCCCAGTCTTCCTTGGGCGCCGGTACCGGCTTCATCATCCGCGGCTTTAGAACTCCGTTGATCTATCGCAATGGCTTGGTAGCGGTACCCAACGGTTTTCGCTCGGAATTTGACACCTCTAACATTGAAAGCATTGAGGTACTGAAAGGCCCGGCGTCGGTGTTGTTCGGCCGAAGCGAACCCGGCGGCTTGATCAATGTCACCACTAAAAAACCCTTGGATATACCGTATTATTCGCTGGAGCAACGCTTTGGTTCCTTTGATTTATATCGCACGGAATGGGATGCCACCGGCCCGGTCAATGACGACAAAACCTTGCTGTATCGCTTCACGGGATCGTATCAGGATAGCAATTCGTTCCGCGACTTCATAAGCAATGATCGCGTACTCATTGCGCCAAGCCTGACCTGGCGGCCTAACGATGCGACCGATTTCACTATTAATGTCGAAGGTTTCGATCAAGATTACCAAGCCGATTACGGGATTCCGGCAGTCGGCAATCGTCCGGCAAACATTCCGCTCAACCGTGCATTTGGCGACCCTAATGATCCTATCGATAGCATTTCCAAGGTTCAATTGGGCACCGAGCTTAATCACCGCTTCAACAACAATTGGGCAATTCATAACCGTTTTCTGGCGAGTTGGGGCGAAGGCAGGGAAACCTTTCTTAATCCTGCACCGGCTTTCGGCAATGGCCTAAACGAAGTGACCGGAATTCTGCAACGCAATGTGTTTTCTCAGCGCTATGATAGCGAGGCGTACACCACCAATCTGGATTTGACAGGCAAGTTTGCCATTGCGCAAACCCAGCACGAAATTCTGCTGGGATTTGACTATTTGCGCTCATTCACTAACTACAATATTCAGGGATTTTTCGACACCGCCAATCCGGCACTGGCTATTGATATTAACAATCCCGGTCCGAGTTACGGGATTGACCCCTCTGTTTTCAGCAATGCAGTATTGGGAATCGAGCCGTCATTTGCTGGCCGAAACTTTAATACCTTCAAGGACGAATGGTATGGCGCTTATTTTCAGGATCACATCACCTTGTGGAATAAACTGCACATCGTTGGTGGTGGACGTTACGATTGGATAGAAACCGGCAGAGGTCGCGGCGGTTCTTTTGCCGCCTCTGAAAATGCGCTGGAAAACTCGACTCCTTCGGCGATCCGCAAAGATGAAGGTCTCAATCCCCGCGTCGGAATTCTCTACCAACCCTGGCAGTGGCTGGGTGTTTACGGTAACTGGACAACCTCTTTAGCCGCCAATAACGGCATATCCAGCACTAATCAGCCGTTCGATCCGCAAGAAGGGGAACAATTCGAAGCCGGTATTAAAACCGCTTTCTTCGATCAACGGCTATTGACAACACTAGCCTACTATCACTTGACCCGGGATAACCTGCTGACCCCCGATCTAACAACGCTGGATCCCAATGACAGCGCGGCAATCGGCCAACAGCGCAGCCAAGGCATAGAGTTGGATGTATTGGGCCGCCTCACTGAAAATCTCAGCATCATCAGCAGCTATGCATTTACCGATGCGCGGATTATCCAGGACAACCGCACCTTGAACGGCGTGCTAAACGGCTATGAAGGTCTGCGCTTGAACAATGTTCCCGAGCACTCCGGCAGCGTATGGCTGAAATTCGATGCCAACGGCACAAACGCCCAAGACGGCTGGTCGGCCGGTTTGGGCACTGTCTTCGCCAGTGGCCGGGAAGGCGATGTTGAAAATACCTTCAAGCTCCCCGGATATGTGCGGGTGGATGCCTTTGCGGCCTATAAACTTAAAGTCGGGCCGACGCGGGTGACTACCTCATTCAATATCCGCAATCTGCTTGATAAGGAATACTTCGAATCCACCGACCCCGATGCCAATGTGGCGCCGCGACTAGGCGTTTATCCCGGTGCGCCGTTGACCGCCATTGGTTCGATTCGGGTGGAATATTAGATTTGAACTATTTTTAAATCAGGTGGCAGATACAGCAAACTAGACTAATCTTTTCTGCGGAACCTCTTTTTTGAAATGATTAGGCCCGCTATGAAAACTTACCGTTCTTTAAAAATGTTTGCCGGTTTTCTGGCATTGGTACTGGTCTTGGCGTTTGGCCGGGTGATGTTGCAAACGTATTGGTTAAAAAGTCAAAATGATATGCTGTCAGGCTTATTGGATGGCAGACCGATTGGAAACAGTAGTCTATCGGCTAACCAGGAACCGGACGATGCCGGTGTGCAAACACCTACGGCACCACCTGATCGTGAAGAAAGCTTTTTGATTAAGCGCCGAAGCGAAACTGCGGTAGCGGCCGCCAGAGATGAAGTCAAAGATTTTAAAAAAAGCTATCAAAAGCCGGAAAAATGTTACGACATGCGCAGTGACGAGGTTAGAATCTGGTGTGCCAATCATTTTATGCGGGCCAGAAAAGCGTTTGAACAACAAAAAGCCGGCAGTTAGCAGAGGCGCTTTACTTAAATAGAACCGGTCACCGCTAGGGGAAGGCCATTTTGGCTGCGATGGCAAAAAGCAACAAGGCAAAATAGCGTTTTAAACGTTTCGCGGGCAGTTTATGAGCCAGTTTGGCGCCTAAGGGTGCAGTCATCAGGCTTGCCATGCTGATACCGGCACAAGCCGGCAGGTATATATAGCCAAAGCTGTAAGGCGGCAGTTCGGTAAGCCGCCATCCTAAGATGCTGTAACTCAGTGTTGCCACCATGGCAATAGGCAAGCCGCAAGCGCTGGATACAGCAATCGCGTTTAATATGCTGTGTCCGCAGCGGACTAAGTAGGGTACCGTCATGGTGCCGCCGCCAATGCCGATGATCGCCGAGAGTGTGCCGATCAACCAAGCAGCCATCCAGTCAACCCACCAAGTCGGCTTGCCGGTTACCGGTGGGGTTTCAGCGTGTTTGAGCAGTTTCAGCCCGGCATGGCACAAGAACACGATAAAGCTTATCCTCAGCCAGCGGTCGTCCAGATTATGAGCCAGCCAGGCGCCAAATCCGGCACCTAAGACAATGCCAGGCAATAAATGCAGGACTCTTCCCCATAGCATTGAGCCTAACCGGTGATGCGCCCGGATTGATGCCAGTGCGGTCAAGTTAATGGTAGCCAGCGAAGTGGCGATCGCCATAATCATCAGCGTGTGTTCAGGGAACTGGTAGTGTTTGAACACAATAGCCAGCCCCGGTACGATAACCAAGCCGCCGCCAATACCGAACAGGCCGGCTAAAAAGCCGGAGATTAGGCCCAGCAACAAACTGATGGTAAGCATTTCAGCCATCTTCAATGCACTCCTTGGCCTTGGGCCTTGGGTTATAGACTATGCTATTCTAAAGTAAGCTTTTTTATTGCGTGAAAATGATGAAAAAATTTTTGGTGGGCGGTGCGGTTCGAGACGGCTTACTGGGGCTGCCGATCAAGGAAAAAGACTGGGTGGTGATTGGGGAGACGCCTGAGTCCATGCAAAAACAGGGATTTTTGGCTGTAGGCAAAGATTTTCCGGTGTTTTTGCATCCGCAAAGTAAAGAGGAATATGCGTTGGCCCGGACCGAACGCAAAACTGCACCCGGTTATAAAGGATTTACTGTACACGCCTCGCCGGACGTGACCTTGAACGAAGACTTGCTGCGCCGGGATTTAACTATCAATGCGCTGGCTATGGATGCCGATGGAACATTGATTGATCCTTACCATGGCAAAAAGGATTTGTCCGAGCGGGTTTTGCGCCATGTTTCGCCTGCGTTTTCCGAAGACCCGGTGCGTATTTTACGGGTGGCGCGTTTCGCTGCCCGTTTCCATCATCTAGGTTTTACAGTGGCGCCGGAAACCATGGCATTAATGCAGCGCATGGTGGTCAGCGGGGAAGTCGATTTTCTGGTAGCCGAGCGGGTTTGGGCGGAAACTTTGAAAGCCCTGCAAGAGCAATCGCCCAGGGTGTTTTTTGATGTATTGCGTGCTTGCGGGGCGCTGGTACGAGTTTTTCCGGAACTGGATTGTTTGTTCGGCGTGCCTCAGCCCGAGAAATACCACCCGGAAATCGATACCGGGGAGCATGTCTTACTGTGCCTGGAGCGGGCGGCAAAGCTGTCGGCGAATCCGGAAGTGCGGTTTGCGGTGTTGACTCATGATCTGGGCAAAGGCGTAACGCCGAAAGATATTTGGCCTCACCACCATGGACATGAGCGGTTGGGGTTGCCGGTACTCGATGAATTATGCCAACGCTTGCGCGTGCCTAACAGTTTTAAGTTACTGGCCCGGCAGGTTATGGAGTATCACACGCATTGCCATCGGGTGTTTGAATTAAGAACGGCAACTTTAGTCGACGCCTTGCATGCGTTAAATGCGTTCAAACCCGATAACAGATTGGCTGATTTTTTATTGGCCTGCCAAGCCGATGCACAAGGGCGCACCGGGTTTGAACAGTGCGAATACCGGCAGGCGGCGTTTATGGCGCAGGCAGCCGAAATTGGTGCGGCAGTTGATATTTCGGCTGTGACGACCGGCAATCTTAAGGGTGCTGAAATTGGTTCGGCGATTCGCCAGTTACGCATTGATGCGGTTGCTGATTTTGTCAATTCAGCAAATAGTGCAATGGGTTAAGGCGGTTTTGTTGGATATCATTATTTAAAAGATAAAAAACCTTATCAAATCTGACAATTTATTTTTTTGCTTGATAAGGTTAGCCCAATTGCGAACGACTGAGTTACCGACAGGGCCGCGGGTGGGTTTACGCAGTGAAACGGAGACAGCCTGCAAGGCATACGAAACGCTGTCAAGTCATTTGGAGCCGATGTTTCGATCCCCTAGTCGGGTCGAAACGAGGTGACGAGGACGAATCGGGGCCGTCGAAGGCAATCATAGTCACGTAGGTTTTTGCTGATTTTTCGAGCAGGACGCCCGGAAAAATCTATCGCAAAATAGCGACTCACTTTCCTCCAGTGACAGCTCATGAATGGATACCCGCCTGTTGGTTTAGCTATCGATGCTTGATTAAAAAATCTCATTGTGTACGAATAAGCGCAATGTCAAATCAGGAACTTGATTGCAAGGCTGACCCCTGCGTTTACATATATTTCCTTTGGAAGCCGTTTGGGTCGAAAAAGAATATTTGCTATAGTGCAACCTCTTGCAGATTCATCAAAAATAATAATGATCGGTTATTTGAATCAATATTCTCCCTACTAACATGATCGATTGGCAAAATGAAGAAAAGATACCATCAGTTCAATAGCAAGCGAAAAATCAAAAAACTGACAGGTATCGAATTGCAACTTTGTTCAGAGCTTGCTGAAAAAGTTAAGTACGGTGGCAATCCGGAACACAAAATGAACCCAGGTGATTTTGGGCTTATACCGCCAAGCGGCCCTAGACCTGGAAAGTCTCTATGCGACTCAGTCAAAGTTTTTTCAAAAAAAACCGCTTTAAAATATCTCCAAGCCGGCTTGCGTAAAGGGCTTGTCAGTGAGCGTTGCAATGGAGATTGGCCAAAAAACATTTGGGCTGTAACAGATAATGGTATCGCATTGGAAGCTCAACTTGAGAATCCAGAAACTGGTACTTATCACGGCTACCCAATGCCTGAATCAGACCCTTTAGCTACCGAGATAGCCAAGTTATGGAAACCATAAATGACCGGTTTTAAGCTTACGTACGACTGGACAGCAACAGCTGTACACGACAATCCGGAAATCTTACACACCATGGCGAATTTAGCTTTGCAGATAGGTAATGTTAATATCATGCAAAATGAAGACATCTGGGCAAAGACAATTCGGGATACCGCTCTGGTATCCGCTTACCCTCTTGCAATGTGGTTAGCATCGTCTTGGTGGAGGCTTAATTTTGAACCTTTACCTGTTCATGGGGTGATTCCGTCTACCGATTGGCGGATGGCTCATGAAATGGGTGCTGCTAATCATGGTTTTGTTTGGCCCAAAGTCTTGTTTTCATCGGATAGTGAAGTTATGCAGATTTGGGGGACCTCATCGAGCGCTAATACCCAGCAATCCGTCAGATATTTGAACGGATTGGATATGCCGGTATCCGTTAAACTAGCAGACTTTCAGCGCAGCCTGGAGAATTTTATAATCTCTGTATTGAATCGTCTCGACGCGATGGGGTATAAAAATACCGATCTGTGGAATCTTTGGCAGTTTATACAAGAAGAACGTTCCGATCCACAAAGTCTAAATTACCGGCGTCTTGAAGCAGAACTAGGCTACGATCCTGATGAGTGTTCTGAAGCAATGATGAATAAGGCGCAAAAGCTAGGACAACAAATGGGTATTGAGGCGCTTTCCGAACTCGCACCTGTATATGGCAAAATTGCTGGTGATTCATCGCTTAATGCCATTGAGGATATTATCAATGGCCAAGGTTTGTCTGGAATACCAAACATGCCAAAGCTACCAAAAGTAAAAAGCGGTGCGCCTTGGCAACGTGCCGTAGCTGTTGCACGCGAATTGCGCCAATCCCTTAGTAGTAGTGATGGCCCGATAAACAACAAACAACTTTATGATTTATTGGGGCTCTCAACTTCGGAAGTGGAGGGGTGGAAGCCTACCACGCGTAACAACGCGGCTATAGCTATCCCTAAGAATAACAAACAGTTCAAATTTGTACCGCGCAAGGCGCACCCTATGGCAAAGCGCTTTGAATTGGCGCGCCTGCTTGGTGATTACATTTTGACAGGAAGTACGGAAGGCCAATGGTTAACTAGCACAGATTTATCAACTTCAAGGCAAAAGTTTCAACGAGCCTTTGCTGCCGAATTTCTTTGCCCGATCGATGCTTTAAAAGATTTTTTGCAAAATGACTATTGTGAATCAGCTATTGAAGATGCGACCGAATATTTCCAAGTAAGCCAAACAACAGTAAACAGTTTGCTACGAAATAATGGGCTGATTTTTTCGTCACTTACGGGAGATTACTTTGAGGCAAAGTTACCCTATAAGCTGGGTGCCTGATGGTCGCGAATGTATGCCCCGTAATGGGTTCGAGGTAACAGCCTGGACTTTGACGCGTTTGCAAGATTTATTTGCACTGAACCGGGAAGTATATGTATCCAGTAATGAATTAAGCTCTTTGTCTAAGGCATCATGTTTTTGTGGGCTTCTTAATTTTTTCAAATGTTTCTCAATAAACTATATACGGTTTTTTCAGTCCCCTTTTGATAGATTGTAAGATTCCACAGGTTTTTTAACCACCTAACTGCATTTCAAGTTGTTTTCCTGCATCAGGTTGACCAGTTGGCTGGCGGTTAGCGGGCGGTTGAAATAATAGCCTTGCACGAAATCGCATTTCCAGTTTTTGAGCATGTCAAATTGCTCTCGGCTTTCCACACCCTCGGCAACTATTTTCATTCCCATGTTATGGCCAAGCAGAATTATGGTTTGTACGATGTTGGCGTTATCCGAATTGGTAGCCAGGGGGCCGATAAAGGATTTGTCGATTTTTAGCTGATCAATGGGAAAGTTTTTCAGCATGCTAAGCGACGAATAGCCGGTGCCGAAGTCATCGATTGACACGCCTACGCCTAAGGCGCGAATGTCCCATAACATCTTGGCGGCATTTTGCACATTCTTGATCATCAGGCTTTCGGTGATTTCTATCTTCAGATGGTGGGCGTGAATCCGG
>PERF01000119.1 GCA_002928495.1 Methylobacter sp. | reverse complement strand
TTTTGAGCTGCTGGGCAAATAATGACACCCGAAATTCTTCCAACGCCCAGCGGAAGCTGTCGTGCTCGGGCACCACGATTTGTTTTTGGTTGTTTGCCAATTTTTCCATGGCTTGCCAGAAGCGGTTGCTATAGCGGTTGAGTTCCTGCAGTTTTTGCGGATTGTTATCGCGTTTTTCAATGCGGTAAATAACGGCCTTGAGATAACGCGGCAACGACTTAAGCTGTTGGAATGGGGTATTGCGGATAAAGCCTTGGTAAATCAGGTAGCCGAGTTGCTGAACAATATCCTTGGCCAGCGCATCGGCTTGATTAAACGGTTTAAGCAAGCTCAAAATCTGCTGGTAAAGCGTGAGCGACTCAACGACTAATTGCTCGGCTTCATTGGCAAAACCGGCCAATTGCTGCTTATGCTGTTTTAAACTGTCTTCAAACGCTTGTTGAGTGCGGATAGTGCGGTCAGCCACGAATAGACTATGCAATATCAAAAATAACAAATCATCTTTATAAGCCGGTTTAAAATCAAAGCTCAACAACGGATGCTTTGCCAATTGGTTATAGACCAGTTCCAAGCTGGCCGGTAGCTTGAGGTTTTTCAGAACGTAGGTGCAATCCTTGCGCAATTGCAATTGGAATAAGCGCACTAACCCGGCTTGGTGTAGATACTCGGCCTTGCTTTGGGTATCGGCTATGCGCACGCCAACCGCATCGCCTTCATCGATAATGGCGGGATAACCGATAAAAGACTGGCCTTTCTGGATGAACTGGTAAGTCTCCGGCAAATCTTCAAACGCCCATTGAATACAACCGCTATGGTTGAGTTCGTCGGCGGCCAGCTGGTCGAAGCTTTTACCGGCATCGGTAGTATATTTGATCTGCAAGGCTTTAAGGTCGCGTCCGTAATCCAATAATTTGCCTTCGCCATCGATAATGCGGAAATTCATTTTTAGATGGTTGGGTAGGCTTTCCGGGTTGTAGGCATTCAACGGCACCGATTCCTCGGTCAGCTTGCGTAGCCGGTTATTGAGCCATTCCGGCAAGGAGCCTTTAAAGTCGGGTTCAACAGCCAGACATTGCTTTATTGTTTCAGGCACCGGCACAAAGTGTTTGCGGACGTTTTTGGGCAGCGTTTTAACCAAGGCGATCAATTTTTCTTCCAACATGCCCGGCACCAGCCAGTCGAACGCCGCTTGCGACACTTGGTTGAGCTGGTGTACCGGAATAATGGCAGTGACGCCGTCTTCATCATGACCCGGCTCAAAACGGTATTGCAGCTTTATGGTTAAATTACCCAATTTTTTGCTATCGGGAAAATCCCATTCGTTGACATGGCTTTCCTCATGGCGGGTTAAATCCTCGCGGCTTAAAAACAACAGCTTTGGATTTTCGCGCTCGGCGGTCTTACGCCATTTGTCCAGCTCGATGCCGCTGACGATTTCCGACGGCAGTTTTTTGTCGTAAAACTGATAAAGCCATTCCTCGTCTTCAATCAGATCAACCCGGCGGCCTTTGTGTTGAATGTAGCCGACTTCTTCCAAAAGCTTTTGGTTAGCGGTAAAAAACGGCGCGCTGCTGTAATAATCCTGATCAACCAGCGCGGAGCGGATAAAAATTTCCCTCGCCGCTTTAGCATCTATGCGTTCATACGGGACTTTACGGCCCGTTTGCAAGGTTAACCCGTACAGCAGCGTTCGTTCGTGTACCGCGCTACGTCCGGCTTTCTTTTCCCAGTGCGGATCAAAATAGCTGCGTTTTAGCAAATGCTCCGCGCAATGCTCTATCCATTCCGGCTCGATTTTAGCGACCGTGCGCGCGTACACTTTGCTGGTTTCCACTTGCTCGGCCGCCATAATCCATTTGGGCTTGAGCTTGTGCAAACCGGAACCCGGAAATATGTAAAACTTTAAGCCGCGCGCGCCCAGATATTCATGCTGTTCGTGTCGGAAACCGATATTGGACAGCAAGCCGGCCAACAACGCCCGGTGAATATTTTCGTAGCCTGCGGGCGTGGTATTGGGGTGCAGTTTCAAATCGCCTTTGACGACTTGCATGATCTGGGCGTGGCTGTCGTACCACTCGCGCATGCGCAAGTAAGATAAAAAATTATCCTGGCAGAATTTGCGCAGTTTGCTATTGGATAAATGCTTTTTTTGTTCTTCGTAAAGATTCCACAAATTCAGCAGGGTCAGGAAGTCCGACTCCGGATGCCGGAATAACGCATGTTTGGCATCCGCTTGCGGCATTTTATCGGCCGGTTTCTCGCGCGGGTCTTGAATACTGAGTCCGGCCACAATGATGGCCAGCTCGTGCAAGCAGCCTTCTTCGCCGGCGGCAATCAGCATGCGGGCAAGCTTGGGATCGGTGGGGAATTTGGCCAGTTGCTTGCCGACTTCGGTCAGTTTGCCGGCTTTATCCAGGGCATTGACCTCGTGCAACATGGTTTTGCCGTCACGGATCATTTTTTCATCGGGCGGCTCGATAAACGGGAAGTTTTCAATATCGCCCAGGTTCAACACCGCCATTTGCAGGATGACCGCCGATAGATTGGTGCGTAAAATCTCGGGTTCGGTAAACGCCAGTCTGGCTTCGTAATCCTCGCGCGAATACAAACGAATACAAATCCCTTCGGCAACCCGCCCGCAGCGGCCCGCGCGCTGGTTGGCGCTGGATTGGGACACCCGTTCTATGGGCAGGCGCTGAATTTTACTGCGGTGGCTGTACCGGCTAATGCGGGCATGGCCGGTGTCGATAACGCCACGAATACCCGGCACGGTCAGCGAGGTTTCCGCCACGTTGGTCGCCAATACTATCCTGAGCTTGCCGCCTTTGGGATTAAACACCCGCTCTTGTTCGCTGACGCTGAGTTTGGCATACAAAGGCAAGATGTCGTATTGGCTGGGATGGTGTTTTTTCAAGGAATCCGTGGTTTCCCGTATCTCACGCTCGCCGCTTAGAAAGATCAGAATATCGCCGCGCAAATCCCGATTTAACTCATCTACCGCTTCCAGTACGGCCCGCTGTAAATCGTCGCTGGTTTCATCTTCCTCTTGGCCGTCTTCGGCGGCAGCCTGCCGTTCGATGGGCCGGTAGCGGATTTCTACAGGATACGTTCGGCCCGACACTTCAATAATCGGCGCCTGGTTAAAATGTTCGGAAAAGCGCTGGGTATCGATGGTTGCCGAGGTGATGATCAGCTTTAAATCCGGGCGCTTGGGCAGCAGCCATTTAAGGTAACCCAGCAGAAAATCGATATTTAAGCTGCGTTCGTGAGCCTCGTCGATGATTAAGGTATCGTACTGGCTTAAGTAAGGATCGTTCTGTGATTCAGCCAGTAAAATACCGTCGGTCATCAGCTTTACCAAGGACTCGGCATGGGTTTTATCGCTGAAGCGTATTTTAAAACCCACCGATTTACCGAGGGCTTCGCCCAGCTCGCTGGCGATACGGTCAGCCACCGTGCGGGCGGCGATCCGTCTGGGCTGGGTATGGCCGATAAAGCCGCTGGCGCCTCGGCCGATGGATAAACAGATTTTGGGCAGCTGGGTGGTTTTGCCGGAACCGGTTTCTCCGCAGACGATGACTACTTGATGGTTGTTGATCAGCTGGGCGATATCGTCTTTTTTACCGGTGACCGGCAAATCCGGAAATTCTAGCGGCGGAATGCTAGCCAGACGCTTGTTGCGTAACGAAACCGATTGTTCGATCTGCCGTTGCAGCTTGGTTAGTGCCTCTTGCGGCTGTTTGCCTTTCTTGAACTCGCTGTGCAAACGCTCCAGTTGGCGTTTAAAACCATGCCGGTCGCGGCATAAACAGTGCTGCAACTGGCCGGATAAGGGCTTTAGTGACTCGTGGTATGACATCAAAAACTACAAACAAATAAGCTTATTATACGTTAAGCCACCTAGATAAGCTTATGCACTCATATCACCACAACCTTGTTCTGATCGAAACCGGCTACCATTTTTTTCCCGGTGTAACCTCTGGGATTGCATAATATTCTGGCATCGGCAATGCGATAGTCGCCGGGGCTGTGAACATGGCCGTGAAACCAGGCCACCACTTCGTACTCGTGCAATAACGGTTTTAAGTCGTTGCAATAAGCCAGCTTTTTCAGCACATTGGGCGACTCATTCCAACTCCATTGCGAAGGCGCGTGATGGGTTACCACAATGGTTTTGCCGGAAAACGGCTTGGACAGTTCTTTTTCCAGCCATTTTCTCGATTTCTGGTGCAGGCTGGTGAAATGATTGACATCAAAGGGTTCGCCGTCATATTTGACTTTGCGAAAATCATTCAGGCTTTGTCCCAGTTCCAGGGCTTTTTCATCGCCTTCGACGAATAAATCCGTCCACAACGTGCAGCCTAAAAAGCGTACGCCTTGAACAATATGGCGGTTGTTTTCCAGAAAATGCACGTTACTGCCTTTACACAACTGCCGCAGCTCAACCAGCGTCGCCTGGTAATCCTGATTATAAAACTCATGGTTGCCAGCCACGTAAATCACCGGTTTTTTTAACGCTTTCAGCCACTCGGCGCCTTGAGTGGCAACGCCAATATCGCCGGCGGCAATAATCACATCAGCATCCGTGTCCGGCGCGGTTAAATCGCCGAATTCCAAATGAATATCAGAAAAAAAATTGATTCTCACAATTTAACTGCCCAAGAGATTTCATATAGGTATAATTTAGACCATTTTTGAAATAACCTCGTTTTTTAGCCTAAGATTCTCTATGCCTATCAGCTCAAGAAAAATCACTCAACAAGTATTGGTCGGCAACGTCAAGGTTGGCGGCGGCGCGCCGATTGTTGTGCAATCCATGACCAACACCGACACCGCGGACGTAACCGCCACGGTAAACCAAGTCATCGAACTGGCTACTGCCGGTTCGGAAATTGTCAGGATAACGGTTAATTCGGAAGAGGCCGCCGGCGCCGTGGCCCGCATACGCAATGAGTTGGACCGTAAAGGCTGCTCGGTGCCGCTGGTGGGGGATTTCCATTTCAACGGCCACAAGCTGCTGGAGAAGTTTCCCGATTGCGCCGAAGCCTTAAGCAAATACCGCATTAACCCCGGCAATGTCGGCCGCGGCAAAAACCGCGACCCGCAATTCCAGCAAATGATCGAGTTCGCCTGCCGTTATGATAAGCCCGTGCGTATCGGCGTTAACGGCGGCAGCCTGGATCAAGCGGTGCTGACCCGGCTGCTCGACGAAAACCGCAGCAAGGCCAATCCCGAGGAACTGCCCGCCATCACCCGCGAGGCCATCATCGTTTCCGCGCTGGAAAGCGCCGCCAAAGCCCAGGAGCTTGGCCTTGGTCAAGACAAAATCATTTTGTCGTGCAAAATCAGTAATGTGCAGGAACTTGTCAGTATTTACGAAGAGCTGTCCCGGCGCTGTGATTACGCCTTGCATTTAGGCTTGACCGAAGCCGGCATGGGCTCCAAAGGTATTGTTGCCTCCTCCGCCGCGCTGTCCGTATTGATGCAACAAGGCATAGGCGATACCATCCGCATTTCGCTGACTCCGGAGCCCGGCACCGCCAGAACCCAGGAAGTCATCGTGGCTCAGGAAATTTTACAGACCATGGGCTTTCGCTCATTTGTACCGCTGGTTATTTCCTGCCCCGGCTGCGGCCGCACGACCAGCGATTATTTTCAACGCCTGGCGTTGGAAATTCAGACCTACTTGCGGCAAAGCATGCCGGAATGGCGCAGCAAATACCCCGGCGTGGAAGCGATGGAAGTGGCGGTGATGGGCTGTGTGGTTAACGGCCCCGGTGAAAGTAAAAACGCGAATATCGGCATCAGCCTGCCCGGCACCGGCGAATCACCGGTGGCGCCGGTGTATGAGGACGGCGAAAAAACCGTTACCCTCAAGGGTGACCGTATTGCCGAGGAGTTTCAAGCCATCGTGCAACGCTATATCGAAAGCCATTACACGGTTTGACAACGAGGCGGCCGGACTTTGCCGGCCTTAACTCATCCGGCCTGGCCGTCAATCCGGGCCGACGTCAAAATCGGCAGATAATAAAATACAAACAATGAAAACGCCGCCAGCCAGCTTAACGTGGCGCTGTATATCAGGGTGCCGTACCAGGCTGGCAGCATTACGGGCAGCAATACTCTGAGCATCACGGCCACGTTAATCAGAATAAACGCCAGCGCCATCACATTGGACGCTTTCAAGGCGCGGCCGGTATGGCCCAAGGCGACCCGCGCCATCATCCCCAATGTTATCACCCCGATACCGCCTACGGTAAACGCGTGCAGCGCTAAACTCGGGCCTACCCAGTTAACCGCGTTTAAACCCATGAGCGCAAAACCCAGTATGATCCAGCCGTAACCGGCATACAGCACCCACAATAAAGGCACGTACCAAACCCTGCGCACATACCAGCCGGCCACTCGCATAGCGTTAGCCGCAACCGCACAGGCGGCGACCAACGCCAGCCAAAACCCGGATACGCTCATCATTTGCAAGATAAAAGTTAATGCGGCCGTGCTAATCGCCAAAGCGTCCAGCAGCGGATTTCTTAACGCCAAAGTGCCGGGCAAACCGCGCTCGGTGAAAAATGGAAACACCCGCCCGGCCACTACTAAAATAGTCACCACCAGCGTGGCTATCACCCAGTGCATGCCAAACCAGGCGGTATTCACAATCAAGCCCAAAATCTGGGCATGGATAAGCCCGTTACCCAGCGTCAGCGACAATAACAAACCGGTAAACACCAAGTTTTCATAGCTGCGGGTTTGTAATATCGGTTTGCTGACCCAATACGCCAAAACCGGTAAAAACGCAAAGTCCACGGCAGCGATCAACGCATCCGGCAGCATGCCGGCATAAAACGGCAGGATGCGTGCATACAGCCAAAGCAGGCACAAACCGGCCAAACTATCGCCCGTTAGCGTGGAGCGGCCGGTCCAGTTTTTTACCGCCGTCAGCAGAAAACCCGCCAATACGGCTACGGTATACCCCAACAGCATTTCATGGGCATGCCAGAGATTGCCGGAGAAATAGCTTTCCATACGGTAGCCGTCTTTAAACATGGCGTTCCATAACACCATGAGAATCAAAGCCGACAAGCCGGCTAAAGCAAAAAAAGGTCTGAAACCCAGGGCAAAAACAGGGTAATCGAATACGGTTCGCGTTTTCATATCAGTCAGTTTCCAGCCAGTCTAATTCTGCGTTAGAAAATCCGGCAATTATACGCATTTCCCGGTTAAATGGGCCTTTTGGTTTGCCGCCCTTGTAATATTGGCGAATCAATTGCCGGTAAGCGGCTTCCGGCTCAAGCTGGCGCTCCCTGCAAACCTGTTT
Source organism: Methylobacter sp. (assembly GCA_002928495.1). Taxonomy (GTDB): domain Bacteria; phylum Pseudomonadota; class Gammaproteobacteria; order Methylococcales; family Methylomonadaceae; genus WM-3-3. The sequence continues at coordinate 661 of PERF01000119.1, read as the reverse complement.
AAACCAAAACGAACCGCGCTGGACATGGCCGGTTTCGTCGGTGAGAATGCGGGTGAGCAAAGCCACGCCCTGAACATCGCCAAAGGCTTTGAATTTTTCGATTAATCCCGGCGTTACATCCAGCCCGCGCGCCTCCATGCAACGCGGCACCATGGCCAGCCGGGCCAGCAAATCGTCGGCGGTGTCGGTTGCATGTTCCCACAGACCACCGTGGGCCGGTAAGTCCCCGTATTCCAGGCCCAGCATGTTCAGGTGCTTGTGCAATAACTCAAAATGCTGGGCTTCTTCATCGGCCACTTGTAGCCAATCGCCGTAAAAAGCCTCCGGCAGACCGCGAAACCGATACACCATGTCCCAAGCCAGATAAATGGCGACAAACTCCACATGCGCTATAGCATGGAAAAAAGCCGCCACCCCATCGGCGCCGGCCAAATTTCGCCGCGGCATATCGCGCGGCTTAAGCAATTGCGGGCGCTTGGGAAATTGCACGCCGGCTATCGGCAGTACCGGAGCCTCCATCGGCAGGCTAAGCCGCTGCTCAGCCCATAAGACGGATGCTTTATGAGTTAATGCCAGTTTTTGCTCTATGTCGGTCGAATACAAGCAGGTTTCGGCATAAGCGAACAAACTGTCCATCGGCATTTAAACCTGAATCAGAAAG
>PERF01000118.1 GCA_002928495.1 Methylobacter sp. | reverse complement strand
GCTTAACCGGCTATGGTCGATAGTCAGGGTTGTCCGCTGACCGCCTCGGGTCGGGTGATCAGTAAAGTCACTTGCTCGCCGGGCCAGGGACGCCATTCCGGCTGCCAGTGGCTGGGGTCGGCAGGGTGCATCATGGCCAGCCCGCTGGTTTCCAAATGCCAGATGGGGGTTAAATCGGCGCGCCAGATTTCCACCCATTGCTGAGTGTGGGTGGCGGTTAAGTCGATTTTGCCGGTTTTTTCCAGGCTGGATTGCCATTGAAAAAAGCTGTCCTGTCCGGCCATGCTGATTTGCACCAGGCCGTCTTTAACCCGAATGCCGGCGCTGGTGACGGCTTCCCCCGGAAGCAACGGCACGCTCAGTGAAACCGCAGTGCCGGGCGGTGTCAAGCGCTGGATTCGGGTGGTGACCTCCCAGTTAAGCCCGAGTTGTAAATGCCGGTCAATGCTGAAAAACGGTGGCAGCTGGCCGGGCTCCAGGGTATTGGTGTTAACGCTTTGGCTGGTGTTTTGCCGGATAAATTGCAGCTGGTCTTCAACCTGGCCGTTTTCCAAAGCACCGGTGATTTGCCAACTGCTGCTTTGATAAGTAAAGCGGTGGGGTTTAAACGGCAGCGGCAAGTCGAATTTGCCGGGCGCAGGCACGGCACCGCGCAGGATGACTTGATGCGGGCCGGCGGCCAGATTCAGCCAAAGTTCGTTACCTTGCCGCATCAAGCCTAGAGCCGGCTGGCCGTCAACAAAAACCTGCGCCGGCAGCCATTGGCCATAGTTGGCCGGCAAGGGCACAGCGACGGTTTGCTGGGTATTGATTTGCAGGCGGATGTCCAGCAGTTGGCTGTCTATGGTCAACTGCATTTGCGGACTATCGGCACAAGAGGGAAGGCAATCGGGCGGCGCCTGCAAGCGTTCGCGCAGCTGGTCCAGCAAGGCTTGGTCGGGAATATCGGCAAAACCGGATTCAGGCGGCAGCCACAGCAAGGGCAACAGCAGCCAGCCGGCGACACCGGGTAGACTGAGTTTGGGCAGCCGTTTAAACCGTTCCGGCCCTCCGAACATCAGCAAAGCCAGCGCGCAGATTAACAATACCCGGATCAGGTTTAACCAGGCTGTTAACCAGGGCGGGCTATAAAACAAGTGCAAGTTTTGCCCGCTGTCCACCGAGCCGTTCCAGGCCAGTTGAACTGATGTCCACTGCCATTGCGGCAAGCCGGGGCCGGTTTGCACTTTGGCGTTGGGATCGTGCTGGTCCAAGTTGGGCTTTTGGGCGGCAGTGGATCTTAGCGTTGCAGGCGCGGATTTTTTCATTTCGGCCAAGCTGCTGACGTTGTCTTGCATAACCGCCGGGGCTTCTTCCATTTCCAGGGCGGCGCTCGCTTGCGGCTGGTAAACCGGCGGCGTGATGGTCTGCCAGGGATTTTCCAACTGCGGATACAAGGCTTGGCGGATTTGGCCGATAAAGAACGGCACGGCGATTAAAATCAGCGCTACGCCGCAGACGCGGCGGTAGATCAAGGCGGCTTTCAAAAATTTGCCTTCCGGCAGCACGGTAATCAAGGCGGTGGCGGCTAAAATATTAAGCCAAACCAGTTGCGGCGAGTCGGGTTCATGCCAGATCAAACCTAGCGTGACTAAGACCAACGCACCCCACTGGGCGTGCCATAAACGCCCGGCTGCCAGAGCGGCGATCAACACCAAAAACAAATCCAGCAGCGTCCAGCGCGCCAGCCAGCTATCGGGCAGGTTGTCGACACCGCTCACGGCCAACAAGCGCCAGCCCGGCGGCAGAAACAGCTCGGCGTTAACGCTGTTGAAGTTTTGTTGCCAGCCGGTGGCGCTGAGCGTGCTGATGCTATGTTCCTGGCGGCTGTCGGCATCCAGATCAATGTGGCCCTGGCGCACTTCCACCCCTTCCAGCCCGGTTTGCGCCTCACGGGTGATCAGTTGGTTGTCGCCGTTGAGGGTGGCGCGACCCAGTTTGGCGGAGGCTTGAGCATTCAGCCGCCAACCCCGATTCATGCGACCGTTGATATGGTCGTTAACCGTATAGCCACCACCGTTAAAGTCCAGCCATAAGCGCCGGGTCAGGCTGAGCTGGTTGGGCTCGGGTTCCGGGTCCCCGCGCCGAATGACTTTAAACCGCAAGGCTTGGCCTGGGTTGATTCGATAGGCGGGTAGTTGTTTCCAGTCCTCGGGCATGGCGGTTTGGCTGGGGTCTATAGCCTCGGCTTGTTCGATTTCGGCAATGCGTAAAGCCGGGCGGGCTTCAAAAGACCAGATTTCGCTCTCCGGCCAGGACGGGATTTGCCCTAGCGTGAGTTCGGGTAAATCCTGCGGCGCGCGGGCCAGGACTTCAATGGCCCAGCGGCCTGGGCGTATTTGCACTAACAGGCTGCCGTCCGGCTCCAGGCGTGCAGGCAGAGGGCTGGTGATGTGCATGGGAATAAAACCGGCCAACATAGGCATGGCCAGCGTAGTTTCGCGTTGTTCGCCGGAGACATTGAGCTCCAGCCGGGTTAATACCTGGGTAGGCACCTCGTCTATCAGTTTTCTGAAAACTTGCAAGTCCAGCGTGTTTTCGACTTTGTTTAGGCCATTTTGTCCGGTATCGCTGGCTTTAAGCCACAGTTGCCCGTCCTTCAGCGCGGGCGTGCTGATGGCCTTGCCATTGAGCACCAGGCCGATCAAGCCGGTATTGGCCGGAAGACTCAAATTATCGGGCGGTTGATCCCAAAAAAACTCGCCCTGAATTTGGTAATAACCGGCGTCGAGTTGAATAGCCGGGCTGCCGTTTCGGTTCAGCACCAGCGCGGTTTTGTTGTTGACGGTAACGTTAACAGGCCAATGCCGGCTATCGCCGGGCAGGATAATCCAACTGTCGAGATAAACCTGCCAAGCCGAGGTAAAGCGGCCATGGTTGGCTGAAAAATCCAGGTTCAACTGGCTAGGCCAGCTACAGTGTTTCTGTTCGTAACTGTTGTAAATGAATGGGCAGACGGCTTCCCGGTTGTCTTGCAATACCCAATCCACCCAGGGTTTAAGCGGCTCGGGCACTTGCTCCGGGCTAAGCGGTTTGGCCTGAGCGGGCGCGCAGAACCATAATGCGATGATAAATACCAGCCTTGCCGTGCCGTTCATAATACACTCCTGGTTTGGGCCGGATCTTCAGCAAACTGTCCGGCGTTTATAGTTCTTGTTGTAAGCGTTGGTAAATGCCGCCAAAACTGCCGTTGCTCATGAGCACAAAATGCCCGCCTTGTTTGGCTTCCTGCTGCAAAATGTCGATGATCGCATCCAGCGAAGCGCAGATTTCAATATTATCGGCGTATTTCAACAACTGGCTTAAATCCCAGCCTAAACCCTCGGGCTGGTAAATCAATGCTCTATCCGCACTGTGCAGGGATTGGGCCAGGGTTTGCGTATGCACGCCCAGGCGCATGGTGTTGGAGCGCGGCTCCACGATGGCGATAATGCGTTCACCGTCCACTTGCCGGCGCAGGCCGTCCAGCGTGGTGGCAATAGCGGTCGGGTGGTGGGCGAAATCGTCGTAAACCGTCACCCCGTTGATTTTGGCGATAACCTCCATGCGGCGCTTAACGTTTTTAAATTCTTGCAGCGCTGCCAAAGCCGCCTGCGGCTGAATGCCGATGTGTCTGGCGGCGGCGATGGCGGATAAGGCATTGAAAACATTGTGCCGTCCGGTCAGCGTCCAGCCTAGCGAACCTTGGTCTTGGCCTTTAAAACTTACGGTAAACGCGCTGCCGTCGGCTTGTAAAAGTTGAGCATTCCAGTCTGCTTCGCCGTTAATGTCGGTATGCTGAACCGGCGTCCAGCAACCCATGGCGAGCACGCTGTTTACGTTGGGGTCTTGAGCCGGGCTGATAATCAAACCTTCGCCGGGAATGGTGCGCAGCAAATGGTGAAATTGTTTTTTGATGGCGTCCAAATCCGGAAAAATATCGGCGTGATCGTATTCCAGATTGTTCAAAACCGCCGTGCGCGGCCGGTAATGGACAAATTTGGAACGTTTGTCGAAAAACGCCGAGTCGTATTCGTCGGCCTCGATCACAAAAAACGACGACTCGCCCAGCCGGGCCGATATCCCGAAATTCAAGGGAATGCCGCCGATCAAAAAGCCCGGTTTAAAGCCCTGGTGTTCCAGAATCCACGCCAGCATGCCGGTGGTTGTGGTTTTGCCGTGGGTGCCGGCCACGGCCAGCACCCAGCGCTCTTGCAGCACGTGCTCGGCCAGCCACTGCGGTCCGGAGACATAGCGCACCCCGGAATTGAGCACGGTTTCAACTTCCGGGTTGCCGCGCGACAAGGCATTGCCGATGATGACCAGATCGGGCTTGGATTGCAAATTTTCCGCCCGGTAACCGGACATCAGGCTGATGCCTTGCTCTTCCAGTTGGGTGCTCATGGGCGGGTAAACATTTTGGTCGGAGCCGGTGACGGTGTAGCCAAGCTGGCGGGCGATCAGCGCCAGACCGCCCATGAAGGTTCCGCAGATACCTAATATATGAATGTGCAATGCTGTATTCCTGTCTATAAACTTTTTTATGGCAAACCCGAGGTGAAAACCGGTTTATTTTTTGGTTTTGCCGTCTTTTTTATCTTTGTCGGTTTCTTTATTTTTATCTTTGCTTTTGTCTTTTTCCTTATCCTTATCCTTGCCTTCCTCGCCCTCCTTCATGGCCGCTTCAGCCTCGGGGTCTTTGGCGCCGGCAGTTTCCAAAAGTTTGACCAGATTATCCTTGCCCAAGCGCTTGGCTCTGGTAATCACGGCAACTTTCTGGTTGTCCATGGCGTTGACATCGGCCCCGGCCGAAATCAAACGGTTGACGATATCTTCACTGCCGAATGCCAACGCCGCCATCAAAGCCGTGGTGCCGGTGCTGTCAGCCAGATTGACGTCGGCGCCGTAAGTGAGCAGCAGCTTTACGATGCGGGCATTGCCGCTGGCGCTGGCGGCGATTAAGGCCGTGCGTTGGGCGGCATTTTTGGTGTTGACATCGACCCCTTGGCTAAGCAGCGAGGCCACGGTTTGTTCTTTACCGTTCACTGCCGCTGAAAATAAATCCTGGGCATTGTCGGCAAAAATCAACGACGATAGCGTCAACAAAATGAAAAAACTCAGTTTCTTTGCCATACTGAATACTGACTTGCGTTTAGCAACAACTTGGGATGAAATAACAAAAACCTTAAGAGTCATATGATCCAATAATGAACGATAAAAACAAAATAATAGTTGAAGCAGAGCCTTATTTCATCGAGTCGCAATCGTCGCCCAATGATAACCGCTATGTTTTCGCTTACACCATCACAATTACCAATGCCGGAGATGTGCCAGCCAAGTTGCTGACCCGGCACTGGCTGATTACCGATGCCAACGGCAAAGTCCAGGAAGTTCGCGGTAGCGGCGTGGTCGGCGAGCAGCCGTATTTAAAACCCGGCGAAACTTTTAGCTACACCAGCGGCGCCATGATTGAAACGCCGGTGGGTACCATGCAAGGCAGTTATTCCATGCATTCGGACGAAGGCGAGGATTTCGATGCCCGAATTCCACGCTTTACCTTGTCCATACCCAGGACTTTGCATTAGCGCATGGCCACCTACGCAATTGGCGACATCCAGGGTTGCTATGACGATTTGCTGCGGCTGTTGGATGCGGTAGCCTTCAATGAACGTGAAGACCGGCTCTGGTTTGCCGGTGATTTAGTCAATCGCGGGCCTAAGTCACTGGAAACCTTGCGTTTTATCAAAGGCTTGGGTGAAGCCGCGGTGGTGGTTCTGGGTAACCATGATCTGCATCTTTTGGCCGCTTCCTGCGCGCAAAAAATCGCCAACAAACAAGATTCGCTGCTCCCGGTGTTGGAAGCCCCCGACTGCGATGAACTGGTCGACTGGGTGCGGCACCGACCGTTGTTTCACGCTGAACACGGCTTTTGCCTCCTGCATGCCGGCCTCCCGCCGCAATGGGATTTGGAGATGACGCAGGAACTGGCACGCCAAGCCGAGCACGCTTTGCAAAGCGACGACTACGTTGAGTTCTTAAAAAAAATGTACGGTAACAAGCCCAGTGTGTGGTCTTCGCGCTTAAAAAATTCAGAAAAACTGCGTTTTATCATTAACTGCTTTACGCGGATGCGTTATTGCGACGCCGGCGGGCGCATGGATTTTGTCAATAGCGGCCCGCCAGGCAGCCAGCCTAAACATTTAATGCCCTGGTTTAAAGTGCCGGGGCGCAAAAACCTGGGCATGAAAATTATCTTCGGGCATTGGTCGACGCTGGGGTATTACGAAGGCGAAAATTGTTACGGCATCGATACCGGCTGCCTGTGGGGCGGTCAGTTGACCGCGTTAAAACTGGGCGATACGGTAGAGCGTTTCAGTATCGATTGCCCCGGTGCGAAAAAGCCGCGCAAATCGTATGAAGACGATGCCAAATCCGGGAAAGCCAAACTGACCTTGACTGAAGAGAGCGCGTAAAACTTAAAGTTTGGGCCGGAGCTCCACAAAGCTGTAACTGAAATCAACCGCAGGGTCGTTGTCTACTGTCTCCCTGGTAACTTCCTGCCAAGAGTCGCTATCCAGCTCCGGGAAAAAAGTATCGCCTAGAAATGCTTTATGCACTTGCGTCATGTGGATAGCCTGTGCCAACGGCATGGCCGCCTCATAAAGCTCCGAACCGCCGATGACAAACAGCTTTTTACCCTCCAGACAGCCTTGCGCCAGCGCCTCTTCGAGCGTGCCCAATACCGAACAGCCCGGTTGCCGATAGCCGGGATTGCGGCTGATAATAATATTGCTGCGGCCGGGCAAGGGTCGGCCGATGGACTCGTAGGTTTTTCTGCCCATAACGATAGCCGATCCCAGGGTGGTTTGTTTAAACCGCTTGAGATCAGCCGGTAAATGCCATGGCAATTGATTGTTAAAGCCTATGCAACGGTTACTTGCCATGGCGACGATCAACGATAATTGCATACTTTTTCTTTTAAAAACTATCCAAAAAACACAGCATCATACTATGAAAGACATTTTGGTGGTATTTACCGGCGGCACGATTGGCTCTACGGCTTCGCAAGGTGTTATCAGCCCGGACGCCTCGGCGTCTTATCATTTAATTTCACTGTTTCAGGCCCAATATCCGGAACCCGCGCAAGTTAATTTCCACTGTATTCAGCCATATCAACTGCTAAGTGAAAATCTGGCGCCGCCAGCCTGGCAACGGCTGATTGCCGCTATCGAAGCGGAAAATCCGGAGCGCTACGCCGGCGTTATCGTGACCCACGGCACCGATACGCTGGCCTTTACCGCTGCCGCCTTAAGCTTATATTTCAACGCCTTGGCGGTGCCGATTTTGATGGTGTCCAGCGATTATCCGCTAAGCCATGCCAAGGCCAACGGCGTGCGGAATTTTATTTGCGCGGTGGATTATATCCGCCAGCGCCAAGCCGCCGGTGTTTGGGTGCCATACTGCAACCAAGGCCAGGCCATGCACTTGCACCACGGCGCCCGGTTGGCGGCTTCTTTACAGTTGAGTAGCGATTTTATCAGCGTGCAAAACCGGCCGATGGCAGTTTACGACAATCGCCGGTTTGATTGGCAAGAACCACTGCCGGCCCGGCAACCGATGGTTTTGAAAGCCGAATTTTCACCACGGGTAGTGCTGATAAAACCGTATCCGGGGCTGGACTACAGCCGGTTTTATCTGCAAGCCGGCGATGTTGTTTTGCATGACATGTACCATTCGGGTACGGCTTGTAGCTCGGCGCAATGGGGCGGTAATTTTTCCCTGGTTGAATTTGTCCGCCAATGCCGGGAAAACTCGGTTCCGGTGTATTTGGCCCCTGCCATGAAAACACCGGATGCCTACGCAAGCACACAAACGCTATTACAGGAAGGTGTGTCGATGATTTGGAATATTTCGCTGGAAGCCGCCTACGTTAAGCTGATGCTGGGTTATGGTAATTTTTCCGAAA
>PERF01000117.1 GCA_002928495.1 Methylobacter sp. | reverse complement strand
GCCGCCAAGGCTTCTTCTATCGAATGCGCGGTTTTAGAACGTGCCACCTCAAAACCGATTTTGCCCATGGCATCATTAAACAATTGGCGGTCTTCGGCTTTCCGAATAGCTTCTTTGCTGGCACCTATCATTTCGACGCCATATTTTTCCAGCACGCCGTGTTCGTCCAACGCTAAGGCACAGTTAAGCGCGGTTTGCCCACCCATGGTTGGTAAAATGGCATCGGGACGTTCTTTTTCGATAATTTTTTCTACCGTCTGCCAGTCGATGGGTTCAATATAAATGGCATCCGCCATGTCCGGATCGGTCATGATCGTGGCGGGATTGGAATTCACCAGAATGACGCGGTAGCCTTCTTCACGCAACGCCTTGCACGCTTGTGTGCCGGAATAATCGAATTCACAGGCTTGGCCAATCACGATAGGCCCGGCTCCAATCAGTAAAATAGATGATATATCGGTTCTTTTTGGCATGAGTAATGTGTATTTTGGGCGTTAATGACCTAATCAGGCCATTAGTTTCATAAAATCATCAAATAATGATTCAACATCGTGCGGTCCCGGACTGGCTTCCGGGTGCCCCTGAAAACCGATAGCCGGACAATCGGTGCGGGCAATGCCTTGCAGGCTGCCATCGAATAATGAATGGTGAGTCGCCGCTAAATATTCAGGCAAGCTCGCTTCATTAACCGCAAAACCATGGTTTTGGCTACTGATCATCACCCGCCCGGTTGCCTTCTCTTGCACCGGATGGTTAGCGCCATGGTGGCCGAATTTCATTTTTTCGGTCTTGGCGCCGCTGGCTAACGCCAATAATTGATACCCTAAACAGATACCGAAAACCGGTATTTTTTTTGCCAAAAATGCTTTGATGGCTTCGATAGCATAATCGCAAGGCTCAGGATCACCTGGCCCGTTGGATAAAAAAATCCCGTCCGGATTCATCGCCAGTACCGCTTCGGCAGGCGTCATGGCCGGCACCACCTTAATTTTGCAACCGCGGTTGGCTAACAGCCTCAGAATATTACGCTTGATACCAAAATCGTAGGCGACAACAAATTTTTGCTGTCCGGCAGCAGGCCGGTAGCCATGCTGAATATGCCATATATCTTCCTGCCAGCCGTAGGGCTGGGCTACGCTGACTTCTTTGGCTAAATCCATGCCTTTAAGCCCCGGAAAACCCGCAATGGCTGATTTAGCCTCGGCGGCATCAGGGTTGTCTCCGGCAATAATGCAACCGTGTTGGGCGCCTTTATCGCGCAATAAACGCGTCAGCTTACGGGTATCGATATCGGCGATAGCCACAATGCCGTGCTCTTGCAGATATTCCGGCAGCGTTTTGCCTAGCCGCCAGCTACTGGCAAGTTTCGGCAGATCCCGGATCACCAGACCGCTGGCATAAACCCCTGGCGATTCATTATCTTCATCATTGGTGCCGACATTGCCAATATGAGGATAAGTCAAGGTAACGATCTGTCTGGCATAAGACGGATCACTGAGAATTTCTTGATATCCCGTCATTGCGGTATTAAACACAACCTCCCCTACGGAACAACCTTCCACGCCGATCGAGATACCGTTGAAAACGGTTCCGTCTTCCAGTACCAGTAATGCAGGTTTATTCAAAATTAACCACCATAGATGCACAAAACGGGATAAGCCAAACGACCGATCCCGTTGCAGAAAGAATAACTAATTTTTAATTTTACGGAATATTTGGCTTTAGTTCATTAACATTTTTCTCAAACCGTATCCCATTTCCTACCCGTTTCTAGCAAAGTTTCAGCTCGACAGGGGAGTTCTTGGCCCGAAAATACTTCTTGAAATAAGGCATAAAACTGCCGGTTATCACAATTGAGTAAAAACAATAAATTGCCGCCCCTTCGCCCGTGGTTACGCCAAAAAACCACTGCGGAACGAATAAGGTCAAGATCGACATAAGAAAATGGTAGGTCGCTATACGGGTGTTGTTCTTCCAAAGAAAACCGCTAAACGCCAAAGCGAACAACGAGCCGTGGGTAACAATTGAGCCGTAGGCGCTATTGATTGAGTAAGCTATGTGGTAAACCCCTTTTTGTAAACATAACACCAAATCACCGATAAAATTGGGATTGGCCTGGTAAATCTGCATATCGCTAGGCAGTAAACCGAACAACAAAAAGGCGGTGCTTAAGCCTAAACCTCCTAAGGCCGCTTTTTTCAGCGCCGTGGGATCGGAAGAATAAGTCGCCAGCGCGGGCATGATCGCCAGTGCTTGAAGTTTTATATGGTAAGTGGAAAGTTCGCTGAGCAATAAATTGCTGCCGTACCCGCATTGATCCACCACCGGGTAAGCAAAATATTGGATCAATTCCATCAAGGAAAAATGAAAAATAGCGAAAGCTCTGGCGAATCTGATCCAAAAAGCTTCTTTGGTATCTGCCAATGTAATAGCCGAAGCAATAAATCCGGCCACACCCATTCCCAATGACATATTGGCGCTAAAACACATAACACTCTGCCTTTTAGTTTTGCCGCCTCAAGGCGCGTTTGTGCGCGCCTTGAGTTTGAATAATTTTAGATAGTACCGATTAGTTTTTTACGGTATCGGCTATGGTGTTAAACGCAGCAACTTTGTCTTTGCCGGTTTTGACCAAATCAATACCGGTATCGATAACCGTTTGTACCAGATTAGGCGTTTTATAAACCATAAAACAAAGATAACCGATAGCGGGAATCGCAATAAATGCCGCAATAAAACCATTCAAACCGATAGCGGAAAGCAATTTAACCAACAAGGCTATGGCATCTAAAGGCAGCAACACGAAAGCCCCAAAATAAGCCAGCACGACAAAAGTAAATATCACAAACACCATGAACTGGATCAGTTTGACCAAGGCAAAATTAATTTTTTTCATTGTTTTTATTCCGATAAAACACTAAATGTTGGTTTGAAAATCGCGGGGCTTTAAAAACCGCTATTAAAACCCGCAGAATTATAACCGAAAGCCGCCGAAATCAATCACTTTTCTTAGGCCAATGTTTTAACAGAAAAAAATGATAGGTTAATCCACCGATAATAAAACCGCCCAGATGTTCCCACCAGGCCACATCAACCGTAACATCTTTGAACAGCAATGCGGTTATCGCGTTATGCAGTTGCAAAATGACCCATACCCCCAAAAACGCAATCGCCGGCACGTGCACTATAAGCGGATAAAACAACAGCGGTATCCATAAAATCACCCTAGCCATGGGGTAAAGAAAAAAATAAGCCGCTAAAACCCCGGCGATGGCGCCTGAAGCACCCACCACCGGAATAGCCAGATCAGGTGAAAAATACCATTGCAAAGCCGCAGCAAACAAGCCGCTCAAAATAAAGAACACTAAAAACCGCCAATGCCCCATCCGGTCTTCCACATTATCGGCAAAAATCCACATGAACCACATGTTGACGGCCAAATGCAGCCAACCGCCATGTAAAAACAAACAACTAAAAAACGATAAGCCGTGATCATTAGGCAATCCGTAAGCTAACGCCCAATCCGGATCCGAATAACGTAACGGAACCAAACCATAAAGATTCACCAGCTGAAATTGGAGCTGTTGCGGCAAAAGCTGCATGACAATGAAAATCAAACTGCAAACAAACATCAACACCCAAGTAACATAGGGCCTTGAATAACATGGCGCAGTATCGCGAATAGGAACCATAGTTTTCCTTACACTGTTTGGGTTACGCGCTAGACTTTAGAATTAACCGGATCATCAAGCCGGATTCGCCTGATAACATTCTAAACCGGTTATACTCACAACAAAGTATTACCATTAATTTTAGCCATGCAAGACCATAATCAAGACAATACTATTAATAACGCTTCATTTGACCATTTCCAGCTTGCCCCGGCTTTGCTTCAGGCTCTCAACGAACATGGTTTTAGCCATCCCACGCAAGCGCAACTCGAAGTCATTCCGCAAGCTTTGACCCGACGCGATGTTTTGGTCAGCGCACCAACCGGCAGCGGTAAAACCTTGGCGTTTTTGTTACCGGCGATACACCACCTGCTCAGTCAGCCCAATCCGCCCGGTATCAAGCTGTTGATTTTGGTGCCCACCCGCGAACTGGCCAGGCAGATTTTCGACCAATGTAGCCAGCTCTGCCGATTTACCGGCTTATTTACGTGTCTGACCACCGGCGGGGAAGATTTCAAGCAGCAGCAAACCGCTTTACACCATAAAGCCGATATTGTTATTGCCACTCCGGGCCGGTTGTCGGCTTTGCTTGAGGCTGGAACCGTTGATTTATCCGCTCTAAACACGCTGGTTCTGGATGAAGCCGACCGCATGCTGGATATGGGTTTCGCTGAAAATGTACTCGCCATAGTCGATTATACAAATGCCTCCAGACAAAGCTTGCTGTTTTCGGCAACACTCAATTCCCGAGTTCACAAAATAGCCGGAACGATTTTAAACGCGCCGCAAAAAATCACCGTCACCCCGCCGTTGCAACTACCTCAAACCATAACGCAACAAATGGTTTTAGCCGACGATGACGCACATAAACTCAAACTGCTAGTCTGGCTGCTAAACCACCACCCCTATGGCAAAGCTTTGATTTTTACCAATACCCGTTCCCAAACCCAACACTTGAAAGGGCCGTTAATTGCAAATAAGTTCAAAGTCGCCGCTTTGCATGGCGAACTTGATCAAAAACAGCGCATTCAAATCCTCAAAGCACTGACCGATAGCACGATAAACGTGTTAATCGCCACCGATTTAGCAGCCCGCGGAATGGATATTAAAGCGGCGGATTTGGTCATTAACTTTGATGTGCCCCGTAACGCGGTGGACTACACCCACCGCATCGGCCGTACCGGACGTGCGGACATGACGGGAACTGCAATCACGCTGGTTAAACATAATGAATGGAACTTATTCAGCAGCATACAGCGTTACCTACAATTAAAACTGGACGCCCAAACCATTGCGGGGCTGGAAGGCAGCTACCAAGGCCCCAAAAAATTGAAAGCCTCCGGTAAATCCGCTGGCGGGAAGGCCAAGAAACCCACAAACCAGCCGGCTGCCAAAAAACCCAAGCTGCGCCACCGCGACCAAAAAAACATCGGTAAACGCCGCAAGCCCAGCGCAACGTCGGAAACCGTGGAAAAAACTTAAAAAAAACCCGCATCCTTACGGTATGCGGGCCGTTTAGAGTAAAACTAAATCTACACTAATTTACTAACCACTTTTTTGATCAAATCAATGGGTTTATAAGGTTTAATCATATAAGCCGTGATGCCGGCCACAATGGCTTCCTTAACGTTACTGCCTTCTGATGCGGAAGTCAGCATAATGAACGGCATACCGGTCAAGTCCGGATCGTCTTTAATGGCCAAAAACAAATCCATACCGCTCATAATCGGCATATTCCAATCACAGACGACTAAATTGACTTTCATCTTTTTCATCAAGGTTAACGCCGCCTGACCATCCTCCGCTTCAAAAACATGACTAAAGCCACCTTCGCGCAGGATGGCTTTAGTTAATTTACGCATAGAAGAAGCATCATCGACTACCAGGATCTTTTTCTGTAATACTTCTTTTGGTATTTCCATTCTTGTTCCAAATTGAGTTTAACTTTTGAATAATCTTGAATAAACCCACAAACGTCCAATGAAATTACGCTTATCCTCAAACGTTGTCGGTTACTTCCGGAAAAAAATGTTCACTAACACTGTCAGTAAAATGCTCGCTATAAGCATAGAAGTGATTGGGATAAATACAATCCCATTTTTGTCCTCAATTCTGACATCACCGGGGAGCTTTCCAAACCAGCTTATAAGCCAGGGAGCATAGCTTATCAACAGTCCTAAAAGTACTACCGCAAGCCCGATTTTAATCACTATTTGACCAAACATAATATTTATATTTCAGTAGCTTATTTAAAATTCGAAGTTTTGCCGCCAACAACCGTAAGCAATCCGATAAAATGTGCGGCAGCTCACATTTTTAACCCGCCCGGCATGACCTAAATGCTAAGAATTACCGAACTTAAATTACCGCTGGATCATACTCAAGAGCAACTTGAATCCGCTATTGTTGACAAGCTAAATATTAATAAAATCCAGATGATCGGTTTTTCGGTTTTCCGGCGCGGCTTCGATGCACGCAAAAAAGACGCCATCCTTCTGGTGTATACCCTGGATGTTGAAGTCAAAGACGAACAAACCGTACTTAACCATTTTACCGACGACCCGCATATCGGCCCCACCCCCGATACCGACTACCGTTTTGTCGGCCAGGCGCCGAAACCCGGCCTACCGCGCCCGGTAATCATAGGTTTGGGGCCGTGCGGCATTTTTGCGGGCTTGATTCTGGCGCAGATGGGCTTTAGACCGATCATTCTGGAACGTGGCAAAGCTGTGCGCGAACGCACCAAAGACACTTTCGGCCTGTGGCGGCAAAGTGTGCTTAATCCCGAATCCAATGTGCAATTCGGCGAAGGCGGTGCCGGTACCTTTTCGGATGGCAAACTCTACACCCAAATCAAGGATCCCAAACACTACGGACGCAAGGTTTTAACCGAATTCGTTAAAGCCGGCGCGCCGGAAGAAATTCTATATCTTAGCAAGCCGCATATAGGTACCTTCCGGTTAGTCTCAATGGTAGAGCACATACGCGCTCAAATTGAATCTTTGGGGGGAGAAATCCGCTTTCAAAGCCGGGTTGACGATATTGTCATTGAACAAGGCCGTATGCAGGGGATAGTGCTGCACAATGGTGAAACCCTGGCCGCTACGCATGTCATTTTGGCATTAGGCCACAGCGCCCGGGACACCTTTAACATGCTTTACGAGCGCGGCGTCTATATCGAAGCCAAAGCGTTTTCCGTTGGTTTTCGCATCGAGCACCCGCAATCACTTATCGACCGCTGCCGCTTCGGCAAATTTGCCGGCCATCCGTTGCTTGGCGCCGCCGATTACAAACTGGTGCATCATTGTAAAAACGGTCGCTCGGTTTACAGCTTCTGCATGTGCCCCGGCGGTACCGTGGTAGCCGCCACTTCGGAAGTCGGCCATGTCGTCACCAACGGCATGAGCCAATATTCGCGCAACGAACGTAACGCCAATAGCGGGATTGTCGTAGGCATCACACCCGAGGACTATCCCGGCCATGCGCTGGCGGGCATCGATTTTCAACGCCAATGGGAAAAGCAGGCGTTTATGCTGGGCGGAGAAAATTATCAGGCGCCCGCGCAAACCGTGGGTGATTTTTTGGCCGGAAAACCTTCGACCGGATTGGGTTCAGTTCAACCCTCTTATACGCCGGGTATCAAACTGTGTGATCTAAACGCCGCTCTGCCGGACTATGCCGTTGAAGCGCTGCATGAAGCCTTGCCGGCCTTCGATAAATCCCTAAAAGGTTTTGCCATGCCCGATGCCTTGCTTACCGGCGTGGAAACCCGTACCTCGTCACCCATCCGGATTAAGCGAGATGAAACCATGCAAAGCCTGAATACCAAAGGTCTATACCCAGCCGGCGAAGGCGCGGGTTATGCCGGCGGGATTCTCTCGGCGGCTATTGACGGTATAAAAGCTGCTGAAGCAGTGGCCTTAAGTCTGATGGGAACCAATCCGGCTTGAAAAATCCCCACATTGCGCGGGGAAGCTTTTAAAAATATTTCCTAGTAAACAACAATTACTCTGCTTAAACGATATTCGCTTATAATTTATCAACAATCTTTAGTTGTGGCACATGCGTAAAGATGGTTTTATGTTTTATGAGTGAAGGCAAAATAAGCATTTCACAACACCGTATTCCAGCAAGACAGTTAGCCAACCTGCTAGACCATGCTTTTCGATAAAGCTACGCTAAAACAGCTATTTACGTCATAACGGGAACTTTAAAAACGTGCTTAAAATTGAATTTCGCCCACCACGAACTATGCTTTAATAAGACACATTCAAAATCTAGTTAAGACTAATCAAAAAAATGTCGAAACACACTACTTTTTTACCCAGCTATGAAGGCCCCGCC
>PERF01000116.1 GCA_002928495.1 Methylobacter sp. | reverse complement strand
GTGACGCCGGTATCGGCGGCCAGCACGAAGACGATGGCTTGCGCGCTGGGTAACATATTCAGGGTTAATTCCGGCTCGGTGCCCAGGGCGTTCAGGCCCGGCGTGTCAAGAATGCACAAACCTTCCTGCAGCAAAGGGTGGGGAAAGCTGATCAAAGCATGCCGCCAGCAGGGGATTTCCACGTTTTCGGCATCTAGCGTGCCTTGTTCGGCGGCGTCGCGCTCATTCCATAAGCCCAGCTTGATGGCAGTGGCTTTCTCAACTTGCTTGGTGGCAATCAATTCCTTGAATGCTTCTTGCATTTGCGTGGGCGAGTCGCAATCCAGATCGATTTGATGCCAGCGTTGCGGTTGCTTTTTAAACTCGTTCAGGGAAATATCTTCCAGCCGACTTTCGATGTTCAGCAGGCGGATATAGCTGCCGCCGTCGGCATCGAAGAACAATTCGGTTGGTGACATGGTGGTGCGGCCGGGCGAGGACGGCAATAGCCGGACACCGGTTTCGGCAAAAAACAAAGCGTTGATTAATTCGGTTTTGCCGCGCGAGAATTCCGCTACGAATGCCAGAGTAACCCGGTCGGCTTGCAGTCCGTTGAGGATGTTGAGAATGGTGTCCGTGCTGTTGGGGTCGCTCATGCCGTAGCGGTTGCGCCATTCATGATACATCTCTATAGCCTGAATCAGCTTTGCACGCCATTGTGAATACTCGTGCATCTGCTCTTTAAATTCCGGATTCCTCATGTCAAGCCTTTAGTCACTCACGCAAATTAAGGGTTAAACGGCCTTTGGCGCGTATTTTGTCTTAAGTGTAGACCATATCTTTAGAACTGTTAGACGCTGCGGGATTTTTTTCCAAGCAGCGGCCGGGTTAAACGCCGTAGCGTTCACGGTAGGCTTTAATAGTTTCCAGCGGGTGGCTGCCGGGATTGGCGACGAGATATTCGATGATGTCGTCCAGTTTCACGATGGCAATAACCGGTATGCCGAATTGGGCGTTGATTTCAGCAATGGCGGAGGTCTGGTTATGGCCTTGTTCCTGGCGGTCAAGCGCGATCAAAACGCCGGCCGGCATGGCGCCAGCCTGGGTAATAATGGCGGTGGATTCGCGTATGGAGGTGCCGGCGGTGATAACATCATCCAGGATGACCACCCGGCCTTGCAGCTCGGCACCGACTAAAACGCCGCCTTCGCCGTGGTCTTTGGCTTCCTTGCGGTTAAAAGCAAATGGAATGTCGTGCCCGATTAATTGCTGGTAAGCGATAGCGGTGGCGCTGACCAGCGGAATGCCTTTATAAGCCGGGCCGTACAGAATATCCGGCGCCAGCTTCGAATGCTGCAAAGCCAAAGCATAAAATTGCCCTAATTTGCCCAGTTTGGCGCCGGTATTAAACAACCCGGTATTGAAAAAATAGGGGCTGGTGCGGCCTGATTTCAGGGTAAATTCGCCGAATTTTAAAACCCCGCATTCCAGCGAGTAAGCGATAAAGTCTTCTTGGTATGCAAGCATGGCCATGGCTAATCAATAAATTGCTGCATTATAACGGGTTAAGGCAGAAATTTTGCCAGGATGCTGTCGAGAAAAAGCCAGCCTTGCGGCGAACAGGCATAACGAGTCCCGTCTTTAACCAATAAGCCTTGATCAACGCAAGCCGACAGAGCCGGTTCCAAGGTTTCGACCGAAAGTCCGGTTCTAGCGCTATAGCTGTCCAAGGAAAAGCCCTGTTTAAGCCGCAGCTGATTCATGATGAATTCCAGCGGCAAGTCCGAGATGGCAATGGCTGAGGCACACCGTTGCCGGCTGTGTAGATAAGGTTCCGGATGTTTGGTTTTGTAATAGCGCATGATCTTGCCGGGCGTTTCCAGGCTTAATTTGCCGTGCGCACCGGCGCCTATGCCCAAATAGTCACCGAATTGCCAGTAATTGAGATTATGCTTACAAACCCAATCCGGTTGACTGTAGGCGGAGATTTCGTATTGTTCAAAGCCGGTTTGGGCCAGAAATTGCTGGCAGGCCAGTTGAGTGTTGAAAATGCTTTCATCATCCGGCAATTTCGGCGGGAACTGATAGAAATAAGTATTGGGCTCCAAAGTAAGTTGATAAAACGATATATGCTTGGGCTTCAGCTTGATTGCGGTGGTTATATCGTATTCACTATCGCTGCTTTGTGCGCCGGGCAGGCCGAACATCAAATCCAGATTAAAGTTGTCAAACCCTGCCTGATGAGCGATTTCGACGGCACGGATAGCTTCGGAGGCGGAATGAACGCGTCCCAGTCGAGTTAAAAACCGGTCGCTAAAACTTTGAATACCGATGGATAAGCGGTTAATGCCCAGTGCACGGAACTCAGCGAATTTAGCGCTTTCGAAAGTGCCCGGATTGGCCTCCAGAGTGATTTCCAACGCGTCGGAAAACGCCAGCCGCTTGTTGATGCCGCTTAAGAGCCGGTTAATGGAGTCCGGGGAGAATAGGCTAGGCGTTCCGCCGCCGATGAAGATCGTTGACAACGGACGGGTTTCGCCGAAATGTTCCAGGTCTTGGGCTAGGTCTTCTAGGAGCGCGTCTATGTACCGGGACTCGGGTATCCCATCTTTAACGGCATGGGAATTGAAATCGCAATAAGGGCATTTTTGTATGCACCAGGGAATATGGACATAAAGACTAAGCGGCGGCAAAAGCGTTGTTCCTGTTGGTTTTTCGCAAGTTTACCCTAAAAACCCCGGATAGCGCTTGCCGATTGGTTTTTGTTGGCCTAAAGTGAGCGGGTAATTTGTTTTTCAAGGTACTTAAAAAGCATGCGACTGTTATTAGTTGAAGATGATGAAATTCTGGGCGATGGCTTGAAAGCCGGCCTAATGATGGAAGGCTATGCTGTTGACTGGCTGACCAACGGCAAGCTAGCCGATGAAGCGCTCAGGCTAAACAGTTACGAGCTCATCGTGTTGGATTTGAATCTGCCGGATATGGACGGCATGGCCATTCTTAATTCCTTGCGAGGGCGAAAGGATGAAACCCCGGTTTTGGTATTAACCGCCAAAGATACCGTGGCCGACCGCGTGTTAGGTTTGGATAGCGGCGCCGACGATTTTGTGGTTAAACCATTTGATCTCAACGAAGTCTGCGCCCGGCTGAGAGCCTTGGCCAGACGGCAGGAAGGCCGCAGCACGCCGTGTATCGAACACAAAGGCATCATTTTGGATCCGGCGGCGCACCAGGTCAGTTTTAAAGGTGAAAAAGTCGATCTATCCCAAAAAGAGTATGAAATCCTCAATTTCCTGATGGCCAATATCGGGCGAGTCATTTCACGCTCACGGCTGGAGGAAACCCTGTACGCCTGGGGATCGGATATTGAAAGCAATACCGTAGAAGTTCACATTCATTACTTGAGGAAAAAATTGGAGCCCGGTATCATCCGCACAGTACGCGGTGTGGGTTACATTATTGATGAGGAGTAATGAATTATTCTCTGCGAAAGCTATTGCTTTTTGCATTATTATCCGCTTCCTTGATTATTTTAGGTGCTGCCAGCTACAAAGTTTACTCGGAAATTCGGAAAGAAGTCGGCGATTTGTTTGATGCCGAGCTGGCACAATCCGCGCGCTCGTTAAATTCCTTTGTTTCGCATCTGCCGTATTCCAAATCCTTATACCGATTGTGGGATTTGGAGAAGGTCGAGACCATACGGCCCAACGCGTTTACCCACCGTTACGAAAAAAAACTGGCGTTTCAGCTTATCTACAAGCAAGAGGGCCTGATACTGCGTTCCGAAAGCGCGCCCGCCTTGCCTTTGTCGTCGTCTTTAAACGGTTACAGCAAAACCACCATAAACGGGCATTTATGGCATGTGTTCAGCATCTCCGACGATAAAAGCAGCTACATCATTCACGTTGGGCAACGGGACGACATACGCAAGGAACTTAAAGACGATATTTCCAAACATTTAATCACGCCGTTTTTAATCGGCTTGCCCTGCCTGGGAGTGGTGATATGGTTGATTGTCGGCCGGGCCTGGAAACCGGTGGAGCGGCTCACCAAACAATTAGCCAAGCGTGAAGCCAGTTACCTCAAACCCTTGTCCACACAAAAGCTCCCGGCCGAGATCGTACCGCTGGTTAACCAGATGAATAATCTTTTTATCCAGTTGGAACATGCTTTCGAGCACGAGCGCCGGTTTACCGCCGATGCCTCGCATGAATTGAGAACGCCGCTGGCCGGCTTGTTAACCCAAGCGCAGGTTGCGCTCAGGGCGCAGGACGAACAAACCCGCAATCAAGCCTTAAGCCGCATCGAGCAAGGTGTCAACCGCATGACTGCCATGGTGCAGCAGCTATTGATTTTCTCGCGGATTGAATCCGGAACCGAGTTTTTAACCCAGCAAACCAGTCTTATCGGCAGCGAAGTGGTTCAAGTGGTGGCGGATTTGGAGCCCGAGGCGCATAAAAAGAAAATCCGCGTGGAATTTGTCGAGGACAATGCCGTCCCGATTACCGGCAACCCCCCGTTAATCAATATCTTGATCCGAAATTTGGTTGGCAACGCTATCAAATACACGCCGCCGGAAGGCTTGGTCAGGATTTCCGTATCCGGCGAAGCCAATGGCTTAAGATTGAGCGTCGAGGACTCCGGGCCGGGGATACCGCCTTCCGAGTATGAAAATGTGCTTAAACGTTTTCACCGCTGTATTGAAACCGCTCGCACCGTGCAAGGCAGCGGTCTGGGTTTATCCATTGTGCAGCGTATTGCCCTGATACATGGCGCCAAGCTAAGTCTCGATCAATCACAGTTCGGCGGTTTGAAAGTTTCGGTAATGTTTGAATTACCGCAAAAAGATTCCGGGCGTTCACGCTTGAGAAAACGCGGCCTGTTCGGGAGCAAAGCCGAATCTTCACGGCGACTGGCTCAATAGTAGGCGAGATTTTCCGGCTCTTCGGCAACCGGATTGGATAAGACGCCCAAACCCTCGATTTCAACGCGCACGGTCTGCCCCGGCAAAAGATAGCCCCTGGGTTTCATTTTTACACCGACGCCGCTGGGTGTTCCTGTTGAAATCACATCGCCCGGCTCTAAGGTCATCGCTTGCGACAAATAGGCCACCATCTCGAAACAATTAAACAACATGTCGCGCGTGTTGGCGTTTTGCCTTAGCTCATCATCCACCCAGGTTTTAAGAGATAGATTGTGTGGGTCTTCGATTTCATCGCGGGTAACCAGCCACGGGCCTAAAGGGCCGGTGGTGTCGAAGGATTTGCCCAGCGTCCAGGTGGGTGTCCGGGCTTGCCAGTCACGAACCGTGACATCGTTGGCGATAGTGTAACCGGCGATGACCTCCGGCGCGGATTCAACGGGAACATGGCGGCAGCGTTTGCCGATAATAAATGCCAGCTCGCCTTCGTAATCGAGTTTATCGGATAGTTTAGGGCGTTGAATGGCATCACCGGTTCCTATGATGCAGCTACCTTGTTTAGTGAAGAAGGTGGGATATTCAGGTTTCTCGCGCCCGGTTTCTTCGACATGGTCGGCATAATTTAGACCGATGGCTAAATATTTGCCGGGCCTGGGTATGGGGGCGTGGAGTTTTACCGAACTCAGGCGGATGAGGTGTTTGCGCCGTTCGATCAATTCCCGCATGGCGTCCAGGGCCACATCGCCAGCGGCCAAAAATTCCAGCATGGTCAGCGGGATAGCCTGATCGTCCAGGCTGTCGACAATATCATCGCCGGTGACGGCGCCAATCCGGGTGGTTTCTTGATAAGTGAAGGTAACCAGCTTCATGAGCAACTCCTTATTTCGAATGGGCAATTGTATAACGAAGCTAGGGGTTTAAAAAAACGTTATAATTCGGCAAAAAACAAGTCTTATTTAATCAATTTGTCAAAATGAATCCAGAACAATTCGATTACCTTGCGCGTCAGGGATACAACCGAATCCCTGTATATAAACAGGTGCTGGCGGATTTGGATACGCCGCTAAGTGCGTATCTGAAATTAGCCGAGGGCGCTTATTCCTATTTGTTTGAGTCAGTGCAAGGCGGAGAGCAATGGGGTCGGTATTCAATTATCGGCTTGCCTTGTAAAACCGTGGTCAAGGTTTTCGGCGGAACCATTAGGGTTTATGTCGATGGACAGTTGACAGAAACAGTTACCGGCATCAATCCTCTGCAATGGCTGGAGGATTTTCAAAAGCGTTACCGAGTGCCGGATATTGAAGAGCTGCCGCGTTTCAGCGGCGGTTTGGTAGGCTATTTCGGTTATGAAACCGTTGGTTACATTGAGCCTAAATTAAAGGATTGCAACAAACCGGATCCTTTGGAAAACCCGGACATTTTGCTCATGGTTTCTGAAGAGGTGCTCGTGTTCGACAACTTGTCCGGCAAGATGCTGTTACTTACCCATGCTGATCCCGCGCAGGAGTCTGCGTATACCAATGCGATTGAGCGGCTGGATAAGTTAGTCATCCGGCTGCGTGACTTGAAAGCCAGACCGCAGCGTTACGGCACCGATAAAGTCGTTCAGGAACAGGATTTTGTCTCCGCATTCACCGAGGCCGGCTTCTGTAACGCCGTACTCAAAGCCAAGGAATACATTACCAACGGCGATATCATGCAGGTTGTGCTGTCGCAACGCATGTCCATTCCTTACTCCGCGCCGCCATTGGATTTGTACCGGGCTTTACGCAGCCTTAATCCTTCGCCGTACATGTTTTATCTGAACCTGGACGACTTTTTTGTAGTGGGTTCGTCGCCGGAAATTCTGGTCAGATTGGAAGATGGGCAAGTCACCGTGCGGCCGATAGCCGGTACCCGCCGGCGTGGCTTGACGCGCGAGCAGGATTTAGAGTTGGAGCAGGAATTACTGGCCGATCCCAAAGAGATCGCCGAGCATCTTATGCTGATCGACTTAGGCCGCAACGACGTAGGGCGGGTGGCGGAAATCGGCTCTGTTCAGCTTACCGACAAAATGATCGTCGAGCGCTATTCACACGTCATGCACATCGTTTCCAATGTTATCGGTAAGCTTAGTGTGGGCAAAAATGCTCTCGATGTGCTGGCGGCCACTTTCCCGGCGGGCACCGTAAGCGGGGCTGCCAAAATCAGGGCCATGGAAATTATCAACGAGCTTGAGCCGGTCAAGCGTGGCGTTTATTCCGGTGCGGTGGGATATATTTCCTGGTCGGGCAACCTGGATACGGCGATTGCGATCCGGACGGCGGTAATCAAAAATCACACCTTATATGTTCAGGCGGGAGCAGGGATTGTCTACGATTCCATCCCGCAAAACGAATGGGATGAAACCATGAATAAGGGGCGTGCAATTTTTAGAGCGGTGAGTATGGTCATGGCCGGACTTGAGGAGGCTCAGTTATGAGCGGCGTAAAAATCGTCATGATCGACAATTACGACTCGTTTACCTACAACCTTGTGCAATATCTCGGAGAACTGGGTGCTCAAGTACAAGTGGTCAGAAACGACCAGACAACAGTAGAGCAGCTGGATGCCATGCAGCCCGATAAAATCGTCATCTCCCCAGGGCCATGCACACCCAAAGAAGCCGGAATTTCGGTAGCTGTGATACAACAATTGGCCGGAAAATATCCCATCCTTGGCGTTTGCCTGGGGCATCAAAGTATCGGCTTTGCTTTCGGCGGCCATATTATTCATGCCAAATCGATAATGCATGGCAAAACCTCGCTAGTCCATCACCGGGATGTCGGCGTATTTAAGGGGCTTTCCAATCCGCTGACGGCGACCCGCTATCACTCGCTGGTGATTGAGCAGGCGACACTTCCCGATTCCCTGGAAATTACCGCCTGGACTCAAAATGAAGCGGGCGAAATGGATGAAATCATGGGTGTCAGGCATAAAACATTGGACATTGAAGGTGTGCAGTTTCATCCGGAATCGATTTTGACCGAGCACGGCCATGACTTGCTGGGCAATTTTTTACGACGTTAATTTGAGAGTTTTGAAACATGGAAGAACGCATTACCGAGCTTGAAATCAAATTGGCGTATCAAGAAGACTTGCTGCAAACGCTTAATCAAATCGTCACAGACCAGCAAAGCCAAATAAAACAATTGGAATTAACCTGCAAATCGCTGAGTGAGGCAGTGCTGAATTTAGCATCCACAGCAAAAGGTCAATTTGGTCTGGAAGTGCCTCCGCATTACTAAATCTAACCAAAGTTGTAACAAGACTGTAAAAAACTATTGACGT
>PERF01000115.1 GCA_002928495.1 Methylobacter sp. | reverse complement strand
CCGGCACGACTTGCGTCACCACCCCCTCAAGATGGCGTGTCTACCAATTCCACCACATCGGCAAAATCATTAGTCAGATTTAGTTTTTAGAGGTTGTTTTCGTTTCTTTCTGTTTTGTGGTTTTATGCGCGGGCTGTTTTGCTGGTTTAGTCGCGCTTTTCTTTTCAGCTTTAGCGGGTTCTTTTATGGCTGCGGGGGCTGCCTCAGGATTTTCCGCTTGGGTGGGTTCGGCTTTGGCCGGCTCCATAGCCGCAGCTTCCGGCTTAACGGCATCCATCATTTCAGATTTTGGCGGCTCGCTCTCTGCCGGCATTGGCATGGTTTGATCCATTGGCTTTTCCGAAACCATGGGTGGTGCTTCTACCGGTATTTGCGGCGCATCCGATTTAGGTTGAACCATGGTTTCTTGCGTGACTTCCGGTTCGCTCATCAAATCCTTGGTTTTTTCTCGATGGCTACCTAACACAGCTAAAGTCAAACTGGTAATAAAAAACAAGGTCGCCATTATTGCTGTTGTCCGGGATAAGAAAGAGGCTGAACCCTGAGCGCCAAAAACCGATCCTGATGTGCCTGTGCCGAATGCAGCCCCGGCGTCTGCGCCTTTTCCCTGCTGCATAAGCACTAATCCGATAATACCCATGCCTAACAGCACGTGAACAACAATAATTACTTGATACATGGTCGAGTACTTTTTAACTTTTTATTGGTCTTTAATGGGAGAGTTGATTGCTTAGAGACTGCCTAATTATTTTTGCTTTGACGGTTATTAGCTTCCGTGTAATGCGAAAACAGCAGTTAATTCAGCTGTAAAATTCGCAGGCAGTCAATCTATCTATGATATATGCTTATGTTTTATAACTCAAGCGGCTATTGCATGTTTAACCGCTTCCGCCAGTTCATTTGCATATTCTTTTACGCTCAACACATCTTGACCTTCTACCATAACCCGAACCAAGGGTTCAGTTCCCGATGCCCGCAATAATACCCTACCGTTTTTACCTAATTTTTTCTCCACAGCGGCAACGGCTTTTTTAATATCTTCATTGTCATCAGGGTTTATTTTTTTACTGGTCTTAACGTTTACCAATACTTGCGGATATTTATGCATGCCGGATTTAAGCTCGTTCAAATTCTTTCCGGATTCGTGCATCGCAACCAAAACCTGCAGTGCAGAAATTATGCCGTCTCCTGTTGTGGTCCGGTCCAGACAAATGATGTGGCCGGAGTTTTCGCCGCCTATCACGCCCT
Source organism: Methylobacter sp. (assembly GCA_002928495.1). Classification (GTDB taxonomy): domain Bacteria; phylum Pseudomonadota; class Gammaproteobacteria; order Methylococcales; family Methylomonadaceae; genus WM-3-3. The sequence continues at coordinate 7,324 of PERF01000115.1, read as the reverse complement.
TATGTTCCAGCAACATCTCCATAACATAGCGGTCACCAACTTTGGCACGCAGTAATTTAAGGTGGAGTTTGTCCAATGCGTGTTCCAAACCTAAATTGCTCATCAAGGTACCGACGATAGGGCCGGTAAGCTGCTTAGCTTCCAACCGCGATTTAGCAATGATATAAATCAGTTCATCGCCATCAACAATTTCGCCTTTATGGTCAACCATGATCAGACGGTCACCATCTCCATCCAGGGCAATGCCTAAATCTGCGCGGTAAGCCGATACAGCCGCCGCGAGTTTGTCAGGCTTGGTTGAGCCGCATTCGTCATTGATGTTCAGACCATCGGGCTCGGCTCCGATAGTCACCACTTCCGCCCCAATTTCGCTGAAGACGTAAGGCGCGATATGGTAAGTTGCACCGTTGGCACAATCAATGACTATTCTTAAGCCTCTAAAATCCAGCCGGGTGGGAATACTCCCTTTGCAAAATTCGATATAACGGCCGGATGCGTCAACTATGCGCTTAGCTTTACCCAGTTTGGATGATTCAACCGTGGCAATGGGTGAGTCCAGGTAGCGTTCAATTTCCAGTTCGACTTCATCCGCTAGCTTAGTGCCTTGAACGGAGAAAAATTTAACACCGTTATCGTAATAGGGGTTGTGTGAGGCGCTAATGACTATTCCTGCGCGCGCTCTTAACGTGCGGGTCAAATAAGCAATCCCCGGCGTGGGCATTGGCCCCAACAAATGGGCATCAACACCTGCAGCTGTTAGCCCTGCTTCCAGTGCGGATTCAAACATATAGCCGGATATCCGGGTGTCTTTACCCACTAAAACAAAACCACTGCCTTCCTTAGCAAAAACACGCCCCGTCGCCCAGCCTAATTTTAATAAAAAATCAGGCGTGATCGGAGGTTCACCGGCTTTACCGCGGATACCGTCAGTACCGAAATACTTTCTTGTCATAATATAGATCCAATGACTAATGAATTAGTTATTAAGATTAGTTTAGTAGTGGAGTTTGTATAGCGTTGACAGAAAAAAACAAGGGGCATTGCTGCCCCTTGTTTTTTCGCCATTTAAACTAGTTTAGTTTTGTTCAGCTGTTCCGCCGAACGGTTTGTCGGTCAAATCAGGCTTATCTTTCAATGAGTCCGCACTGATATTGTTGTTAGGCGGTGTATCATCCCAGCCTTCAGGGTCTCTGACCGGACGTCTGGCCATTAAGTCTTCGATTTGAGACTTGTCGATTGTCTCGTACTTCATCAGCGCTGCGGCCATGGAATGAAGTATGTCGATATTATCCTGAAGAATTTTTTCCGCACGCTCATAATTCCGGTCTATAACGGAACGGATTTCTTCGTCGATAGTATGGGAAGTTTCCTCGGCCACGGTTTTGTGGCGAGTCACGGATCTTCCTAAAAACACTTCGCCTTCTTCTTCGCTGTATGCCAAAGGCCCTAACCGTTGCGATAACCCCCATTTGGTTACCATATTACGGGCCAGTTCGGTCGCACGCTCAATATCGTTGGACGCACCGGTACTGACTTGCTCCCAGCCGAAAATCATTTCCTCGGCAATACGGCCGCCGTATAAACTGGAGATCATGCTGTCCAGCTTGCGTTTGCTGGCGCTGTATTGATCCCGTTCCGGTAGAAACATGGTTACCCCAAGCGCCCGACCACGCGGCATAATGCTGACCTTGTAGACCGGATCGTGTTCCGGTACCAAGCGGCCGACGATAGCATGGCCTGCCTCATGGTATGCGGTCATTTTCTTTTCTTTTTCATCCATGACCATGGAACGCCGCTCGGTACCCATAATCAGTTTATCTTTGGCTTTTTCCAGATCAGACATGCTGACCATACGTTTGTTGAATCTGGCAGCGAATAAAGCCGCTTCATTCACCAGATTGGCCAGATCAGCCCCCGAGAAGCCAGGGGTTCCTTGCGCGATGTACTTGATTTCGACGTCATCGGAGGTAGGAACTTTTTTCATGTGGACTTTAAGAATTTGCTCGCGACCTTTAACATCCGGCAAACCGACAGTCACTTGACGGTCAAACCGGCCCGGTCGCAACAAAGCGGCATCCAACACATCCGGCCGGTTGGTGGCAGCAATAACGATGATACCTTCAGTACCTTCAAATCCGTCCATTTCCACCAGCAGCTGGTTCAGGGTTTGCTCGCGCTCGTCGTTACCGCCGCCCAGCCCTGCACCCCGCTGCCTACCCACGGCATCAATCTCATCTATAAAAATTATGCATGGCGCATGCTTTTTAGCTTGCTCAAACATATCACGCACGCGTGACGCACCCACGCCCACAAACATTTCCACGAAATCCGAACCGGAAATAGTAAAAAACGGAACGCGCGCTTCACCGGCAATAGCTCTTGCCAGCAACGTTTTACCGGTACCCGGTGGGCCTATCATCAGTACACCGCGCGGAATTTTGCCGCCCAGGCGTTGGTATTTTGAAGGGTCTTTGAGAAAATCAACCATCTCTTCGACTTCTTCTTTGGCTTCGTCGCAGCCTGCAACGTCGGCAAAGGTGACTTTAATTTGGTCTTCTTCCAGCATCCGGGCTTTGCTTTTGCCGAAAGTCATTGCCCCACGGCCGCCGCCAGCTCCGCCTTGCATTTGACGCATGAAGAATACCCACACGGCAATCAACAACAACATGGGGCCGAATGAAACCAACAACTGCATCAACATAGACGGTTGTTCAGGCGGAATAGCCTTTATTTCAACACCATTGGCTAACAAATCATCTATCAGATGCGAATCGTCGGGCGAATAGGTTTTAAACTTTTCACCGCTTTGCATCTTGCCTTTGATGATCTTTTCGTCAATCATCACTTGCTGAACCTGCCCTGCTTTAACAGCACCTATAAACTGGGAGTAAGACAGTGATGAGTCATTATGGTCGCCTTGAGGGCCGAAGTTATTGAATAACGCCATTAAGACAATGGCAATCACGACCCATAGACCTATATTTTTTATCATATCGTTCAATTTACACACCCTCGACCCTTGTGGGCACTCGGTTTAAAAACTGACTTGAATTATATCAGAATTCTTTTTCAGGCCTTGTAAATATAAGGACTGTCTCACGTTATTTAAAGTCTTTGGCCAAAATATAGACTTCATTGCTTCTCGGCCTTGAAGCTTTTGGTTTTCGTACCGAAACTTTATTGAAAGATTGGTTTACCGCTTTGCAATAGAGTTCAAAGCCTTCGCCTTGAAAAACCTTAACTAAAAAGGCACCGCCTGGGCATAAAACTTGGTTTGCCGTTTCCAAAGCCAGTTCAGCTAAATACATGGCACCGGCTTGATCGACCACTTTATTGCCGCTCATATTGGGCGCCATATCGGACATTACCAGATTAACGGGTTCCCCTGCGAGCTTGTGCAGTAACTGGTCCAGCACGGCTTGTTCACGAAAATCGCCTTCAATAAACTCAACGCCGGCGATGGGTTCCATGGCGAGAATATCGAGCGCCAACACTTTGTCATTTTTTGCTAAAATCTCGCGCGCCAATTGCGACCAGCCGCCTGGCGCTGCCCCTAAATCCACCACGTTCATGCCGGGCTTTAAAATGCGCTCTTTGTCCTGTATCTCGCTGAGTTTAAAAACCGCCCTGGAACGATAACCTTTGGCCTGAGCTAGTTTGACGTACTCATCCTGAAAATGTTCATTCATCCAGCGGTTGCTGCTTTTACTTTTTGCCATATTATTTATTGTTTTATAATAAGCAGTTTACTCTGGAAATATTAAACGTGAATAATTTAGACAAGAAAAAACTCAAAGCATCGGCCCATAAACTTAAGCCTGTGGTTATGGTTGGGCAATCAGGCTTGACTCAAGGGGTCATGAACGAGGTCGATATGGCTTTGAACGCGCACGAATTAATCAAAGTGCGAATCCGCGCCGAGCGCGACGAACGCAAAATCATTACCGAAGAAATCTGCTCGGGCAGCAATGCCGAATTGGTACAACAAATTGGCCAAATCAGCATTATCTACCGGCAAAATCCCGTAAAATAACGACTTTGCGCTTTTAGTTAGATATACTCGACCGAGATTATTTCATACTCGATGTTACCGCTAGGCGCTTTTACCGTTACGATATCTTCAACTTCCTTGCCGATCAAAGCACGGGCAATCGGCGAACCGATAGAAATTCGGCCTTCTTTGATATTTGCCTCGTCCTCACCGACTATTTGGTAAGTCACTCTTTTATCGTTATCCAAATCTTCCAATTCCACGGTAGCGCCGAAAACCACTTTACCGTTGGGATCAAGCTTGGTGACATCGATAATTTGCGCATTCGACAATTTACCTTCAATTTCGGCAATACGGCCTTCGGCAAAACTTTGTTGTTCGCGCGCAGCATGGTATTCGGCATTTTCTTTTAAATCACCGTGCTCGCGTGCGGACGCAATGGCGGCAATAATTCTGGGACGGATTACTGACTTTAACTCTTCCAATTCCTCCCGCAATTTTTCCGCGCCTTTAACGGTAAGAGGTATTTTATTCATTTACTGCAACTCCAAAAAAAGAATTTTCTTACGAAAACTAAAATGTATCAAAAAGCTAGTCGTAGCTTTTATGTAAATTCTGCAAGCAGTTCACATCGCCCGCATTAAGTTCACCCAAGGCATAGCAGGCCGCTCTGGCGCCGGCCATGGTGGTGTAATAAGTAACCCGGTGCTGTAATGCTTCCCGGCGCATGGTAAATGAGTCGGAAATAGCTTTTTTGCCTTCCGTGGTATTGATCACCAGTTGAATTTGACCGTTCTTAATCATATCCACGGTATTCGGCCTACCCTCGTTGACCTTATACACCACTTCGCAAGGAATTCCGGCGTCTTTCAAGAACTTGGCGGTACCTCCGGTAGCGACGATCTGGTATTTTTTGTCTACCAGCATACGGGCAATTTCCGGGGCCTTGGCTTTGTCGGCATCACGAATACTGATTAAAACCTTACCGGTTTGGTTTAAATCTACGCCGGCAGCGCGCTGCGATTTGGCAAAAGCTTCGCCGAACGTCTTACCGATTCCCATAACTTCACCGGTGGATTTCATTTCCGGCCCTAGCAGCGGGTCGACACCGGGAAACTTTACAAAGGGAAAAACCGCTTCTTTAACGGAATAAAACGGTGGGATTCTTTCTTCGGTAATGCCTTGCTGCGCCAATGTTTTACCCACCATGCAACGGGCGGCAATCTTTGCCAGCGGATAGCCGGTGGCTTTTGAAACAAAAGGGGCGGTTCTGGATGCTCTGGGGTTAACTTCCAACACGAAAATTTCATCGCCCTGGATGGCAAACTGCGTATTCATCAACCCGCAAACCCCTAAAGCCTCGGCCATTTTAGCGACTTGTTCGCGTAATTTATCCTGTAATCCCTGGGCAAGCTCATAAGGCGGCAATGAACACGCCGAGTCACCCGAGTGCACGCCGGCTTGCTCGATATGCTCCATCAAGCCGCCAATGAGAATGCGTTCGCCGTCGTAAATGGCATCGACGTCCATTTCCACGGCATCATCCAGGAAACGATCCAGCAAAACCGGCGAATCGTTAGACACGCTCACCGCCTCTTTCATGTAACGCTGCAAACCTTCTTCATTGAAGACGATTTCCATGGCGCGGCCGCCTAATACATAAGACGGCCGTACCACTAATGGATAACCCAGATCCTTGGCGCTAGCGAGCGCTTGCTCAACGGAACGGGCCGTGGCATTGGGCGGTTGCTTAAGTTTAAGCCGTTCCAGGAGTTTTTGAAAACGCTCGCGGTCTTCAGCCAAATCGATAGAATCCGGCGAAGTGCCGATTATAGGCGCGCCTGCCGCCTCTAGCGCTCTTGCAAGCTTTAACGGCGTCTGCCCGCCATATTGCACGATTACGCCCTTGGGTTTTTCCAAATGGATAATTTCCAGCACGTCTTCCAACGTCAAAGACTCAAAATAAAGCCGGTTGGATGTATCGAAATCGGTTGATACGGTTTCCGGGTTGCAGTTGATCATAATAGTTTCGTAACCGTCTTCCCGTAACGCCAACGCGGCATGCACGCAGCAATAATCGAATTCTATACCTTGGCCGATACGATTGGGGCCGCCGCCCAGGATAATGATTTTGTCCTTATCGGTGACTCTGGCCTCGCACTCTTCATCGTAACTGGAATACAGGTAAGCCGTATCCGAAGAAAACTCGGCGGCGCAGGAATCTATGCGTTTATAAACCGGGCGGATATTTTGTTTATGCCGGGTATTGCGTACTTCCGTCTCAGAGGTGCCTAGCAATTTGGCAATTCTTAAATCCGAAAAGCCCTTGCGCTTAAGACTGAATAACTCACCGTGTTTTAAGGTGGATAAGGTTTTGCTGGACAGGGATTTTTCCGTGGCGACCAAGTCTTCGATCTGCGCTAAAAACCAGGGGTCGATTTTACTGGCATCATGGACTTGTTCCAAACTCATGCCATGCCTGAATGCATCGGCCACGTAACGCAGACGATCGGCTCCGGGATGGCGCATTTCGCGCTGAATAATGTCGATAGCATCTTCGGCATCCAAGTCAACAATTTCATCCAAACCGCTGATGCCTATTTCCAGGCCGCGCAAAGCTTTTTGCAAGGATTCCTGAAAGTTACGGCCAATTGCCATGACCTCGCCTACCGATTTCATTTGCGTGGTCAGCCGGTCGTCCGCCTGCGGAAATTTTTCAAACGTGAACCGAGGAACTTTGGTAACCACATAATCGATGGAAGGCTCGAACGAAGCCGGAGTCGCGCCGCCGGTGATTTCGTTTTTCAGTTCATCCAGGGTATAGCCCACAGCCAGCTTGGCGGCAACCTTGGCAATGGGAAAACCGGTCGCTTTCGATGCCAATGCCGAAGAGCGCGACACTCTGGGATTCATTTCAATGACAATCAGGCGTCCGTCAACGGGATTGATGGCTACCTGCACATTGGACCCGCCGGTATCGACACCGATTTCCCGCAAGACCGCAACCGCAACGTTTCTTAGAATTTGGTATTCCTTATCCGTTAGCGTCTGCGCCGGCGCAACGGTAATGGAATCCCCGGTATGCACACCCATGGGATCAAAGTTTTCAATCGAACAAACGATGATGCAATTGTCTTTGGAGTCGCGCACCACCTCCATTTCAAATTCTTTCCAACCCAGTACTGATTCTTCGATCAAGAGCTCATTGGTTGGCGATAAATCCAAGCCGCGTTCGCAAATTGCAATAAACTCCTCGCGATTATAGGCTATGCCGCCACCGCTGCCGCCCATGGTAAAAGACGGCCGGATCACGGTCGGATAACCGACATCTTT
>PERF01000114.1 GCA_002928495.1 Methylobacter sp. | reverse complement strand
CCCAGCCTGACACTTTCCGCCGCCAGCACGGCAATGGCGCCGGCGCGCGGCCAAACCTCGGCTTCTATATGTTCAACGCGGTCACCCAAGCGCCGGTTTAAAGTATCTTGATACACCCGCCAGGCGGAACCTACGCCCGCACCCTTAAGGTCCGGAAAGATGACTTGCTCCGCCGGCGTGACTGCTTCCCTAGCGACCAATTCGGCAAAACCGGTTGCGTTTTTTTGATAAACGCCCCAGAACACTTCGTGCATGCGCGCATCCATGCCGGTAAAGGCAACCCAGGCCGGATGCCGGCTGAAATAATCCTGCGCCAAAGCCGCCAGCGTGGATACCGCCACCACCGGCAAATCCGCGCCCAAGGCAATGCCGTGGGCAACGCCGGTAGCGATTCTGACGCCGGTAAACGAGCCCGGCCCGCAGCCGAAGGCCATGGCATCCAGCTGCGTTGGCGATAAACCGGCTTCGGCCATCAGTTCATCGACCATAGGCAAGATCAGTTTAGTATGCTCTTTGGCGGCAAGCTGATAGCGCTCTCTCACATCGCCGTTAATTATCAGCGCTGCAGAGCATGCTTCGGTTGCCGTTTCTACGGCGAGTAGTTTCATTTCGGTGTCTCCTCTCCGAAAAAGGCAATCACATCGGCAATATCGCGGGTTCTGCGCATGGGCGGCACGCTGTCCAGAAAACACTGGCCGTAAGCCCGTTTCAACAAGCGCGGATCGCACACCATAAGCACGCCGCGGTCGGTAAAATCGCGGATCAAGCGGCCCACGCCTTGGCGCAAGGCGATAACCGCCGCCGGTAGTTGGTGCTCAAAAAACGGATTACGGCCTTGTTGTTCCAAGGCTGCCATGCGCGCCTTAAGCACCGGATCGCCGGGCGAGGAAAACGGCAGCTTGTCGATCACCACGCAAGACAGCGCTTCGCCTTTAACATCCACGCCTTCCCAAAAACTGGCGGTGCCAAGCAAAATCGCGTTGCCCGCAGTCTTAAAACGTTCCAGCAGAACGGCTTTAGGGTAACTGCCTTGCACTAGCACCGGATAAGCAATTTTATCACGCAACCAGGTTTCGGCTTCTTTCAATGCCCGGTGACTGGTGAATAATAGAAATGCCCGTCCTCGGCTGGCCTCTAAAACCGGCAGCACAAATTCCATGATTCCGGCGATAAAACCGCTGTCATTGGGCTGCGGCAAGCCTTTAGGATGGTAAAACAAGGATTGCCCGGCATAGTCGAACGGACTGGGCCAACTTATGCTGTCGGCATCGGTCAGGCCTAAATTGCCGGCAAAATGCTCAAACTTGCCGGCTACGCTTAATGTCGCCGAGGTAAACACCCAAGTCGCCGTGTGCTGATGCATGAACGCCTGGAATTCTCCGGCAATATCCAGCGGCGTCCGGCTGAAGGTAACGCTTTTTTTATGGGTTTCGAACCAGCGTATCCATGCACCGCCACTGGTTTCGGTCAGCATCTTGAATTGCGTCAGCAACTCTTGCGCGCGCTTGAAACAGGCTTCCAGCGCTTTGGTTTTGACCGAAGCATATTCCAGCTGCTCGGCCAACACCTGCAATTGCTGCTGGGCCGCCGCCAGCCCGCCGGAAATTTTGGGATTGCGTTCAATCTCCTGCCAATCGCCTTTTCTCAGCTCAATGCCGAATGCCAAACGCAAATCGCGCGACTCGTGTTCCAAATCTTCGGCGGCGGTGCGCAAGGCCGGCAGGTCGGTGGCGTCTTTGAAATATTCCATCAAACTGTCTTGGGCCAGCTCGCTGAGCTGGCGGCTGCCGACAGTAATTCCCAAAAAATTGGAGGCGGTTTCAGCCAGCTGGTGCGCCTCGTCGATAATGACCACTTCGGCCTTGGGCAGCAGCTCGCCGAAACCGCCTTCGCGGATTGACCAGTCGGCACACAACAGGTGGTGATTCACCACCAGAATGTCGGATTCTTGGGCTTGCTTGCGGGCCTTGGCCAGAAAACAGCCGGCAATATCCGGGCAATCCTGCCCCAGGCAGTTGTCGGTGGTGGAGGTGGCTTGAGCCCACACCGGATCGGCTTCGGCCAATTCCGACATTTCGCCGGTATCGCCGGTTTGCGTGCGCTTGCCCCAAGACTTGATTTTGCTTAACGCATCCGCCTCTTCCCGGCTAAACCCCAGCGTGGACGATAAAGCATTATTCAGCCGGTAAGTGCATAAATAATTGCTGCGGCCTTTGAGCAACGCGGCCTTAAACGGCTGGATAGCGGCTTTTCTGAGTAGCGGCAAGTCTTTGTTGAAAAGCTGGTCTTGCAAATTTTTGGTGCCGGTGGAGATGATCACTTTTTTGCCCGACAAGATTGCAGGCGCCAGATAGGCAAAGGTTTTACCGGTGCCGGTGCCAGCCTCAGCCATTAAATGGCGTTGGTTGGCAATGGCATCGGCAATTTTTTCCGCCATTTCGATTTGCGCCGAACGCGGCTGATAACCTGGAATCAGCTCCGCCAGACTACCATCAGAACCGAAAATTGCTTGCAAATCAATCACTGAAAGTTTTGTCTATTCCGGATTATTGACTTCGGGGTAAATCCGCTTGTGTTGATTGAGGTAATCTTCCCGGTGCATAATCTCAGCTAAAAACAATCCGGCGGCAAAACCTCCGGCATGTGCCCAAAACGCCACGCCGCTGACTCCACCGATTGCCGGAATGCCGCTGATAATCTGCAACACAAACCAATAACCCAACATAAGCAACGCGGGAATTTCCGCCGTGGTAAAAAAAACGCCGATGAAAATCAAAGTATGCACCCGCACTTTAGGATAAAGCCGGGCGTAAGCCCCCATCACCCCACCAATAGCCCCGGAAGCGCCCACCATGGGCGAGACGGTAGATGGATTCGAAATGATTTGCGCCGCTGCGGCGGCAAGCACACACAAAAGATAAAACGCCACAAACCGCCCGGAACCCATAGAGTCTTCGACGTTATCGCCGAATACCCACAAAAACCAAAGATTGGCAATGATGTGAAACCAGCCGCCGTGCAAAAAGGCGTGGGTGATTAAAGTAGATAACGTATTTTGCTGATCTATCACACAATTTAAATTTTGAGTGATGGGGATCACCGTGCCGATTGGGGCAGTCCCTAGTAAATCGCCCGGAATCAGGCTGTAAAGGCATAGCGCTTTGGCTAGCTGGGGCAGCGATCCCGCCCCTTCTACCAGTAACCACACACAAATATTGATACCGATAATAATATAAGTCGCCCAAGGCGTTCTTATTGTGGGGTTTTCATCGCGCAACGGAAACATAGGTCACCTTTTTGCCTAAGTTACAAGTCCAAGGATTATAAAGCCATAAGCTTGTGTAACAAAAACTCATCGTTCGTTTACAACAGAAAACAGTCCGACCAGCCTGTCAACATGATTTCATGATGTTATGGTTTAATCTTGGCCTGTTACTTAAACCCCAGGAGCCCGTCATGCCTAAATTTGCCTTAATTTTGTTAGTTTATCTTGCCTTGCAAGGCTCTGCCGGCGCCGCCCCACCGGCTGAGGCGTTGAACAAAATTCAGCACATCGTGGTGATTTATCTGGAGAACCACAGTTTCGACAATTTGTACGGTTTATTTCCCGGCGCTGACGGCATTGCCCAGGCCAAACCGGAACAGTACCTGCAGATGGATTTAACCGGCAAACCCTATCAAACCCTACCGCCGGTGATGGAGAAAGGCAAAACCGACCCACGATTTCCTACCGATTTAGCCAACAAACCGTTTGCAATCAACCAATACGTTGCAGCCGATCAAAAAACCGGGGATTTGATACACCGCTTTTACCAACACCAGGAGCAAATTAACGGCGGCAAGCTTGACCGTTTCGCCGCTGTTTCCGACGCCGGGGGCCTGACCATGGGCTATTACGACGGCAGCAAACTGCCGCTTTGGCAATATGCTAAGCGTTTTACCTTGGCGGATAATTTCTTTCAGGCCGCTTTCGGTGGCTCGTTTATCAACCACCATTGGCTGATCTGCGCCTGCACGCCGCGTTACGACAACGCGCCCGAAGAGCTCAAAATCCAATTCGACAGCCAGGGCAAGCGCCTAAAAGATGGCGCGGTAACCCCGGACGGCTATGTGGTTAACACTTTGCAACCGGCTTATAAACCCTATGCCGCCAAATATGCCGACCCCGCACGCCGTTTGCCGCCGCAAACCCAGGCCACCATTGCCGACCGCTTGAATGCTAAAAATATCGGCTGGGCCTGGTATGCCGGCGGCTGGAATGATGCCCAGGCCGGCCGAAGCGGCGGCAATTTTCAATACCATCACCAACCTTTTGTGTATTACCAAAACTTCGCTGAAGGCAGCGAACAGCGGCAACAACATTTAAAAGACGAAACTGACTTTATAACCGCCATAAACCAAGGCACCCTGCCGGCTGTCAGCTTTTACAAACCCATAGGCGAACTTAACGAGCACCCCGGTTATGCCGATGTTATCTCCGGCGAACAACACATTGCCGGCATCCTCGACCAAATCGAACACAGCCCGCAATGGCCCAATACGGTGGTTATTATCACATACGATGAATTCGGCGGTTTCTGGGACCACGTGCCGCCGCCGGTAGTCGACCGCTTCGGCCCCGGCAGCCGGATACCCACTATTGTTGTGTCACCGTTGGCCAAAAAAGGTTTTGTAGACCACACCGTCTACGACACCACTTCAATTCTTAAATTAATCGAAAACCGTTTCGGCCTGGAGCCGTTGACCGAGCGCGATGCTAAAGCCAATGACCTTTTGAATGCCTTGGATTGGTAAAATCCAACTAAAACAACACCGGTTGTCATCAGCAGCTAAACCGATATACTCTTCCGATAGTTTATAACGGCCTGATGACAACCATGTTTTTGACCAGCCTACCGATAATTTTTACTTTTACCCGGCTTTTTAACCCCATTGAGTTCGGCATTTTTCTGCTGGCGATTCTGGCTTGGGTGACCTACTCCTCTCCCGCGCCTTACCCGCAATTCAACCCACCGCCCGGCGGCAGCTTTTATACCTTGCTCAATAACCTCTGGTTGGGCCAGGCCAAGCTTTGGCAGGCGTTTTGGCCGTTTTTTCTGCTCATCAACGCGGCGTTTATTTATATTGATTACCGCACCGCCAACAACACTTATACCATCGCCAGCTGGACGACGGTGCACGGCATGCTGTTTTTACCGACGGTATGGTGGGTGATCTCGGTCTGGCGCTGTTCCAGCCATACCCGGCGACGCTGGTGGGCGGTAGCGGCACGAACCTTGGTGCTGTATTTGGTGTTCGATTTTTTGTTGCGTTTATTGATACGCTTTGAATACCCCAACCTGCTATTCGACTGCCGGCTTTTAACCATAGAATATGGCGATTGCTTCTAACCCGGAAAATTTATGCGCCATCCCGAATTTCCTCTTGAACCCGGCCTGATTTATCTAAATCATGCCGCCGTTGCCCCCTGGCCGGTCAGAACACGTGATGCGGTCATTGCCTTTGCCGAAGAAAATTGCCGTTACGGCTCACACCACTACGGCCGTTGGCTGAGCAAAGAAACCGAATTGCGCAGGCAATTGCAAACGCTCATTAACGCGCCTTCCAGCGATGATATAGCTTTGGTCAAAAACACCTCGGAAGCGCTGTCGTTTGTGGCCTACGGACTGGAATGGCAAGCCGGCGACAATATTGTCTCCAGCAACCAGGAATTCCCTTCCAACCGCCTGCCCTGGCAATCGCTCGCCGCGCAAGGGGTAAGCTTTCGGGAAGCCGATCTGGCAAGCGCACCTACGCCCGAAGACGGGCTGTTCGCGCTGGTTGACGAGCGCACCCGGCTGATCACCATCAGCTCCATCCAGTTCGCCTCCGGTTTACGCCTGGATTTAGCCCGCATCGGCCAATTCTGCAAAGCCCGCAATATCCTGTTTTGCATAGACGCCATCCAAAGCCTGGGCGCGGTGCAATTCGATGTGCAAGCCTACCACGCCGATTTCGTCATGGCCGACGGCCATAAATGGTTGTTTGGCCCGGAAGGTCTGGGCGTGTTTTATACCTCCCCCGAGGCACGCGAACGCCTAAAACTGACCCAGTTCGGCTGGCACATGATGAAAGACACCCACGACTACGAAAACAAACCCTGGGACATCCACCCCACCGCCCGCCGCTTTGAATGCGGCAGCCCCAACATGACCGCCATCCATGCCTTGTCGGCCAGTTTGTCCTTGCTGCTGGATACCGGGATGGACGCCATAGAAGCCCAGGTAATCGGCAATGCCGCTTATCTAAAAGATTTAATCCTGGCCGGCAACAACCTAAGCCTGATTGCCCCGCAAGGCCTGGTAAAATCCGGCATCGTCGTCTTCAAACACCGTACCTGCGACAACCCAACGCTGTACCAACACCTGCAAGGCAAAAACATCATCTGCGCCCTGCGCGGCGGCGGCATTCGCTTCTCGCCGCATTTTTATAACAGCCGTGAGGAAATGCAGCAGGCGGTGTCGATCGCGGTTAACATTTAAAAACTCAGACCAAGTATTAAATGGGATTGGCAAGCTAGCTGACTCATCATGGCGCTTTGCCGGTTATAGTGCTTTTTCAAATTATTGTGGCCGCGTTGACCGCTCTATAGACGCCAGTTTATAAAGCAATAGCTACTCAAACTAAAACGCCATGGCTCGCTAATCTCAGGCTTTCAGCCTAAAAAATGCAGCTAAGCTGCATTTTTCTTTACATCTCATTCAAGCGTTCAACTGCCGATAAGCCCCCCGGTAATACAATAACGGCTCGCCCTCCCGGCACACCACCGCCTGGACCTCACCTATCACAATCCAATGTGTACCCGCCTTGACCCTGTCAACCAGCGTGCAATCCAGCGACATTAAGCTCTCTGCCAGTAACGGCGCACCGGTATCCCCGGCTATCCAAGGCGAATTGGCAAAACGGTCTTCATGGCTGCAACCGCCGGCAAATTGATTGGAGATCCCTTGCTGGGCTTTTTCAAGCACATTCACTGCAAAACAACCGCTTTGCAGAATACCTTCACCGGTATCCGCCGCCTCGTTCAGGCACACCAGAATTTGAGGCGGTTCAGCCGAAACACTGCAAAAAGCCGATACCGTCATGCCTTGCAAACCCAATTTCGGCGAATTCGCAGTCACCACCGTCACCCCGCTGGCCCAATATTGCAATGCTTTTTTAAACTCATCAGCGGTCACCGCCATCAAATTCTCCTATCTGCTGCTAAACTAAAAATCGGACACTTAGTCCGAGCGTTTTAACTTTTTCCTTCCGATATGGTACTACACACCTTCCAGGATTAGAAAAACACGCAAACCGGCACAATCAAATTGCAAACGGAAAATAGAGCACCCCCATGGATCGCTTTGACCGGATTTACCAATTACACCGCGTGTTAGCCGCCCGTAAATCGCCGGTTAGCCTTGAAGAACTCAAAACCAAACAAAACCGGTTGCGTTGCCTTAGATAGGTATGTTATGAATCGCCAATAGAAATTTAGCTTTAAAATTCAGACTGCATAGTTTTGGCTTTAACTAAACTTAGCGTTTTTAAATGGATAGCCCATGAGCCTCGGCGAGCAACACATTAAACATAAACTCAGCGTAAGCGACTATTACCGCATGGGCGATGCCGGGATTTTGCAGGAAGATGACAGGATCGAACTGATTGAAGGGGAACTCATCGATAAGGCGCCGATAGGGAGCCGGCATGTGGCATTGGTCAACAAAATCTCGCGTGTTTTAAACAAATTAATTGGCGATAACGTAATTTTCTCGGTGCAAAACCCTGTACGCTGTGGTGGTCAACGTTTTTCAGACACAAAAAATTTAACGCCAAAGCGCATCTCAAGATGAACGACTCTGGCTTTTAAACCTGCTGTCCCTTTAATCTTTAATAATGTTGAATACCTGTTTAAATTACTCTCCCTTTTTAAACTAAACCCCAAAAGTGCCTAATTTATATCACTTACGTTTATTGCTCTTGCATGCCATACTTTTTTTATCACTTACCGGCTGTGCCACGTTTAGTGCGCTGGAGGCGCCTGTTCCGCTCTATGAAAGTATCTACATTTACAGTGGAACGCGGCTTGATTGGGCTGCAATCAGCCAAAATGAGGTGGTATTAAAAAAATTCAGAGTCGACCCGCCGCGTTATCCCTGGGTGGATTTACCGTTTAGTTTTACTTTGGATACCTTACTTTTGCCGGTATCGATTTACGCGGAAGTTTTTCATTAGTGTATTGCACGTTTTGCAGTGTTGATACTTCACTTGTCTAACATTTTCTAACGCTTAAACTATCCTCAACAAGATCATCTAAGCCGTTAGTTTGTTTCTTGTTGGTTTTTTGTTCAATTACTAAAGGAAATGTTATGAAATTTTTTATCTCTGCCAGCGCTTTACTGTTTTCTGTCAATCTTTTTGCCGCACCGGTTAACGTGAATACCGCCGATGCCCAAACCATTGCCGAATCGCTTTCCGGGATCGGTTTAAAAAAAGCCGAGGCCATCATAAAGTACCGGCAAGAAAACGGCCCGTTTAAAGCGGCACAAGATTTGGCCAACGTCAGCGGCATTGGTGAAAAAACCGTGCAGAAGAATCTGACCGATATTTTGGTCGCCGATTCCTCTGCCCA
>PERF01000113.1 GCA_002928495.1 Methylobacter sp. | reverse complement strand
GGGCGACACTGCCGGTTTTCTGCAAAATTCAAGCGGTAAACCAAAACCAGCTGCATAAATTTGCACGGCACTGGGCTGGGCTGTTATTCATGGCGGGCTTGGCCGCCATGTTAGCGGCGTATTGGCTGGCGCCTTGGGGGGTAAGACTACTGTTTGAGCGCGGCGAATTTACCGCCGACTCCAGCGCCATGGTAACGCAGGTATTGCGCTATGGCTTAGGACAGATACCGTTTTATTTTTCCGCCCTGGTACTGGTCAGCTATGCGTCCAGCCAACGGCGTTATACCTTACTGTTCTGGTCGGGCGTAACCGGTCTAATGGTTAAGATTCTGGCCAATACGCTGTTGATGCCTGTGTTCGCCATTAACGGCATCGCCTTGTCCTGGGTCGCGGTCTATCTCTTTAATAGCTTGTTTTTCTGGTTTACCTTAATGCATTCAAAATGATTCCGCTGACAACAAAACAAGATTGGAATGATAGCTATACAACCCGCGATGAGCCGGTCGATTTAAAATTAGGCTGGCGCGACTATACCAATGGGCTTATTGCGAAAAAAATACAAGGCATCGGTTTAGACGGAAAAAAAATTCTCGAAATCGGTGCCGGCGATTCCTATTGGTTGCCGTTTTTTGCAAAACAATACCCCAACAGCCGGTTTGCCGGCCTGGATTATTCCCCCGCGGGTTGTGAAAAGCTTGCTAACAGAATCGCCTTTTCCGGTTTATCGAACCTGGATGTCTATCACCAGGATATGTTCGAAACCGGGAATGCGCTGCACGGGACATTTGATCTAGTCATCAGCTTCGGCCTTGTCGAGCATTTTACGGTGCTATCGGAAGTTTTACGGATAAAAAGCTTGTATCTGAACCGGCAAGGTTATCTGTTCACGTTAATTCCCAACATGGCCGGCTCAATCGGCTATCTGACCAAACGCTTTAACCGTAAAGTTTATGAGGCGCACAACCCGCACGATTGGCATTCGTTTCGTGACGGTCACCGCCAAGCCGGCTTGACGGTTATTGCCGGCGGCTATCTGGGCTCAACCAATTTCGGCGTGCTTTCAAGTTGTTTTCACAACAAGGCAGGGCTGTCGTGGCATAGCTATGTTTTTTTATCAAGGCTGTCCAAAGCGGTATTTTTTATGGAAAACCAATACCGCGATTTACCGACAAGCAAACTATTTTCGCCTTATATTTATGCCATCAGCCAAGCCGGTTAATTGAAGCTGCTTATCTTCATCTATTCCATGGGCAGTGGCGGCGCCGAACGGGCGACCGCTAATCTTGCCCGGCATTGGGCGCAAAAAGGCTGGGATATCAGCATCGTGACGTTAGCGCCGCGCGATTGGGATTTTTACCCATTACCCCCGGAAATTAAACGCATCGCACTGGAGTTGGCAGGCCATAGCGGTAATCCGGTAACCGGGCTGCAACAGAATTATCGCCGCATTAACCTGTTACGCCGGGAGTTACGCCGGATTAACCCGGATATTGCCTTGGCCATGATGGCCGAAGCCAACACGCTGCTGGCTTTGGCGGCTTTAGGGCTGCCCGGTATGCGCACGGTGGGCGCTGAGCGCATCCATCCGCCGGAAATGCCCTTGGGATACCGCTGGGAAAGGCTCCGCCGCAATAGCTACGGACTGCTGAATGCTGTCACCGTATTAACCCACGACAGCGAAGAATGGATTAAACGCCATACCCATGCCCGAAAAGTTTACGTTATTCCTAATGCGGTCACTTACCCTTTACCGGAACAAAGGCCTTTTATCAGGCCTTCTGTAACCGGAAGAAAACGATTGCTGGCGGTCGGGCGTTTGGAAAAACAAAAAGGCTTTGATTTACTGATTGAAAGCTTTGCCGATCTTTCGGAAAACTATCCGGATTGGGATTTAATCATTCTTGGCGAAGGTTCGTTACGCCCGGCGCTTGAACAACAAATACAAAACCTTGGTCTGGAAAAGCGGATTGTGCTGCCCGGTTGCGCCGGCAATCCGGGCAAATGCTATGAAAGTGCCGATCTTTATGTGCTGAGCTCTCGTTTTGAAGGCTTTCCCAATGCCTTGATTGAAGCCATGGCTTATGGTTTGCCGGTTGTCAGTTTTGATTGCAATACCGGGCCGCGTGACATAATCCGTCATCAGGTCGATGGTTTGCTGGTGCCGCCGGGCGATGTAACGGCGTTAACCGCTACCTTGAATAGCTTAATGGGGAATGACGCATTACGCCAACAGCTGGCAGAGCGTGCTATTGAAGTCAGAACCCGGTTGTCAATGGCAACCATAGCCGGCTTGTGGGAACAATTATTCGATCAATTATTAGACCGGCAATATCAATCCAATGATTAAACTTACTTTTTGACTTAAAACTGAAAAATGACAACAGGTTTACCTAACGCATTGCCGCCTCATGAGTCGCAGGCTTTCAATAGTGTGCAATCGAAAATTTTTAAGTGGTATGAGCGGATTATTGCCGGCATTATTTTAATACTGGTGTATTTAAATATTCCTGAATATACCTATGCCGTGATTAATCAAGCTATCCTGCCAAAATATTTTTATTTCCTGATGTGCGCGCTATTGGCGCCGGTTGTTTTTTTTAAGATTGACCAACTGCTGCGCTATTTGATATCGCCGTATTCGTTATTAATTCTATTACTGATCAGTATCAACTTTATCAGCTTGATAGATGCCAATAAAGACACCGTGGAACTGGTTTTAACCCGGAATCAATTATTACTGCTCTCTATTATGTTAGGTTTTTTCTTTTCCAGTATTTCTACCGGATCGTTTAAATCTATTTTTCCATTTTTGTTAGTTATCAATTTAGCATGCGTAGTGACCAATTTTATCGCGCCCGGATTAATGTACCCACTAAGAACTCCCGGTGCGGTTATCGGACGCGCGGCAGGAACATTTATTAACCCTACCCAAATCAGTGAGGTTCTGTTAATCACATGCTTGTTTGCTATTCCGGTTGTAAGCAGGCCCTACCGGATTATATTGACATTATCGACGGGCATTGGTGTTGCGCTGACATTTACCCGCGGCAGTTTCGTGATCGGATTTTTATTGTTTATACTTTTATGCGCAACACGAAAAATGCCTAGACTCGCCCTGGTGTTTCCAACCTTACTGCTACTGTTTCTGCCTGTGTTGGTAGCTAACTTTAACGACTATTTACTCAGCCGCGAAGATCTTATCTTTAATGTCGACGATCTATTAAGCCGTCTCGATTTTTTTCAAACCTATG
The DNA here is from genome assembly GCA_002928495.1 of Methylobacter sp. GTDB lineage: Bacteria > Pseudomonadota > Gammaproteobacteria > Methylococcales > Methylomonadaceae > WM-3-3. The sequence goes on along the minus strand of PERF01000113.1, from coordinate 5,728 downwards.
TCGTAAATGATGTGAGTGCATTGGAAAGGTTTGAAGTGATGAACGCGGCATTAAACCTGTTTTTTCAAAATCCTTTATTGGGTGCCGGCGTTGGTTACACCACATTATGGCCGTACAGAGTGGGCCCGCATAACCAGTTACTCGTGCTTGCGGCTGAATACGGCGTTTCCGGAATATTACTCTGGCTATTATTAGCCGTCATGCTCTGGAAAGGCCGTTATTTCAAAGATCGGGCTTTTCAGCACATGGCTTGTTTTATTTTTATCGGACTATCGATGTTTACGCATAACATTTTGGAGTTGGCTTATTGGTTATTGAGCATTTCCCTGCTATCCCGGCCCAGCCAAACCGAATAATCCCGAGTCGATTCGCCGGATATGGCTAATATTTTATTCCTGGTAAGCGCCATGGAGGCCGGCGGCGCCGAACGTGTGGCGTCTACACTGGCCAATGCCTGGACTGAACGCGGCCATAGTGTCACGCTCATGCCCACCTTTTCAGGACGCGGAAACTGTTTTTACCCATTATCCCCCAACGTAGACCTGGTGTATTTGGCGGATTTAGCGCCCGTTAAGACCCGAACCTGGGTAACCCGGTTTATCCGTTTGTTGGCTTTGCGCCGGTTTATGGCGATGAACCGGCCGGATGTCATTGTTTCGTTTTTAACCCATGTCAATGTGGCGGCCGTGCTCGCGTCCATCGGCTTGCGCATTCCCGTCATTGTCTGCGAGCGCTGCGACCCTTTTGCCATGCCACTCTCACGCCGGCTGCAACTGGCTTGCCGGCTTACTTATCCGTTGGCAGCGGCATTAACCGTGCAGACACCGGCATTAGCCGCTAAATACAAGGCATCGGGCGGCCCGTTAACACGGCTTAGAGTCATCCCCAATCCGGTTTCCAGACCAATGCAAAACCTGCAGCCTCAAGGCAATACTGCAACGACAAAACAGTTATTGAGCATCGGCAGGCTGGATGGACAAAAGCAGTTTGATGTACTCATTACAGTGTTTGCCAGGCTTGCTCAACAGTATTCCGATTGGCGCTTACGGATTGTTGGCGAGGGTGCATTACGAAACGTTTTACAGCAACAAATAACGGCGCTGGGTCTTGATCAGCGTATCGAACTGGCCGGACAGTCGGCTGCAATCGAGGCGGAACTGGCAAAAGCCGATCTGTTTGCGCTGACCTCCCGCTACGAGGGGTTTCCTAATGCCTTGCTTGAAGCCATGGCAGCCGGCTTGCCCTGCGTGGCTTTCGATTGCCCCAGCGGACCGCGGGAAATAACCCGGAATGGACAAGTGGCCTTCCTGGTGCCGTTAAATGATGAGCCCGCATTGGAGCGGGCTCTGGAACAACTGATGGCGGACGCCGAGTTAAGGCAAACCCTGGGCCGGAATGCGCGGGCATCGGTGCTGGAGCGTTTTGCTTTGGACAACATATTGCAGCAATGGGATATGCTTTTTCAGGAACTGGGAGTCCGGCTCTGAAAATTATCCATATCATTATTAGCCTTGAACGAGGCGGCGCACAGACTATGCTCAAGCATTTGATACTAGCCGATCCGGTGACACTCCCCGATACGGCCGTGGTGTCGCTGACCTCCCCCGGTGTTATTGGCGAAGCGTTATGCCGGCAAGGCGTCTTGGTGCATTCGCTCAACTTGTCGCCATCGGGGCTAAACAGTCCTTGGGTATTGTGGCGATTAATCAAACTCATTCGCCGTTTTAAACCGGATATTGTGCAGACCTGGATGTACCATGCCGATTTATTGGGAGGCTTGGCGGCCCGTCTGGCGGGGCATAAGCGCATCGTCTGGAATATCCGCATCGCATCGGTGCCGACAAGCAATCGGCTGACCATCGTCATTATGAAGCTTTGCGCGGTGTTGTCGTTTTGGATTCCACAAACCATCATTTGTGCCGCCGAAGCCGCCAAACAAAGGCACATTCGTTACGGCTATGATGGTGCGCGGATGGAGGTTATTGCCAATGGCTTCGATTTTTCCGGTATTGATGAATCGATTGCACAAACCATGGCTCTTCGCCGGACTTGCGGGTTTTCAGAGACAGATAGTGTGATTGGCTGGGTGGGGCGTTTTCACCCGGATAAAGGGCAGGATAATTTTGTTAAAGCGGCGGCCATTGTTATCAAGCAGTACCCAACGGTTAAGTTTTTGTTGGTAGGCCCTGATTGCACGGCGCACAATGCCAAGCTCATGAACTGGCTGCGCGCTGAAAACTTACAAGACCGTTTTGTATTGTTGGGAGAACGCGGGGATGTGCCGGCGTGTCTTGCCGCTATGGATATATTTTGTATGCCCTCTGCCAATGAAGGGTTTCCCAATGCCTTGGGCGAAGCAATGGCCATAGGTAAACCTTGTGTGGCCACCGATGTCGGTGATGCCGCCGTGCTGGCCGGCGAAGCGGCTATTTTAGTGCCGCCGCAAAATGCGCACGCCCTGGCGAAAGGTTTGTTAACAATGCTGGCTTTGCCGAAAGAGCTACGTCAACAAATGGGTCAAGCCGCTAAAGCCAGGGTGGTATCCGAGTTTTCCATAGCCAAAGCGCGCATGCGTTTTGACGCGGTCTATCAAAGCCTTTGCGAGGGTAGCCGGCGATGAAAACAAGGCTGCGTAGCGTTATCAAAAAAAACTTCAGTCTGACCTGTGCCTATTATTTACTGGATAATTTCTTTGCCAAGTTACAAGGCTACACGGGCACAGTTGCAACCGGTTCGGGTACTGTCCATAGAGACAAATCGATAGAAAGCTCATTAACTTATATTGAAACCGTCTTTAACGATTACAAACTCTACTCCGGAAAGCGGCAATTCAACGGCCGGGTTGCTGAAGTCGGGCCGGGCGATAATCTGGGTGTCGGTTTGCTGTTTCTGGCCGACGGTTGTGAATCGGTGGATTTGGTAGACCGTTTTTTTTCCAAACGTAACGCGCGACAGCATGCGACCATTTACCGGGCATTGATTGCCCGCCATGCAAAACTTCTGGAAAAATTTGGCGATGTTGACTGTAATTATGAGACTGCATTTCAGGGATTACAGCGTTTTTATGGAAAAAACGCCGCCGCAGAGCGTTTTTTTACGCAACCTGAAAGTTACGACTTGATTGTTTCCCGCGCCGTCTTTGAGCATGTTTATAATCCGCAATTCGCCATTAAGCGTATGGCGGCGGCTTTAAAAAAGGATGGCGTCTTCCTGCACAAAGTTGATTTTCGTGACCACGGCATGTTTTCCGAGCACTTCCACGAACTGGCTTTTTTTGAGGTTCCGGAGGGTTTGTATGCCCGCATGACCCGGGATTCGGGCCGGCCTAACCGGGTGCTGATCGATAGCTACCGCCGGGTTTTAGGCGAAACCCTACCCGATCATACGCTATTGATTACCCGTCTTGCCGGGGTTGGTGACATTGTTCCCCATTTACCCTATGAGCAAATTGACGCCACCCTGCGCAATCAGGCTATCGCCTATGTTAAATCAGTCCGTGCAAACTTTTCCAAGTCGTTGCGTTCACTGTCCGATGAAGACTTATCCGTCGCCGGGATTTTTATTGTGGCGCATAAAAACTAAGCCGCTTTAGCATTAGCGTATTAACTGCGTAAGGACATAAACCGATGTGTGGATTTGCGGGCTACTTGAGTCCGGATGGAACGATAGCTGAACAGGTGCTCACCCGCATGAGCCAGGCGCTGGCTCATCGCGGTCCCGATGATAGCGGGTTGTGGTACGACAATGCGGCCGGCATCGGTTTTGCGCACCGGCGGTTAGCCGTTGTCGATCTGTCGCCCGCCGGGCATCAACCCATGACCTCCTGCTCCCGGCGCTATACCTTGGTTTTTAACGGCGAGATTTATAACCACTTGGCATTACGCGCTCAATTGGAATCTGCCGGCAATGCCTCGATCTGGCGAGGCCGTTCCGACACGGAAACCTTACTGGCTTGTTTCGATGCCTGGGGCATTGAAGCAGCCGTAAAAAAATCAATCGGTGCATTCGCTTTTGCCGTCTGGGATAAGCAAAGGCGTCAATTAACCTTAGGACGCGACCGATTCGGGGAAAAACCGTTGTATTACGGCTGGCAGGGTCAAGGCCAACAAAAAGCTTTTTTGTTTGGCTCGGAATTAAAAGCCTTGCGGGAACACCCCAGCTTTGAACGCAACATAAACCGGGGTGCTTTAAGCTTACAATGTCGGCACAGCTATATTCCCGCCCCTTATTCGATTTATCATGGTATTGCCAAATTACGTCCAGGCTGCTTGTTAACCGTCTCGGCACCACAGCCGGATGCCCGGGAAGTGATCTATTGGTCGGTTGTACACGCCGTTGAATCGGGTGTTGCCAAGCCTTATGCCGGCAATGCCGAACAAGCGGTTGAGGATTTGGAAATCCTGCTTAAAAAGGCGGTGCATCAACAGATGGCGGCCGATGTGCCGCTAGGCGCTTTTTTATCGGGCGGCGTTGATTCTTCCCTGGTGGTTGCGCTAATGCAGGCGCAAGCCGGCCGGCCGGTAAAAACCTTTAGCATCGGTTTTTATGAAGACGGTTTCAACGAAGCGGTTCATGCCAAAGCCGTCGCTCAACATTTGGGTACGGACCATACCGAGCTTTATGTGACGGCCGAACAAGCCATGGCCGTAATCCCGCGTTTACCAAACCTATACGACGAACCTTTTGCGGATTCATCGCAAATCCCTACGTTTCTGGTCGCTCAGCTCGCCAAGCAGCAGGTAACGGTCGCATTATCGGGCGATGCCGGTGATGAGCTGTTTTGCGGTTATAACCGTTATTTGATGACGGCAAACCTTTGGCATAAAATTGCACGTCTGCCCCTGGCTTTACGCCGATTATTGGCCAAAGGACTGGTCAGCCTGCCGCCGGACAAATGGAATGCCTTAGCCCGCATGCTGCCGGTCAACAAGTCAGTACCGCCGGTGAATTGGGGAGACAAATTGCACAAGGGCGCTGATTTACTTAGCAATCAAACAGTCGATGAATTGTATTCGCACTTTATTACGCATTGGATGGATACCACATCCCTGGTGATTGATGGCTCATCGCCACCGGCTTTGATCAACGAAGTGCCGGCGTTACCCGCTTTGAATGACATTCAACGCATGATGGCGCTTGATTGCATGACTTACTTGCCGGACTCTATTTTGGTTAAAGTCGATAGAGCCGCCATGGCGGTGGCATTGGAAACCCGTGTGCCTTTTTTAGACCACCGTGTGGTGGAATTTGCCTGGCAACTGCCGCAATCTTTAAAACTGCGTGATCACCAAAGTAAATGGATATTGCGGCAAATCCTCTACCGCCATGTGCCCAAGGCATTGATAGAGCGGCCAAAAATGGGTTTCGGCGTACCCATTGGCGATTGGCTGCGCGGCCCGTTACGGGAATGGGCGGAAGCATTACTGGATGAAACCCGTTTACGCCAAGAAGGTTTTTTTTATCCCGCACCGGTTCGGCAAAAATGGCAGGAACATTTATCCGGGCGGCGAAATTGGCAATATCTTTTGTGGGATGTACTGATGTTTCAAGCATGGCTGGAAGCGCAATAATGTTTATCGTGATCATGTCACGTTCCGGCATCCCGTCTCTTATCGGCTAGACCTAAAAGCATGAGGAAAAAAATCATCGTCGTCGCTGTCAGTTCATGGTACATCTTTAACTTTAGATTAAACCTGATTTTGCATCTGAAAGCCCAAGGTTATGATGT
>PERF01000112.1 GCA_002928495.1 Methylobacter sp. | reverse complement strand
TTGCCCACAGAATTGTTATTGCTGACTAATCAAGCTGTCCAGGCGTCTGCTTGAAATACTTCATCCAGCGGTGTTTGTACGATGTGGTTGGTATAATTGGACAACATTTTCAATGCCGAACCCAAAATAACTTCCAAAACTGTCTCACGGGTGTAACCAGCGGCAAAAAACGCCTCAAGCTGGGCCTCGGTTGGCCAGCCGCGGCTTTCGACAACGGTAATGCAAAATTGTCTTAGCGCTTCAAGCTTGTTATCCGCAATCGCTGTATTGTTTCGCAAGGCATCGATTACATCATCCGCTACATTCGAACCGCGGCTAATTTTGGTATGGGCCGCCATGCAATAAGTGCAACCGTTGATACGGTTAGACGTCATTAATATGATTTGCCGCTCGGTTTCACTCAGCTGAGTATTGCCGAAGGCGGTAAACAAATCCAAATAGCCTTTAAGCAAAGCCGGCGATTCAGCCATGCCGCGAAATAAGTTGGGTATAAAGCCAAAGTTCTGATTGGCATATTCCAATAATGCCTTGCTGCCATCCGGAGCCGTTTCCGGTGTGTGCATAGTAAAATTAACCACAAGTGTTCTCCAAAGTTCAAATTAGCCGATCAACTGAAACTGCGAATCCATTGCCGCATCCCTTAGCGGGATAATGGCTTGGTAGTCTTCAGACTGATACCACGACAACGCCTCATCTTTTGAAGGGAAAGCCAAAATCACCTGCATTTGAAAAGGATAAGCACCGTAAATGGCTTCCGAAGGGCCTTTGGCTACATATTCGCCGGAAAACTTTTTTAAGGTGTGCAGAACCTCGGCGCCATATTGCTGAAGTTTTTCTTTATCAATCGGATTAAAGCCGACAATCATATAAGCAGGCATGCGAACTCCTCGTTGCGTTAGTTGCCGGTAAGTGTAATGATGGTTAGAATAATTAACAATCCCGGTATTAATTAACTTTTAGTTAAGTTTTTATGGACAATATCCGCCAGCTCCCCAGACTCATGGTGTTTGCCGCCATCGTTAAAAACGGCTCGTTTACTCAGGCCGCCAAAGCCTTGGGAATCACAAAATCCGCCGTCAGCCAGCAAATCATGCTGCTGGAGAATGAGCTGGGCGTGCGGGTGTTAAACCGCACGACGCGCGGCATCTCCCTGACGGCCTTAGGGGAAAAGCTGTTGTTGCGCTGCCAGTTATTACAAGACCAGGCCGATCAAATTTTTGCCGATGTGGTCAATGCCGGCGTTGCGCCTACGGGGCGGTTTGCCGTGACGTTTCCGCATGCGCTGGAAGCCACCGTGGTAATTCCCGCGCTGGAGCAGCTTTGCGCCGAATATCCGGGCCTTGAACCCGAACTGTTGGTCAGCGATAGCTCATTGGATTTAATCAACTACAATCTGGATGTCGCTATTCATGCCGGCGAGCTGCCCAACAGCAGTTACCGGGCTTTACCGGTAGGCACGATTACCGAAGTATTTTGCGCCACCCCGCTTTACCTCAACCGGGCCGGCGTTCCGCAAACAGCGGATGACCTTTGCCAGCACCGTTGGATTGCCACTGGCTGGCAACACCGCACCATGAGTATCCGGCAAATCAAACTCAACCAAAAATCGGCCATCACCTTAAACCGGTTTGCCAAGACTAATACCCTGCCTAGCGCTTTGGAACTGGCTTTACACCACATGGGGATTGTTTTGCTACCGGATGTGGTCGCAAAACCCTTATTCAGCAGCGGCGATTTAGTGCACATTCTCAAAGATATTACCGGCCCCCACTGGCCGGTTCACACCTTGCACGCTTACACCAACGATAAGCCGGTTCACATCAGCCGTTTTCACCAGTTGGTTTGCTTGCATCTGCAAAACCGCTAAGCCTCATTGCAGCAGCGAAACCACTTCCAACTTAATCGCCAACCGGGTCAATTCAATGTCGGAACTGACGCTTAGCTTTCGCTTGATCAGGTAGTGGCAATTGCTCACCGTCTTGCTGCTGATATTTAAAATTTTGGCAATTTCCTCAACCGGCCTGGCTTCCACCAGCAAACGCAAAATTTCAAATTCGCGCACGGTTAAGCTTTCAAGCGCCTGCCGTTCATGGCCTAGTTTTTCCAGCGCCAGAGCCTGGGCAATATCGGGGCTTAACACCGGGCGGCCGGCGGCCACTTCCGCAATGGCTCTGAGCAAGACTTCGGGCTCGCTGCTTTTGGTAACATAGCCCAAGGCGCCGGCCCGGCAGGCCTGTACCGCAAAAGCGGAATTATGGTGCATGCTGAACACCAGCATTTTAGCGCCGGAATCCCGTTGCTTGATTTTGGCAATCAACTCCAAACCGCTAACCCCCGGCAGGGATAAATCGGTAATCACCAGATCAGGCCGGCAGCTCTTGAACAATTGATACGCTTGCACACCGTCACCGGCTTCGGCCACCACCTGCATACCGGGCTGTTTCGATAACAAGCTACGGTAACCCTCGCGCACAATGGCGTGGTCGTCGGCCAATAAAATGCGGATACCGAGGAACGCGCTCATGCCGGTACTTCCGCGCTCACCGGCATGATCACCGTCAGTTTTAAACCCTGCGGCTGGATAATCGCCAACTCCATCCTGCCATTAAAACCGGTCGCGCGTTCCTGAATGCCCGGCAAACCAACACCGCCTTTAGCAAAAGGCAGCTCGCAAGCGCTACCGTTATCGGTAATTTGCAGGCAAACCTGAGCGGATGCCACCGCCAGCTCAATTTCAGCCTGGCTGGCCGATGCATGTTTAACAATGTTATTGATGCCTTCCTGGACTATTCTAAATAGCGCAATAGACTGCTCCGGCGACAGACCATCAACCTGGCCGGACAAATTCAGCGTAAACCGGATCCGCCCTGCTTGGGTGCTATTCCAACTTGCCACCAAGCCCTGCAAACTGGCCGCCAGCCCTAATTCATCGAAGCCGGCCGGACGCAACCGCATCAATAAACTGCGAATAGCGTCCATCATGTGTCCGGTGATGCGTTTGATGCGGCCGGCATCCTCGCCGATGTCGGCATGGTACCCGGCCGATTGCTCGATACCGGTAGTGGCGGCATTGATGGCGGCCAGACATTGGCCGAATTCATCGTGCAGCTCGCGGGCCAACTCGCGCCGCTCGTCTTCCTGCAGATTAAGCAGTTTGAAGGTCAGCCGCCGCTGCTCGGCTAGCAAGTTCCGGCGGCTGGCGGAAAATTGATTGAGCGCTGCAGCAATGCGCTGCCATTCCCGTAAACTGAAATCCGGCAGCCGGTACTCGGGATTATCCTGCTCCATGAGCTCAAGGCCATTGACAATGATTTCCGCCGGTTTTAACGCCCGGCTCACACTGAAAAAAACCAGCGAACAGACAATGGCCAAGGTTAACACGGTCAAGCCCGCCAAACCGCTGACATGCTGCCAGGCCATGGCGATTTCCAGCTCGGCCTCCGGTGAAATCAACAACGTTGCATAGACGCTGCCGTTGAATGCAACCGGCCGTATTTGCGTGCGACCGGGCTGAAATAGCTGTCGATACAAGCTATCAAACCAGTCCGGCCAAACCGGCTGTAACCCTCTTGAGCCGGTGCATAAGCGGGTTGTTGACGCGTTTGCGGCCTGGATTAACTCCACGCAAACGCCCGAAGAATGCGCGCTTTGTTTCCATAACTCAAAATCCGGAAACGGCTTTATCTCGCCTAAGCCGGCACTTTGCCGCGACAACTGCAACTCCAGTTGCCGTACCAAAGTGTGCGCGCCGGTTTGCGTTGACTGCTTGGCTTGCCGGTGGCTGTCGTACACCAGCCAACCCGCCGACACCAGCAGGCTGAACAAGGCCGCCAACACAATACGCGAGATCAGAAGCAATTGTAAATTCATGGCAGAAATCCAGGTGTGCCGTTGAAGGTCCATTCTAAAAACCCCTAAGCCGGTTGAAAAGCTTTAACGCCGTTTTCGGGCAAATTGCCCGAACTTCCCGGGCAAATATCGGCATACGGCGCAATGAGCAAAACTTAGACTTAGGCGGACTATAACAACCATCCAGGAGAAAACCATGACCGCCTATTTATTTGACGACCGTAACATTGCGTGGCAGCCTTTAGGCGACTTTGAGCATTTGCTTTACGCGATTCTAGACGTTGATGATGAAAACCAGATCATCGATGTACTATTTAAGTTTGCCGCCAACCGGCAAATTGTTTTGCACCGGCACAAAGTGCTGAATAAAACCTTTGTTATTCAGGGCGAACATAAGCTGTACACAGCCGACGGCGCGCTCAAGGAAGTGCGACCCACCGGCAGATACACCAACAGCTTGCCCAGCGAGGAGCCGCACCGGGAAGGCGGCGGCGACATTGACGTCATCATCTTGTTCAGCATACGCGGTGACGGCTTACTGTATGAAATTTTGGACGACGAGCAAAATATCCTAGCCACCATCAATTTTGCCGATTTAAAAGCGCTGTATTTAACCGCCGGCAAACCCAGTTAAACCTTTGGAGGACAAAACCATGAACCGCCTATTTCAAGTGATCGCTTTACAGGTGTTAATTGTTTTAATTAATCCGGCCCACGCCCAAACCCCCATCGCGGTTCTGGATTTTGAACTCAACGATATTACCGCCCTGCCCAATATCCCGGCGGAACAAGTGCGCACGGCATCCATGCGGCCGCTACTGGAAACGGCTTTAAACCAATTCGGCAGTTACCGCCTTGTTGCCGTGGACGCTAAAAAACAAGCAGCCGCCAACGCCAACTTCGGCTATCTGTTCCGTTTTGACGAGACCGCTGCCAAGCTGGGACTGGACGCCGGCGCCGACTGGATTGTAGTAGCCCAGCACAGCAAACCCAGCTTTTTGTTTTCCTACCTGATCGCACATTTGATCAACGTTAAAACCGGCCGGCAAATCGCCCGTTTTGACATCGAACTCAAAGGCAACCACGCCAAAGTCACTCAGCACGGCATCAACGCCCTGGCCAGAAAGATTGATCAAACCATTAGCAAACAATCGGCAAAACCCAAGGCGACAGCTACAGGTTCGGCAGGAACCGCCGTAAGCGCCAGCGCAGGCCATGGGTAATTGCCTGGGCGTAAGCGTTATGCCGGATGCGGCACCAACGGCTGTATTCAGGCATAACGTTTAGCTATCCGGGCAATTAGCAGTTTAAGGCGCTTGAAGGAAGAACAGCTCGAAACCAAGTATCTGCGGCTGTTAGTTACCGCTGGGTTTTGCACCTCAACCCAACCGGCTTTACTTGGATGGTGTTTTGAATGGCTGCTCAGTTTCGCATTGGAAACACAAGCTAGATAATCAGAAAACCCTAACAAAATACCTGATCTTATTGCCTAGACTCTAGTTATCATGGAAGATATAGCTATTCAGCCGTTACCGGAATATCGTTTTTATCAGCTCTGCTAAGGGCGTTGAAATCGGGAACATGCTGGGAATTGATGGTTTAAAATTTATCACTAGAGTTAAACGACTGTTGGATTGGATTATATGACAGCGGGAATAATTGGGGGTCAGACACGAGAAAAGAATAATCGTGTCTGACCCCCAATATTGTAGACTTCGTAAAATTTATGGGCAGGGTAATTGGCGTAAACGCAAAGGTTTCGCAACCGTGCGTTTGCAAGACGGTTCGCTTCGCGAAACCGAAATCCACTGGTATGAAGCTTAGGGTATCGGCAAGCGGGAATTTAAAATTAAGCGTTATATTGACATACAGCCATGAGTAAACACGAGTTTGTAATCTGTATTAATAATTGCGGCTACGAAGTTTCACTTGAAACGCGCAAACTCTATGAAGTGCTAGTTGACCACGATGCCGAAAAACATAATCAACTCAGGGTAATTGATGAATCTGGCGAGGATTATCTGTATCCAACTTACTTTTTTGACCGTATCACGTTACCTTCCGATATTGCCGATCATGTTTTACATGCATCAGCCTAACACACCAGTCAAAGGGACGCGCCGACCGCAGGCGCTTTTGAAAGGGTGTAATTTTTTCGGGTTCGCCGGTTTCGCTTTAGTCCTGCAACCAGCGCGCCCCTTACTTTTACGTTATACTTTTCGCTCATATCATATCACATCGCATTTCAATACAGACTTGAAGGTAATATTTACACTTTAAAATCAGATTTATATTATTAACTAACGTTAAAGTTGCTTATTTAATTTTAAATAGCAGCAAAACTTCCTTATATTTATCTTATTCAAACGCACTTTATAAATGGGAAATGAACTAAAAAGAAAAACGGCAATGGTTCTTTATCAGATTGAAGAATCGCTGGGTAGTTTTGTTTTAAATAATGGAAGTATTGAATCGTTAAATATTGAATCTTTAGAAAATATACATCGACGAGAAGTAGATAAAGGTAAAAGTTTTAACAGAGGATCAATTAAAGATATAGTTGAAGCCACTTATCTTGACGAACTATTTAGGTTCGCAATGGATATTGCGATTGATAGCAGTATTAGTGAATATATAAAGTATTTATATTCTTTATTTCACCATCTTGATATTTATGAAATTCGAAACGCAATATCTCATCCAAATAGACCGTTTTGGAATTGTTATTGGTATAGAGTTGCAGCAATAGCAAGTGACCCTGTAAATGAAATACTTGGCTTGAATGAGGTAAAAAATGCACTTAGTGCTGCTGAGCAAGGAACAATTACAGACCCACCGGAAGAGTGGATAAAAAAAATTATATGGCAAATACCTAATAATTTACCAAAAAACTTTGACCACGGATTGACTGGTTTAATTGGTCGTTCAAGAGAAACTCAAGATTTAAAAAAATTTATAGAAAATCAGAGAATTAACACTATAGCTCTTGTTGCACCTGGTGGAGCAGGAAAAACAGCTTTAGCATTGGATTTATTAAACGTTATTGTTTCCACTCCAAGTTTCACAAAATATGTAGACTCTGTTTTGTATCTTACCATGAAAACAGAGAAATTGACTTCTGATGGAGTAATACCTCTAAATTCTATCGAGACAATTTCAGAATTAAAAAGAAATATTACCGTTTCAATTAATGAAATATACGATGAAAGTCATAAAGATTTTGAAGAAGTATTGGAAAAACATAAGAGTGATAAAGTATTACTTTGTATAGATAATTTAGAAACACTACTTCGTGATAATCAAAATAGCTTTGAAGAATTAAATCATAACTTACCACAGTCCTGGCAAGTATTAGTTACAAGTAGAGTTTCAATTGCAAATGCAACAATACTTAGCCTTGAAGCATTAAAAGAAAAATCAGCGATTCATCTTGCTAGAACATATTTTGCAAAAAGAGGTGGGAATCAATTAGAAGAAAAAGCTTATAGTGATTTAACAAAAAGCTGCTTCTATAATCCGCTAGCTATACGGCTTACCCTTGATTTAATGATTGCTGGAAAAGATATACCAAGTTCAATAAGTGTTGCAAATAAAGAGATTGCAGAATTCTCATACAACAATCTGATTGATGCACTTAGTAATAATGCTATAGAAATTCTCGAAGCAGTGTTTGTTGAAGATTGCTCTACAAGATTAACACTTTGTGAATTGCTCGAGAAAACGCTAGATGACATATCTTCTGCGATTGGTGAACTATCTAAGACAAGTCTTATAAGCAGAAATTCTTCAGATCAAGGTGAATCATATAGTCTTAGTGATTCTGTTAGAGATTTACTCGTAATATCTCCAAAAAATATTAAAGCTAGAAGCAATGTTCAGGATAAGATAAATAAAAGAAGGGTTTTATCAAAAGAAATTGATATCAAACAAGAAAAGAATGAGTTACCTATATGGCATATAGATTTCATACCTAAAGGAACAAATGAAAATCTAAAAATCCTTATCACAGAAATAAACAAAAATATAAGCAAGGCGAGAAAAAATACTGATATTGCTGTCAAACTGTTTAAAAGGTTAAAAGAAACACAGTTTATGTACGAAAACGAAAGTTTATATCAGAAGGCTTTTGGGCGCGTACTTGAAATTCTTAATGATTTTAAAGGGGCCGAAGATCACTTTAAGTTATCCATTAAACTAAATGAGCAAGAGCCTTCTGCAATATATTTACTTGCACGCCTACTACATACAATAAAAAGATATGATGATGCTTATATTCAATACCAAAAACTTATTGAGGCTGGATGGATAAAAGATAGTAAAGATAATGAACAGTTTGGCAAAACTATTTATGACGGATTATTTCTTGCTTTGCTTTTTAATGGGCAATACGACGAGATTCTCGATCTGACAAAAAAATGGAAAGAAGCTGGGATTTATAGAGGGGTTTTAGGCACTTATAGATCAAGCGCATGGAAACGCAAAGCTGAAGTTACTATTAATGAAAATCCAGCGTTAACAGCTGAAAATTTACTTAAATCTTCAAAAATTCTAACCGATGTTTTTCGCAATGAAGGATACATTAAAGCTGCTTGCAAACAAGCAATCAATATTTTTGAAGAAGTTCAGTATTGTTTCTCAAGGATTGAATATTACAATAATTTTCCAGATCAAGGAAACCAACTGCTTACTTTTATTGCCGATAATATTTTAGAAATTAGCCAAGTTATTAATACCCTTGATAGTCCTTTATTAATTAGTAAGCTTTCAAAGATAGAAATAAAAACAAATCCATTTAGATCAAAGTTATGGAAAAATTTATTAAAAAATTACGATATTGATGAAGATATAGATGACGATACAGATGAAACAAATACGTCATTAAATGGGTTGGTTTTAGTAAAGATCATTAATCGCCCAAATAACAAAGCGAGTTATGTATTCGCAAGGGATGGTTTTCATCAAGATTATTTTTTACATTATGATAATTTTAAAAATGGTGGTTGGAAGGATTGGTGTCAATTCTATACTGGAATGGTCCTTAATATCGTACCTGATGAAAATAGAAATGAATCAAATAAAGCTATAAATGCAAAGGAAATTTATCTAAGAACATAGGAAAAAAAATGGGGTCAGAAACGAATGGCACTGACTTAAGCGCCATGTTGATGCGTATTAAAATGTAAATCATTGAATTCTATCATTTTACTTTTCTCGGATGCCCCTGTTT
>PERF01000111.1 GCA_002928495.1 Methylobacter sp. | reverse complement strand
ATTAGCTTTATAACTAAATGATTTGCGGATTATTACATAACCTAAATCAGCAAACCGTAGAAAAAAGGCCGGAAATTCCGGCCTTTTTTGTTTCACTTGGCAGGTTGGGTTCAGTCAATGCAACCCAAAAATCAACAAGTTTAATATCGGGTCAAGCAGCGCCAGCCCGAGCTACATGGCTATTTAATCCTTAATGCAGCAAGCCTTGCAACAAACCGTTGAGTTTATGCACAAACGCCGCCGGATCATCCAGTTGGCCGCCTTCGGCGAGTATGGCCTGATCGAACAGGATGTGGGTTAAATCGCCAAAGCGTTCGTCGTCTTGTTCGGCTTTGAGTTTGTCCACCAAGGCGTGCTCAGGGTTGATTTCGAAAATCGGTTTGCGGCCGAAACCGAAGTTTTGCCCGGCTTCTTTCATGATGCGCTCCATGTTGAGGCTCATGCCGTAGGCGTCGGATACCAAACACGCCGGGGATTCGGTCAGGCGGTGGGTCAGGCGTACTTCGCTGACTTTGTCGCCCAGTACGTCTTTGATTTGTTTTAGCACGGATTCAAAGTCTTTGTTGGCTTCTTCCTGGGCTTTTTTGCCTTCTTCGGTCTCGCCCAAAGCGCCCAAATCCAGCTCGCCTTTGGCCACCGATTGCAGGTGCTTGCCGTCGAATTCGCTTAAGGACGACACCAGCCATTCGTCAACGCGGTCTGACAATAGCAACACTTCAATGCCTTTTTTGCGGAAGATTTCCAAATGCGGGCTGTTTTTAGCAGCGGCAAAACTGTCGGCGGTGACGTAATAGATATTGTCCTGACCTTCTTTCATCCGGCTGACGTAATCTTCCAGGGTGACGTCTTGTTTGTTGTTATCGGTAAACGTCGATGAAAACCGCAGCAATTTGGCAACGCGGTCTTTGTTGGCGTGATCTTCGATGGGGCCTTCCTTGATGACGTTGCCGAATTCGCTCCAGAATGTTTCGTATTTTTCCGGTTCGTTTTTGGCCAGCGTTTCCAGCATGGACAGCACTTTTTTCACGGCGCCGGTTTTAATGGCGTTGATTTGCTTGCTTTGTTGCAGGATCTCGCGCGAGACGTTCAACGGCAGCGAGTTCGCGTCGATAATGCCTTTGATAAAGCGCAGGTAGCGCGGCATCAGCTGCTCGGCGTCGTCGGTGATAAACACCTTGCGGATATACAGTTTTACCCCGTGTTTGTTGTCGCGGTCCCACAAGTCGAACGGCGCACGGCTAGGCACGTAAAGCAGCATGGTGTATTCGTTGTTGCCTTCCACTTTGCTGTGGGTATGGGTTAACGGCTCTTGGTAGTCGTGCGATACGTGTTTGTAGAACTCGTTGTAGTCGTTGTCGGAAATGTCCTGACGTGCTTTAGTCCATAGGGCCGAGGCGCTGTTGATGGTTTCTTCGACAATTTCCGGCTGGACTTTAGGCTTTTCTTCGCCTTCGTTGTCCACTTCGTCATCCAGCTCGGGCATGATTTCTTTGTCCATGACGATGGGCAGAGAGATATGGTCGGAGAATTTTTTCACGACGGAGCGGATGCGGTAGCCGTCCAAAAATTCGCTTTCGGCTTCTTTCAGATGCAGGACGATTTCGGTGCCGCGGGCGGCTTTTTCCACGGTTTCCAGGGTGTATTCGCCCTCACCGGCGGATTCCCAGCGTACGCCTTGGCTTTTGTCCTCGCCGGCCTTGCGGGTGGTCAAGGTGACTTTGTCGGCCACGATGAAGGCGGAATAAAAACCGACGCCGAATTGGCCGATCAATTCGCTGTCTTTGGCCTGGTCGCCGGTCAGCGCTTCAAAAAACTGTTTGGTGCCGGATTTGGCGATAGTGCCGATATGCTCTTGCACTTCGTCGCGGGTCATGCCGATGCCGTTATCGGTGATGGTAATGGTTTTTTTGTCTGCATCGAACGCCAAGCGGATTTTTAAATCGCTATCGCCTTCGTACAAGCTGTCGTTGGACAATGTCAAAAAGCGCAATTTATCGGCGCGTCGGAAGCGTTGGAAATTAATTCGCGTAAGAAGATTTCCTTGTTGCTGTACAAGGAATGGATCATCAAATGCAACAGGTGTTTACTTCAGTTTGAAAGCCTAAGGTTTGTTTTTGTGCTTCTACAGTCATATTTTCTTTCCTAAACAAAAAACGGATGCGCTTATGATGGGGACGTTTGGCTTTTTTTCAAGGCCGGGTAAAAACTTCGGTCAGCATTGCGGGGGATGCTTTGGCTTTATCCCGCACTAAATCAAAACATAATGCCAACAGCAGCTCCCAGGCATCGCCGGTTTCCCTGCCTTTGATCCGGCGGTCGATGGCGGCGCAGGTAAGCAAGCTTTGGTTTAAGTCGTCCAGGGTCAGGCGCTTACAGGCTTTACCCAGCAAGGTTTTGCGATTAAACACAATTTTCTGATCGCGAAAAACCGTGTCTAACGCTTGGCCGCCAGCCAGCGCTTTCTTAACGGCTATCAACAATCTGATGTCGCGGGTAATAGCCCACAGCACAACCGGCGCGGCCACGCCTTCGTCTTGTAATGCGGTCAGCATTTTGATCAGCCGACCGGCGTCGCCCGACCAAATGCTATCCGCCAACGCAAAGACCCCGTAGCGGGCGCTATCGGAAACCGCCTCCGCCAGTTGTTGAACGTTGAGCCGACCAGGGCCGTAAACTACAAAAAGCTTCTCCACTTCTTGAGCTGCCGCCATGAGATTGCCTTCCAAGCGGGACGTCAGCAGCGCCAAACCTTCCGAATCGGTGGCCAGGCCTTTCATTTCCAGTCGCCTTTCCAGCCAAGCCGGCATTTGATCCACCGCTACCGGCCAAACCTGGATAAAAATACCTTTGTGTTCAATGCTCTGCAGCCATTTGCTTTTCAAGCTGGCCGATGCTATTTTCCCGGCGCTGATCAATAGCAGTATATCTTCAGCAGGGGACTCACAATATTTCTGCAACACTTTGGCGCCCTCCGCACCCGGCGCACCGGTAGGCAGGCGCAAATCCACGATTTTTTTATCGGAGAACAAGGCGTACGAATTCAGCGATAGCGCCAAACCTTGCCAATTGAAATTCGCCTCGGCGGCAAAAACCTCACGACTTTCAAATCCGGCTACTCGGGCGGCTTGACGGATTTGATCGGCCAACTCGGCCATTTGTTGCGGTTCGTCGCCGCTAAGCAAATACACCGGGGCCAGATTTTTTTTTAATGCGCCGCCTAGTTGCTCCGGTTTTAGCCGCATTATTTAGCAAGGTCCCTACGCATCAAGCGTATACGGTCCAGAAAGGTTCTAACTGCTTGCTGATACATTTCGGTTCTGATTAATATTTCTTCGGTATCCTTGGCGATAATATCCAGCTGATCGTTAAAATAAGTGCGACGGATTTCAATAGGCTCTTGCGACCCTAAGCTTTTGCGCCCCGACCCAAACAACTCAAATTTAACTCGGTACACCAGTTCGAACTCATTGGCTTTACCGCGCGCACTAGTCGATAAAGCCCGCCTTTGCAGGTATTCATCAATTATTTGAATTGTGGTGTCTGCCTGACTGGGTGAGCCAACCAAAGCGCTTCCGCCGGCTTTTAACGATTTATTCATTTGATCGATTAATTCGTTTGAAGCATTGTCCAAATACAATTTGCCGACACCACCGGCCTCACCTTGGACGGAACCGCGCAAATGGTAGCCGCACGCGGTTAATAGCAAAACCAACACGATTACCAGATTTTTAACCCGCATGCCCCACCTTTTCATCAAATCACAATATTGACCAGTTTTTTCGGCACCACAATCACTTTTTTTACCGGACTTTCGCCGATAAAACGCTTGATCGCCTCATCTTCCAACGCCATAGCCTGCACTTCGGCATTACTTGCCGATGCAGATACGATTATTTTGCTGCGTAACTTGCCGTTTACCTGCAATACCAGTTCAATGCTGTCCTGCTCTAGCGCAGACAGATCAACGGCCGGCCAACTCTCGTTAATAACCGGGCCACAATGGCCCAAATGCAGCCAAAGCTGATGGCAAATATGCGGCACGATGGGCGACAGCATAAGTACAATGGCTTCCAAGGCTTCCTGGCGGATAGCCTGGCCGTTGCCGGATTCGTCGTTGAAACGCGACAAGGTGTTGATAAGCTCCATGTTAGCGGCGATAGCCGTGTTAAAAGTATAGCGCCGGTTTAAATCGTCACCGACTTTCTGTAAAGTCTGGTGAATCTGCCGCCGCACGGCTTTTTGCTCGTCCGTTACACCGGCTTTGTCCAGGGTTGTGCCCGTGCCGTCAACCTCAACATGGCTGTGCACCAGTTTCCACAGCCGCCGTAAAAATCGGAAAGCACCTTCAACCCCGCTGTCCGACCATTCCAACGATTGCTCCGGCGGCGCCGCAAACATGATAAATAATCGCACGGTATCGGCACCGTATTGGTCGATCAAAGCCTGCGGATCAACGGTATTACCCTTGGATTTGGACATTTTGCTGCCGTCTTTCAGCACCATGCCCTGCGTCAGCAGGCGTTTGAACGGCTCATCGCAGGCCAGCAAGCCTTCATCTCTAAGCAATTTGGTATAAAACCGGGCATACAAAAGATGCAGAATGGCATGTTCAATACCGCCGATGTATTGGTCTACCGGCAGCCAATAATTAGCGCTTTCATCCAGCATAGATGACGCTTGATTACAGGTAAAACGGGCAAAATACCAGGACGATTCCATAAAGGTATCGAAGGTATCGGTTTCCCGCCGTGCGGGTTTGCCGCAACTTGGACAATCGGCACTGGAAAACGTTGGATGCGCCACCAGCGGTGATTGCGAGCCGTCTAAAACCACGTCACGCGGTAAAGTGACTGGTAAGTCTTGTTCCGGTACCGGCACCGTGCCGCAGTCTTCGCAATAGATTACCGGGATAGGCGCTCCCCAGTAGCGTTGGCGAGAAACCCCCCAATCGCGCAGCCGAAAATTGGTTTTGCGCAGGCCTTTACCGGATTTTTCCAAGTTGCCGGCAATGGCATCAAACGCCTGTGCCGAAGTTAAGCCGTCAAACTCCCCTGAATTAGCCAGCACACCTTTGTGGGTAAACGCTTGTTCGGCACAATCACCACTGCCGTCCTCAGCAAAAATAACTTGTTTTAAGGCTATGCCGTATTTTTGTGCAAACTCGTAATCGCGCTGGTCGTGAGCCGGCACCGACATAACCGCTCCGGTACCGTAACCCATTAACACGAAATTGGCAATCCACACCGGCACGGGTTCGCCGGATAACGGATGTATCGCCTTGATGCCGGAATCGATGCCGCGCTTCTCCATGGTTTCCATGGCGGCTTCGGACGTTTCCATCTGTTTGCAGCTTTCGACAAAAGCGCCAATCTCGGCATTTTGCTCCGCCGCCTGCAAGGCTAAAGGATGCTCGGCTGCAACCGCAAGATAGGTTACCCCCATGACGGTATCGGGACGGGTGGTGTAAATCCGTACGGTTTCGTCCGAATCCTGCACGGCAAAATCCATTTCCACCCCTTCGGAACGCCCTATCCAGTTGGCTTGCATAGTTTTAACCTGCTCCGGCCAACCATCCAGGGTTTCCAAGGACGCCAGCAGTTCTTCGGCATAATCGGTAATTTTTAAAAACCATTGCGCGATTTCCTTGCGTTCCACCGGCGTATCGCAACGCCAGCAGCAACCGTCGATCACTTGTTCATTGGCCAGTACGGTCATGTCGTTGGGGCACCAGTTGACCGGTGCGGTTTTCTTGTAAACCAAGCCTTTTTCCAATAACTTAAGGAAAAACCACTGCTCCCAGCGGTAGTAAGACGGGTCGCAAGTAGCTATCTCCCGGCTCCAATCGTAACCGAAACCCAAGCGTTTGAGCTGGCCGCGCATGTAGTCGATATTGTCGTAAGTCCAATCGGCCGGATGCACGCCGTGCTTCATTGCCGCATTCTCCGCCGGCAAGCCGAAGGCATCCCAGCCCATGGGCTGCAGCACGTTTTTGCCCAGCATGCGTTGATAGCGGCTGATAACATCGCCGATGGTGTAATTGCGAACATGCCCCATGTGCAATTTACCGCTGGGATAAGGAAACATCGACAAACAATAGTATTTTTCCTGCCCGGAAACCTCCTTGACAGCAAAAGCTTGAGTTTCTTCCCAAAACGCTTGAACCTGTTGTTCAATTTCTAACGGCTGATAATTTTCTTGCATCCTTTTATCGTCTTTTGCAGATCAAAAGCGCTAGAATAACTTAGACCCGGCTAAATCTGAAGAGCCATTTTTTGAGGAAAACCACGCATGAGCAAAAATAAATTTATTACCGCTTATAACGACATACTCAACCATGTGCATGATGCCATGGAAGAAACGTTGCATTCGTTTGCCGATGCTTTGGAGATTGCCAAACAAAAGCTTGGTCAAAGCCACAATCTTAGCCATGACGAAATTAAAACGGTAAGCGATTCCGTTCAGCGTGATTTAGCCCATGCTGCCCATAAACTGCCTTCCGGCCAAGATAATAATTCCTTGTCGGAATGGCTTAAATTCGACGCCGAATTAATCGAAAACTTTGCGTTGGATGCATTTTTAAGTGTTGCCGACAAAACCCGTATTGAACTAGCCAAACTGGACATACTGGCTGAACTCAATACTTACCACAGCGGCGATATTACCGGCCCCGGCACTTTTGTCTGCGCCGATTGCAGTAAGGAAATCGCCTTTAAATCGACCAGCGAAATTCCGGAGTGCCCCGCCTGCCAAGGAAAAACCTTTGTACGCATTTGATAATATTAAGGTAAGTCTTATAATGCCGGTTTCAATCATTTGATCGATGGGGAATACTATGCGCAGGGTGATATTTAATCAAAAAGGCGGTGTCGGTAAATCGACCATCACGTGCAATTTAGCAGCCATCAGTGCAGTAGAAGGCAAGCGCACCCTGGTAATCGATCTCGACGTTCAAGGCAATTCGACACAATATCTACTGGGAAACAAAGTTACCGACAGCGATAAAACCATTGCTCACTTTTTTAAGGACTGTTTGAGCCTGAATTTATTCGGTAACGGTACGGGCGCAGGCCTTGAAAACGCCATTCATGAAACGCCTTTCCCTAATCTTTTTATTATTCCCTCGCACCCTGAGCTTGATCCCCTGCAAAGCAGACTGGAATCACGCTACAAAATTTTTAAATTAAAAGAAGCCTTGGAAAAATTAACCGGTTTCGATTCTATTTATATCGATACCCCGCCGATTCTTAATTTTTACAGCCAATCCGCCCTAATTGCCGCCGAAAAATGCCTGATTCCTTTCGATTGCGATGCCTTCTCACGCGAGGCTTTGTTCACGCTCATGCAAGCATTGAAAGAAGTTAAAGCCGATCACAACCAAAACCTGGAGATTGAAGGCATTGTCGTCAACCAATTTCAAAAACAGGCGAAACTGCCTAAGCAATTAGTGGATGAGTTAATCAATCAAGGCTTACCGGTGTTATCCGCGATGATCTCCCCATCGATTAAAGTCAGAGAATCGCATACCGAATCCAAACCTTTGATTCACTATGTGCCGAATCATAAATTGACGGACGAGTTTAAATCATTGCATTTAGAAATCCATCAATCTTAACCGGCTTAAGACACTCGCTGGCCGCGAAAATAAAGCCGAATAATCAATAGCAGTAATAACGCAAAAATTACATAAACCATCGGTTTGTCGCCGCCATACTTTACAAACGGCGTCATGCCGCTCATGGGATTGATAGTCCCGGTTAATACCCAGGGCTGAAATAATGGCGCTTGCGCTACAACTTCGCCTTTAGGAGAAACAATCGCAGTTAAGCCCGTGTTAGTTGCGCGCAGCAAGAAACGGCCAGTCTCCATTGCTCGCATCCGGGCCATCTGTAAATGCTGGTAGGGTTCAAGGGAGTCGCCGAACCAAGCGTCATTGGTAACATTTACCAGAAAAGCACTGTCGTTAAGGTAGCGGTTATTAATGTCGCTGAACACGTCTTCATAACAAATGGAGGGCGTGAAAAAATATTTTCCCGCGCTCGGTAAAGGCTGATCATGGCGGCCCGGCAAGAAATTACCTAGATTAAGACCCAGTTGGCTCAACACAAAACCCGAAACCGGCTGTAAAGGCATATATTCGCCGAACGGCAATAAGTGAATTTTCCGGTAAACGCCCCGCCCTTGTCCGAAAACCACCAGTGCATTATAGAATTTGCCGGGCAATTCGCTTTGCATAGGTACACTAACTACCAAACTTGTCTGGTTTTGTTCCGCCTCTTCCGCCAAAGGCCATAAATAACTTTCTTTAACCTCTTCAAATAAAGCCGGTACCGCAGTCTCCGGCCAAACAACAATATCTGAATCCCAATGCGCCTGGGTTTGAGCTTTATAAAATTGCAACGTCTTAACCCGGTTCTCAGGCAGCCATTTTTGATCCTGGCTGATATTGCCCTGAATCAGAGCCACCTTGATTGAATCGTTTTGGGCTGTTGACCAGTCGTTTTCTTTCAGTAAAGCCCCGGCTAACCAAATACCGGCCACAACTGTAATGACAAAGCTTCTTTTGGCTATATTTTGCAGCCAATAAACCAAGCCGGCCGCTGTGAATGCAGTTAAAAAATTGACTCCGTAGCTGCCTATGACCGGCACGTATCCGGCCAATGGCATTTGCAACTGACTATAAGCTGTTTGCAACCAGGGAAAACCATTTAATACCCAGACGCCACGGACGTATTCCACCACTACCCAAATCAAGGCTATTGAAGCTAACCGCAGCTCTGTTTTATTCCTTCGGGTTAACCACGTTGAACAGTATCCTGAAATTGCCGGGAATAACGCCCAAAACAATACAAACAAAAGTGTGATCGAACCAGCCTGAGCGAGATTAGCTTTACCAAATTGGTAAACACTGATAAATACCCATGAAACGCCAATTCCAAATACACCCACCCCAAACAAGAGCCCGTTGATCAATGCGCATTTAGGCGAATCCGTCTGCCAAAGACAAAAAAGTGCGGCCAACGCCAGCAGAGTCAATAAGCCATGCGCCCAGGGCGCAAATCCGAACGTAAAAACGCAGCCTGCCAAACAGGCTAAAACGGAGCGGGTTAAAAAATTTTGAGGCATGGATTAATTTCCAGCTCGGAAAAATTTGATTTATCGAGATTGATGCAGAACAGTGTCCGCACGGACTTGTAGGCAAGGTTAAATTGAGCTGA
>PERF01000110.1 GCA_002928495.1 Methylobacter sp. | reverse complement strand
AATACCAAGACACTTAGCCATAACCCGGCAGATAGTCTCCCAGCAACTGCCATAATCCCAATACGCTTACCGCCACCAGGCCGCCGCCAATCCAGCGTTTGAACAGCCGGTCGTTGCGCAGGATCATTTGGTGAGTTTTCAGGCCCAGAAGATGGCCGACGGCGGCGATGGGCAGCAGCGCGAGGGCGGTAACGAAATGCAGGTCTACCGAGAGCATGACGAAGGTGGCCATTTTGATGCTGACCAGAATAAACCATAGTACGAACAAGGTGTCGCGCAATTTCGGCAAGCTGACGTTACGCATGTACACGGCGACCATCAACGGCGCGCCGGACAGCGAGATGCCGGCAATGTAGCCGCCCAGCACCAGCAACACACGGTCGGCCCAGACGTGGCGGCTTTGAATGCCGCGGTTGCACAGCCACATGCCGCCGTAAGCCAAGGTGATTGCGTAAATCAGGCTGTTGAGCCAGAGCGCGGGTAGGTTGATGAGTCCGAAAATACCGGCAATCGCGGGCGGGATGATAAAAACCAAGGTGCGCCGCAAATACCCCCATTCCACGTTGTGCAGGCGGTTGAGCAAGGTGAGTCCGGAAAAAAACAATAAATGCACGCCGATAATGGGCAACCACAGCACCGGGCTGTTCTGGATAAACAGCATCAGCGGTAGGCCCAATGCAGCGCCGCCAAAGCCCAGCCCGGTTCGGACAAAGCCGGTCCAGACAAACACCAGGGCGATACACAAACTTTGATAAAGCGAAAAATCCAGCAGCATGGTGGCACAAGGTTAACAAGATTCAAGGCGGGTAAGCCTTCGCCGTTAGCCGGCAAAGGCTGTAACGGGTCAGGCAGGGTAGGCTTCGTTATCGATATAAACGTCGACGACCGGCGGTTTGATGGTAGCCACCGGCAGATCTGCGCCGTTGAGCCAGGCTTGCACGGCGTCGCGTTTGCCGGCGCCGGTGATGATGAACATTAGTTCAGCGGTATCCGCCAGTGCTTTGGCGCTGATGGATACTCGCTCCGGCGGGGGCTTGGGTGAGTTATACACGGCATGCGTCAGTTGATTTTGATCGTGCTGGTGTCCCGGAAACAAGCTGGCGGTATGGCCGTCTTCACCCATGCCCAACAGCACCATATCGAAAGGCAGGGCGTGGGCGACGATGTCCCGGTATTGGGCGGCGCCTTGCTCCGGGCCTAATTCGGCGGCGATGGGGTAAATGTGCGCGGCCGGTATGGTGACTGCCGACAGCAAAGCGCGTGCCGCCATCACGCTGTTACGGTCCGGATGGTCGGCAGGCAGGCAGCGCTCGTCACCGAAATAAATTTTCCATTTTGACCAATCGGTTTGGGCTTGGGTCAGCAGGTTGTAGATTTTTTCCGGTGTGCTGCCGCCGGCCAGCACCAGCTTGAATTCGCCGCGCGCGGCAATAGCATGTTCGGCAGCGGCCAGTATGCGCGTGCTGGCCGATAGGGCAACTTCGGCGGCCGATACAAAACGGTGCCAGTTAATCGTAGTCTGCATTAAATTTACACTCCTCAGGTAATAGTGAACTTCGCCAGCTTTGGCTTTCCTTATCAAACAACCGGCGGCAACCTTCTGGGCCCCAGGAGCCGGCCGGATAAGTGGCAATATAATCGCGTTCATCGGCCCATCTTTGCAAGATCGGATCAACAATGCGCCAGGCGTATTCCACTTCATCGAAGCGCAAAAACAACGAACGATCGCCTAATAATACATCCAACAGCAAGTCCTCGTAGGCGTCCACGGCTTTTTCATCTTTTTGCCGGAAGCTTGCTTCCAGGCTGCTGATGCGGGTATTCATTTCCAGACCGGGTTCTTTGATAGTCATTTCTATGCGTAGGCACTCTTCGGGTTGAATGCCCAGCAGCACCCAGTTGGGGTTCAGGCATTGCATACGGGTGTCGCGGAAAAACTCCAGCGGTGGATGTTTAAAACAAATGGAGATGGCCGATTGCGCCTTTTCCAGGCGTTTGCCGGTGCGCAGATAAAACGGCACGCCACGCCAGCGCCAGTTGTCGACATACAGCTTTAAGGCGGCATAAGTTTCGGTAACGCTGTTGGCCGGAATGTTGGGTTCCTGCAGATAACCGTTGACTAAATCGCCGTTAATGCGGCCCTTGGCGTATTGCGCCCGGAAAGCATGGCTATGCACGGATTCCTTGGTAATCGGCCGCACGGCTTTGAGCACTTTGACTTTTTCATCGCGCAAGGATTCCGCTTCCATGCACACCGGCGGCTCCATGGCCACCAGTGTAAACATCTGTAACAAATGGCTTTGCAGCATATCGCGCATGGCGCCGGCACCATCGTAATATTCGCCGCGTTCGCCGATGCCGATTTGCTCGGAATGGGTAATTTGTACGTGATCTATGTAATTGCGGTTCCAAATCGGTTCCAGCATGACGTTGGCAAAACGGAACACTAAGATGTTTTGTACGGTGCCTTTGCCCAAGTAATGGTCGATACGGTAAATCTGCTCTTCATTGAGATAGCGGCCGATGCGCTTTTGCAGCACATTTGCACTTTCCAGATCGTAACCGAACGGTTTTTCCACCACGACACGCCGCCAGCCGTAGTTTTCGGCAAATAGTTGGTACTGGTTTAACGCATCCAGCACCGGGCCGAATTCGGATGGACTGATCGACAAGTAAAAAGCCAGATTTTGTGGAAACTGATCAGTTTGTTTTAAGGTTTCGGCCAATGTGCTAAAGCATTCGGCATCAGTGATGTCGCCACGGTGATAATGCAGCCGTTGGCTAAAGCGCTGAAAAGCAGCATCATCAAAATCGGCGCCCAGGTTGGCTTCAATCATGGTCTTGGCTTCACTACGCCATTTGGCCTGATCCCAGGGCCTTCGGCCTATGGCCAAGACTCTGCTGCCAGGCGGCAAATGATTGCCCGCATCCAACCGGTACAAAGCAGGCATTAACCGTAACCTAGACAAGTTGCCGGTGGCGCCGAAAAAAACATAGGTACAAGGTTCTACGGCCATGGCAATCCTCTCAGGTTGATTGAACTGGCTGCCAGTTTAAGACCAGAAGTCGGATCTGCCAAGTGTGTAAGTACTTATTTTAGAAATGAGTATGGTTTTTTCGGAGCGGGTCGCTGTAACAGAAATTTAACATAAATTTCATACAACTATCATACTTCGGGGGTAATTTATTAGACGCCCGTCGGGCGAACATAACTAAAGAATTTTAATCGAGGAGGTTACAATGGAAGAACAACAAGAAAAAGACAACTTTTGGTTGTACATCGGCAGTTTTTGGCATTCATCATTATTTTAGTGGTTTACTTCAAAGGCTTCCACAAAGAAGCAATCCCAACCGCTTATACTGAAACAGCCAAAGAAGTTGACGCTCAAATTGCAAAGCAACATAAATCTAAGTAATTGCTAGACTCTGGTTATTTGGATTAAACAGCCAGCCGCGTTTTTCTAAATACTGCGGCTGGCTTCTTCTGGCGGCAAGAATACAGCTGTATGTCTCGTAAGCGCCGCTCTTGGGCTGCGCTATTCCCGATGTGTTAGCATAAACCAATTTAGCTAACACCCTGATCGTTATGGATTCCATCATTATACTCAAGCAGGTTCATAAGGCTTATCCTCAGGCCGGTGGCATGCAGACGGTAATTCATGAGTTAAACCTGACTATCACAGACGGCGAATTTGTTGCCATCGTCGGCCCTTCCGGCAATGGTAAATCCACCCTGCTTAACCTGTTAACCGGCATCGACCACCCTAGTTCCGGTGAGATCATGGTAAACGGCGCGGCTTTGCACAAGCTCAATAACGAACAACTGGCGCGTTGGCGTGGGCGCCATGTCGGCATTGTATTCCAGTTTTTTCAGCTGCTGCCGATGCTTAATTTACTGCAAAACGTGATGTTACCCATGGAGTTTTTGGGCCAGCTCAGCCGACGGGAATGCCGGCAGCGAGGACAGGCGCTTTTGGATTTGGTCGGTTTAGGCGATAAAGCCCGGCTGTTGCCCAGCCAGGTGTCCGGGGGTCAGCAGCAGCGTGCGGCAATCGCCAGGGCGCTGGCCAACGATCCGCCGCTGCTGGTAGCCGACGAGCCTACCGGAAACCTGGATGCCGCCACTGCGGATTCGGTATTCCGTTTGTTTGCGCACTTAAACGACCAGGGCAAAACACTGGTCATGGTTACCCATAACGAAACCTTGGCCGATGCCGCCGGCCGCAAGCTGGAAATCCGCTCCGGCCGGCTGCATGCCGACACCAAGCCGGGCCGGTCATTTGCGGAAGCCCGTTGAATACGCTTTGGCATAAAGTTTGGGCTGATCTCTGGTTGGCGAGACACCGTAGTTTGCTGGCTATCATCAATATCGCCATCGGCGTGGCCAGCGTGGGGGCGTTGTTCGGCATGGTCGATATGCAGTTGCGGAAAATGGACTTCGCCCACCGTAACTCTCAGCCGTCACACATTAATTTAATGTTGCGTAGCGATATGCCCGCCGGCTTACAGGCAAAGGTTGCCGCTTTGCCCGAGGTGGCGGGTGTGGATGCGATGACCCCGCTGAGCGTGCGCTACCGGCACCTAGGCGATATGGAGTGGGTGACGGCCACGTTGATAGTGAGGCCGGATTACCGGGCGCAACAATTCGACATTACCCGGTTGTTGGCCGGGCAATGGCCTGGCGACGGGCAGGTCGCCGTGGAAAACCTGACCGCCGAGTTTACCGGTCTCGCACCGGGGCAGTGGCTGGAGTTTGAAACCGGGGATTTTTACGGCACCTTGCCGGTGGCCGGCATCGTGCGCCACCCTTTTATCAAACCGCCTAAATTCGGTGGCCAAGCGCATTTTTTTGCCGAACCCGGCACTGCAGCTTTGTTCGGCATCAAACCTAAAAGCTTCCGCCAGTTGTTAGTGCAAATCAAACCGCCCTACAGCGCTGAACGTGCCCGTGCGGTTGCCGGCGCGGTCAGAAGCTTGTTGGCAGGGCACGGCGGCATCGTTAACGTGACCTTGTTGCAAGACCCTGACCAACATTGGGGCCGGCCGTTCATGGCCGGATTGAACGTAGTGTTGCAAGTGATGGCGCTGGTTTCGCTGGCGCTGGCTAGTGTGTTGATGTTGAACACGATGTCCGCGCACATGGCGCAGCAGACCGCGCAAATCGGCGTCATGAAAGCGCTGGGGGCCGGCACATTGTTGATGGTTAATTTGTATCTGGGCGAAGTGCTAATCCTGGCATTGGCTGCTTGCGCGCTGGCACTGCCGCTGGGATTGATGTCCGCCCAATTCAGCACATGCCGGATATTGGCGTTGTTTAATATCGATTGCGGCGGTTTTGATTTTTCGCCGCGAGCTGTCATTTATATGCTGGCGGGTGGTGTAATAGTCCCTTTGCTGGCGGCCTTGGCGCCGATACTGAGGGCGTCCGGCATGACGGTACGGGTAGCCCTGGACAGTTACGGCATGGGCGGCGATTCCGGCGGCAGCCGGTTTGAGCGCTGGTTGGAAAACGTTTTAACCGAGCATTTATCAGCGCTTAACGCGGTTGCCTTGGGCAATTTGGTGCGCCGTAAAACCCGGCTGGTGCTGACCCAAGGCGTGCTGATTATTGCCGGGGTGATGTTTTTGGTGCTCATGAGTCTGATCGCCTCGGTCAATTTGACCTTGGACAATGAAATGGCGCGCAGCCGTTTTGCCGTTCGTCTGGGCTTTAGCGCCGACCAGCCTGCGGCCAAAATCCTAGAGACCGTGCAGGCAGCGCCGCAGACTCAAAAAGCCGAGTTTTGGTTGCGTAAGCCGGTGGAAATTAACAAAGACGGCGTACCGCTGCAACAAAAAGGCAGCCTGGGCTTGCAAATGTTGGCGTTGCCGGAAGATGGCCGGTTTTACCGGCCGCTGATAGAGGCCGGCCGCTGGTTAGAGCCGGCCGATGCCGGACAGGCGGTGTTGGTGGTGAGTGCCGACACCGCCGCCCTCAACGATCTTACGGTGGGCGACAGCATCGACGTCAAACTGGGTAAAGAATTAAAGCCATGGCGGATTATCGGCACATACCGTTGGCTGGCGGGCAATAATTTCAGCATAGAGCCGGTTTACGCGCCGCTGCATAGCGTCAAGGGCAAAGCCAAGGATATGGTTTCACTCGCGCTATTGCAGGCGGATATTGGGGATAAGGCTAGCGAAAGCAATTATCTGCAGCAGTTAAACCAGGATTTTCAAGCGCAAAATATTCAGCTTGATGCGTACACCACCCAAGCCAAGCTTGAGCAACGCCAGTTTGCCCGTAACCAATTTAATCCGGTGATAAACAGCTTGCTGGGTTTGGCGGCCATGATTGCCGCAGTCGGTGGTATCGGGTTGTCGGGCACCCTGGCTATCAGCGTATTGCAGCGCACCCGTGAAATCGGCGTGCTGCGCGCGACCGGTGCACCTGCCCACACCATTTTCCGCTTGTTTCTCGCCGAAGGCTTGTTGCACGGCGTCCTGGCCTGGCTGCTTAGCGTGCCTTTGGCTTACTTGCTGGCCCAGCCTTTAGCCGACCGCCTGGGGCAAACTATGCTCAGCATGAAGCTGGACTACTGTTTTGACGTCAAAGCGGTATTTTATTGGCTGGGCTCAGTATTACTGCTGGCTTTGCTAGCGTCCTTGGCGCCCGCCCGTAAAGCCGCGCAAATGACGGTGCGCGAAAGTCTGGCGCAAGCCTGATGAATGATTCAGCGGATTAGCTGATAAAAAAATATAAATTATTGTTTTAAAATAAAAAATATACGTTTCGGCTATCCATCGTACAACATCGGGGTGTGTTTGAGACCCGCCGAATTTACATTGTTTGTAAAGTCCTTTCCGTGATAATTTATCGGCAGCAGCTCAAACTGCTAAGCGTTCTCCCAAATTCTTATAACCTGTATTGCGGGGGTAAATCCACTATGCAATGGTCAAAGAGTCCCAAGTCAATCACCCTGGCGTTAATGCTGACGGGTTTATCGGGCGCAGCATGGCGCGTTTATGCCGCCCCCGAGGATGTAGCGCAAGAAGCCATGCTGTCCAGAATCGAAGGCATCAGTATAATCGTGGTTATGGCCTTGATTATACTGGCATTTTTATTTCATTTGCGGAATTTGCAGGCAAAGTTCCTGGCAACTTGCAAGGAAGAAAAACAATTGGCGTTGTACTTCCAAAGCCCCGCAGGTTTGCCGGAAGGCAGTGTTCGCGCCACCATCGCCTTGTTGATTGTGACCATTTCTTTGTTCTTCATGGGGCTATCCGTAGCGGTGTCGAACGGCCCGGATATTCCTCAGGCCTTAAGTGGATTATTAGGCACGATTATCGGTTTTTATTTCGGTTCCCGCAAACCCGGCGGCGAAGGCGAATCGGTCGTGCAGCAACAAGCGCGGGAAACCACCGAGCAGCGCGATCAGGCGGTTGCCAAAAACAATGAGAATGTGGCGACATCGCTGTTGGAAAAGGCCAGCACCGGCTTAAGCATTGCCCGCACGATAGCCGGCCTGCTGCCGGAGGAAGTGGGCGGCAAATATCTGAAAGTGGCCGATAAAATCGAACAAGGCGTAAAAACCGCCCAAGATTTGCTGGGTAGCGGCGACAATACTCAGGCAATCAATAAAGCCCAAGAAATTACCAAAGTCATCGATAGCGAAGGGCCGCTGGCTGATCTGGTCGGCAACGCTGCTAAATCCTTCGGCTCGGTGTTGGGCACGGTAGTGCCGCCGGCAGGCTTAATCTTGGCGCTGGTGGCGGCAACCCTCAAACTGACCGGTATTTTTCACCAAAAATGGAAGGCGCGAGTGCTGCATCTCCCGTTTTCACCGGCGGCAGGTTTGGGATTAGCCTTGGTAGACGCCAACACCGGATTTGCGCTGATGTTGCATAGTCCGATTTTTAACGCCGCTTTTCAACACAAACTGCAAGACCCTGCTTTTCTTAAACAGGCGACGGATGATTTTTTATCGGAATCCGATGTCGACACGCTGTTGGAAAAATACGGGGCTGAAGGTGGCTTTACCTCCGGCTTGTCGTTTCAGGAAGGTTTGGAGGAATTCCGGCGTACCGCCGCCGATAACGAACTGAAAGTGCTGCTGCAAGCCAAGGATCCAACGCTGCTGGGCCCTGCCGGCGGCTATGACGCGGTTCTGGAGGCAGTGGGTA
The DNA here is from genome assembly GCA_002928495.1 of Methylobacter sp. Taxonomy (GTDB): domain Bacteria; phylum Pseudomonadota; class Gammaproteobacteria; order Methylococcales; family Methylomonadaceae; genus WM-3-3. Next base: position 1,078 of record PERF01000110.1, on the reverse strand, counting down.
AAATTCACCAGGACCCCAATGCGCTTAAGGATTTAGACGCGCTGATTGTAACCACGGAAAAATTACAAGCGGAAGACCAACCGGTGGAAAAAATAATTAGCGAGATTTTAAGGAGGCAGCCAACATGAATCAGAATAATCCGACATTTCGTTTTTTCTGTTTGGTGCCCACCGGCAGCATGATCTTGCTGGCCGCACTATTGGCTTCATGCACTAGCTTACGCCAGCTAGACGACTTCAAAGAATTGGCAGCCAAGGCCGAATACGGCAAAATCGCAAACACCCCGGTCGATTGCAAGGCTGAAGACGATGGCTGCAACCAGTCGCACCTGATTAAAGGCGACGCCTGCTACCGTCTTGCCAAAGCCAATACCGATCCGGCGCCGAATTACCTGTGCGCGGCAACGGAGCTGGAACAGGGCATACAGCAGACCGGCGATTGGAAGTCCTTGGAGCCGGTGCTGGGTAAACCCGAACTGTATTACGAAAATTTCTGCGAATCCCTGCGCATGGTGCGGGACAGCCAGACCAGCAATGCCGCATCGCTACCGTATAACCGGAAACTGGCCGATTGCGCCCGAAACTTCCCCAGGCCGGACGGTCACAGTCATCCTGCTGCAGTGTTTTTCCGCAACAACAGCCGGGTGGCGGATATCCGCCTGAATTTTAATGAGCTCAAGGGTAAACCCGGCATTGTTTGCCCGGAATTGGGCCGGCTGCTGCAAGAGGAGCAAGCGGAAGTGGGGCAACAAACCCCTTATACGGCTAACCACCAGCAATTACTGCGCGATATATTCCTGTTCATATCCAGTATCCCCGGCTGTAAAAATCCAAACTAAATAAAAGGGAGATTCAACCATGTCTTTTACACGTGCTTTGAAATTCCAACTGCCCATGATGCGTGGGCAAGATGTGCTCGATATGCAATTGCGGCTAAAAAAGCTCAATATGCACGGACTAGGTCAACCCGACGGCTTGTACGGAGCCGCCACCGATGCGGCCGTGCGCGAATTTCAATCCGCGCACGGACTGAATGACGACGGCATAGTCGGCACCAAAACCTGGTCGGCGATGTTCGG
>PERF01000109.1 GCA_002928495.1 Methylobacter sp. | reverse complement strand
CAATCGAATTTGATGGGAATTTTCAAAACGTTGACGGATTAAATTCTGTAAATTTGGATCCAAGAAGTCGTGCATTTCAACCAAAATATGAGTTTGCCTTAAGGCGGGCGTGGCGGTTAAGTTCAACAGTTCTCTTTCCGCGCCTTCAACATCCATGATTAATAACGCGTTGCCGGTTTGCGGTAAGGCGGCACTTAACGATTCCGGCGTGCACAAGCCGTTGATGGTCAAACGTTCCGTCACACCGTTAAGCGACGCCATTTGGGCTTGTAAAGCCTGGCCTTTGGGACTGGATTCGAAAGAGATAATCCGGCAGGCCGGGAGTAGCGTGGCCATGCCCACGGCATAATAGCCTTCGGCGGCGCCGGCATCGACAACGATTTGGAAAGGAAGCTTTGCCAGCTCGGTGATGATTGGGCTTAATTCCAATTCGTAAGTGCCCAGCAATTTGGGTTCATATTGGCTGCCGATACTGGTGTTGAGGTAGCGCATGCCGGTAAAGGGGCCGCTTAATACCCGGCCTTGACCGCGCTTTTCCAGCCAGTGTCTTAGTAAGGTGCTGGGCCAAAATCGGTAGGGAATAACCTGTTTTAACCATTTAGGCATGAGCGGAATCCACGGTGATTTGAATGAAGTAGCCAAGACGGCTTGCTGACGGCGTTTTTCTCTGCGGATAGTTAAAAAAATTAATAACTGCCATATCATACAGGATTATAAAAAACAGTCATCAGGGTGAAAACTACGTTGTTTTCCCGGATTGATCATAGTGAACGGATCAAGCCGTTTGATTAACCAAAAACCTGCCAAGATTTTGCTATGCCGGCCGGTATCAACTATGTCAAACTTAGCGGCGTAGGAGCCTTATTGCCTATAGTGCTCTTTCATGAGCGAATAGCCTCGGTACTAAATTGTTGAGATTAGCCTAATGTGTTGTTTGGGCTTGAATCATGATCATGCACAAAGCTTTTAAAATCCATAGCCGCTACCAGCCCGCCGGGGATCAGCCCACGGCTATCAATCGATTGGTCGATGGCTTGAATGATGGTGAAGTTCATCAGACTTTGCTGGGGGTTACCGGCTCCGGCAAAACCTTTACTATTGCCAATGTGATTCAGCAAGTGCAGCGGCCGGCGATGGTGATGGCGCCCAATAAGACGCTGGCGGCGCAATTGTATGGGGAAATGAAAGAGTTTTTCCCGGAAAACAGCGTGGAGTATTTCGTTTCTTACTACGATTATTACCAGCCGGAAGCCTATGTGCCCGCATCCGACACCTTTATCGATAAAGACGCCTCGTTAAACGAACACATAGAGCAAATGCGCTTGTCCGCCACCAAGGCGCTGATCGAGCGAGGCGATACTATCGTGGTGGCGACGGTATCAGCGATTTACGGATTGGGTGAGCCGGAATCGTATTTCAAAATGGTGTTGCATCTGGTGCAAGGCGATTTGATAGACCAGCGCAGTATTTTGCGGCGGCTGGCGGAGATGCAATACACCCGCAACGACACCGAACTGCGGCGGTCAACTTACCGCGTGCGTGGCGAAGTTATCGATATTTTTCCGGCTGAATCCGAGCAAGAGGCGCTAAGAGTCGAGCTTTTCGATAACGAAGTCGAGCGCCTGTCTTTGTTCGATCCGCTCACCGGCGAGGTGTTGCGGCGCATTGCCCGTTATACCGTGTACCCTAAAAATCACTACGTTACCCCGCGCGAGCAGCTGTTGTCGGCGGTAGACGCCATTAAAATCGAACTTAAAGACCGACTGGAACAATTACGCGCGCTCAATAAGCTGGTTGAGGCACAGCGCCTGGAACAGCGGACTTTGTTCGATCTGGAAATGATTCTCGAAGTCGGTTATTGCTCGGGAATTGAAAATTATTCCCGCTACCTATCGGGCCGGTCAGTGGGAGAGCCGCCACCGACCATGTTCGATTATTTGCCGGCTGACTCTTTGGTCATCATTGATGAAAGCCATGTGACCGTGCCGCAAATCGGGGCCATGTACAAGGGCGACCGTTCGCGTAAGGAAACCCTGGTGGAATACGGTTTCCGCCTGCCGTCGGCGCTGGATAACCGGCCTTTGACCTTCGATGAGTTTGAAGCCAAATCGCCGCAGCGGATTTATGTCTCCGCGACGCCGGGCCCTTATGAAAGAAAACACTCGGGAGTGTTCGCCGAACAAGTGGTGCGCCCGACCGGGCTGCTTGATCCCGAGGTTGAAGTGCGTCCTGCCACTACCCAGGTCGATGATTTATTATCAGAAATCAACAAACGGGTTGCCGTCAATGAGCGCGTTTTAGTGACGACTTTGACTAAACGCATGGCCGAAGATTTAACCGACTATTTGGTTGAGCACGGTGTGCGCGTGCGCTATCTGCATTCCGATGTCGAAACCGTGGAGCGCGTGGAAATAATCCGGGACTTGCGGCTGGGGGTGTTTGATGTTTTAGTCGGCATTAACCTGCTGCGGGAAGGCCTGGATATTCCGGAAGTGTCTTTGGTGGCCATTTTGGATGCCGATAAGGAAGGTTTTCTCAGGTCTTTGGTGTCCCTTGTTCAAACCATAGGCCGGGCGGCCCGCAATGCCAAAGGCAAGGCCATTTTGTACGGCGATCGTATTACCCGCTCCATGCAGGAAGCCATCGACGAAACCGAGCGCCGCCGGGCCAAACAGATTGAATTTAACCGGAAACATAATATCCAGCCTATCACCATCCATAAATCGGTGACCGATATTTTGCAAACGGCCATACCCGGCGCCGGTTTATTCCCCGGTGCTGCCGCCCGGCAAGTAGCGGAAGCGCCGGTCGAATACAAAAATCTACCGCCCAAGCAACTGGCTAAAAAGCTTAAAGAATTGGAAGATACCATGTATCAGCATGCTAAAAATCTGGAATTTGAACAAGCCGCTAAAATCAGAGACCAAATTCGCAGTTTACAAGGCGAAATAATGGCTTAAAGCTTGCGCAAGTCGAATCAACTGGTATAATTCTCTGCTTGAAGTTTGTTGCTTCAGGCGCGTAGCTCAGTTGGTTAGAGCACCACCTTGACATGGTGGGGGTCGTTGGTTCGAGTCCAATCGCGCCTACCAGAATCACTAAAAAAGCACTGCTGGCCAGTGCTTTTTTTATTGCGACGCTGGATAACCCATTGCTCAGTCCATTAACCCAGCTAAAAATAGCCTAGCCATGCCAGTTATTACTCTGCCTGACGGATCCCAGCGCGAATACCCGCAAGCGGTCACAGTGATGGATATTGCCCAATCCATAGGCTCCGGACTGGCTAAGGCAACGCTGGCCGGTAAAGTTAACGGCAAGATTGTTGATGCCGCGTTTTTGGTCGATCATGACGCGCAAGTACAGATTCTAACCGCCAAGGATGCCGAAGGCCTGGAAATCATCCGCCACTCGACGGCCCACCTTTTGGCGCATGCCGTCAAAAAGTTGCATCCCGACGCCCAGGTGACCATAGGTCCGGTAGTCGAAAACGGCTTTTATTATGATTTTTCGTATCATCGGGCGTTTACCCCGGATGATTTAGCTGCGATAGAGCAAACAATGCAGCAGCTCGCCGAGGCGGACCATGCCTTGCAGCGTTCGGTACTGCCACGGGATGAGGCGGTTAAGTTTTTTAAAGGCCAAGGCGAAGCGTACAAGGCCGAAATTATTGAATCCATCCCCAGCGATGAAGATTTATCATTGTACGGGCAAGCCGATTTTATTGATTTGTGCCGCGGCCCGCATGTGCCTAGCACGGGTAAGCTGAAGGCTTTCAAGTTGATGAAAATTGCCGGAGCCTACTGGCGCGGGGATTCCAAAAACGAAATGCTGCAGCGCATCTACGGCACAGCCTGGGCTGATAAAAAAGATTTGCAGGAATATTTACAACGGCTGGAAGAGGCGGAAAAGCGCGATCACCGCAAAATCGGCAAGCAACTGGATTTGTTTCATACCCAGGAAGAAGCGCCGGGCATGGTGTTTTGGCACCCCAAAGGTTGGACGGTTTGGCAAGCGGTGGAGCAATACATGCGCCGGGTCTACCGTGAGAACGGCTACCAGGAAATCCGTTGCCCGCAAATTTTGGATGTGTCTTTATGGAAAGCATCCGGCCACTGGGATAATTTCCAGGAAAATATGTTTTTTACCGGCTCGGAAAACCGCGAATATGCGGTTAAACCCATGAACTGCCCGGGCCATGTGCAAGTATATAACCAGCACTTGCACAGTTACCGCGAACTGCCTATCCGTTACGGCGAATTCGGTTCGTGCCACCGCAATGAGCCTTCGGGCACTTTGCACGGTATCATGCGGGTGCGCAGTTTTACCCAGGACGACGGCCACATCTTTTGTACTGAAGAGCAGATTCAGCAGGAAGTGTCGGCGTTTATTGCTTTATTGCAAAAGGTTTATCACGATTTCGGTTTTAATGAGATCATTTACAAACTTTCCACGCGTCCGGAAAAACGCTTGGGTAGCGATGAAATTTGGGATAAGGCTGAAAATGCACTGGCCGCCGCGCTGGCCGCGCAGGATACGGAGTATGAACTGCAGCCTGGAGAAGGTGCATTTTACGGCCCTAAAATTGAATTCTCCCTGAAAGACTGCATCGGCCGCGTCTGGCAGTGCGGTACCATTCAGGTGGATTTCTCCATGCCTAACCGGCTGGGTGCAAGTTATATTGCCGAAGACGGCTCCAAGCATATGCCGGTAATGTTGCACCGGGCCATTTTAGGTTCGCTGGAGCGTTTTATCGGGATTTTGATCGAACAGCACGCGGGCATGTTCCCGCTTTGGCTGGCGCCGGTGCAGGTGATGGTAATGACAATCACCGAACGGCATGAGCAATATGCTGAAAGAGTCCTGCAAGACCTTGAAAAACAAGGCTTCAGAGCTAAAATCGACTTGAGAAATGAAAAGATCGGGTTTAAAATCCGCGAGCATTCCATGCAACGGATTCCGTACATGCTGGTAATCGGCGATAAAGAGCTGGACGCTCAAGCCGTTACTGTGCGTACGCAAAATGGTCAAGATTTGGGTAGTCTGTCAATGAGTCAATTTATTAATCGGTTAGATCAGGAAATTGCAGACAGAAAATAGCAACAAGTTGGAGGATTGAAGTATCGCTGCTAAAAAAGATGAAGTTCGTCTGAATGATACCATCACGGCAAGACGGGTAAGGGTGACGAATGCCGAAGGCGAATCGCTGGGCATTATGTCGTTGGATGAGGCCAAGCAAATTGCCTATGAGGCAGACCTGGATTTGGTTGAGATTTCCCCCAACGCCGATCCTCCAGTATGTAGAGTGATGAATTTTGGCAAATTTCAGTTTGAGCAAAATAAAAAACTGCAAATAGCTAAAAAGAAACAAAAACAAATTCAGGTTAAAGAAATCAAATTCCGGCCCGGAACCGACGAAGGCGACTATCAAGTCAAGCTTAGAAGCCTGATCAAGTTTCTTAATGAGGGTGATAAAACCAAGATTACCGTGCGTTACCGCGGACGGGAAATGGCTCATCGTGAATTAGGCATGGACATGCTTAAGCGCATAGAGAGCGATCTTGAGGAAGTTGCCACCGTTGAACAATTTCCTAAATTGGAAGGCCGCCAAATGGTTATGGTAATGGCCCCCAAAAAGAAGAAATAATCCGCCGGGTTTATCGGCGGAATCGACAGCCAGGGACGTGCTGTTAAGGTGGAGGGTAACCTCTGCCGCAAAACCTATCAGGGCCATGCATTTTGCCTTGCCGGTTTTTCTCAGGGATTTTTATTATTTTTTTCGGAGCAAACAAATGCCAAAAATTAAAACCAACCGCGGTGCGGCCAAGCGTTTTAGACGCACGGGCGGTGGCGGTTTCAAATGCGGACAATCGCATAAACGTCATATACTGACAAAAAAATCGACCAAAAGAAAACGCCAGTTGCGCAGACCGGCCAGCGTGCATCCATCCGATGTTCGTATGGCAGCCCGCATGATGCCTTACAGTTAATTTAGGAGAACATCATGCCTAGAGTTAAACGCGGCGTAACTGCCAGAGCAAGACACAAAAAAATTCTAAAACAAGCCAAAGGCTATTATGGTGCGCGCAGCCGGATTTACCGCGTTGCCAAGCAAGCCGTTATCAAAGCCGGGCAATATGCCTACCGTGACCGTAAACAAAGAAAACGTCAATTCCGCGCTTTGTGGATAGTGCGTATCAATGCGGCGGCACGCCTTTACGGCATCTCATACAGCAGGTTGATGAACGGTTTGTCGAATGCGCAAGTGGCGATTGACCGTAAAGTATTGGCCGACCTTGCGGTTCGTGATATTGAAGCGTTTGGTGAGATTGCCAAAATAGCTATCGCAAACCGAAGCAAGCCGTAATCCGACAAGCTTTGCAGTTTCCCTCATAATGCCCTGGCATCATGAGGGAATTGGGTCAAAATTCCTAAATATTCCCTTAAACAAGCGGGTTTAGTATGTCTGTTAATTTGGAATCAGCGCTAGCGCAGGCTTTGCAGCAACTTGCCGAAGCCGGCGACCTCAGCGTCTTGGAACAGGCCCGCGTGCAATACTTGGGTAAAAAAGGTTTGTTTACCCAAGTGATGAAAGAATTGGGCGGTCTTGAGCCGGAACAGCGCCGCGCGTTGGGGCAGCGGATCAATGACGCCAAAGACCGCTTTGCCCAGGAGCTGGAAAGCAAAAAAACGGCTTTGGAACAAGCCGAGCTTGACCTGCGCTTGGCACGAGAGCAAATAGACGTGACCTTGCCGGGCAGAGGGCAACACGTTGCCGGATTGCATCCTGTAACCACCACGCTCAGAAGAATTGCCAAAATTTTTGCCGGTGCCGGTTTTGATATTGTCGAAGGCCCTGAAGTTGAAGATGATTATCATAATTTTACCGCGCTGAATATTCCGGCCCATCACCCGGCCAGAGCCATGCACGACACTTTCTATTTCGATGCCCACACCGTGCTCAGGACACATACGTCGCCGGTGCAGATTCGCGTTATGGAAAGCGGTCAGCCGCCGTTTAAAGTGATTGCGCCCGGTCGAGTTTACCGGTGCGATTCCGACATCACGCACACGCCTATGTTTCACCAGGTGGAAGGTTTTTTAGTGGATACCGATGTCAGCTTTGGTGATTTAAAAGGCGTGATTTATGAATTTTTACGCGCGTTTTTTGAAAAAGATGTGCAAGTGCGTTTTCGCCCCTCGTATTTTCCGTTTACCGAACCGTCGGCCGAGTTCGACGTTTCCTGCGTCATGTGCGACGGCGCCGGCTGCCGGGTTTGCAAGCAAACCGGCTGGTTGGAAGTCGGCGGTTGCGGCATGATTCATCCCGAGGTTTTTAAAGCCGTCAATATCGATTCGGAAAAATACACCGGTTTCGCCTTTGGTACCGGCGTGGAGCGCCTGACCATGATGCGTTACGGCATTAACGACCTGCGCTTGTTTTTCGAGAACGATCTGAAGTTTTTAAACCAATTCAATTAATTCGCCGCCAGGGAAAGCCGTTTTATGCAAATCAGTGAAGCTTGGTTAAGAGAATACGTCAATCCGTCCATCGATAGCGAACAATTGGTTGCGCAACTGACCATGGCAGGGCTTGAAGTGGATTCGGTAACACCGGCTGCCGGCGAATTTACCGGCGTGGTGGTTGGTGAGGTACTGTCCATGCAGCAACATCCCGATGCCGACCGTTTACGCGTTTGCCAAGTCAACGTTGGCCAAGCAGAGCCTCTGCAAATTGTCTGCGGTGCCAGTAATGTTCGCCCCGGACTTAAAATCCCGGCCGCTTTAATCGGTGCCCAATTACCCGGTGGTTTGGCAATAAAAAAATCCAAACTGCGCGGCCAGGAATCCTGCGGCATGCTGTGTTCGGAAAAAGAGCTGGGGCTAGCTGCGGAATCGCCGGGACTGATGGAGCTGGCTGAAGATGCGCCGGTTGGAGTCGATATCCGCGACTATCTTGGTTTAAACGACAACATTATCGAAGTCGATTTAACGCCGAACCGGGCCGATTGCCTTAGCGTGGAAGGCGTGGCACGGGAAATGGCGGTTTTGAATAGTCTGGCATTTGCGCCACAGGCAATCGATCCGGTTATACCGGCTATTGCCGAAACTTTGCCGGTTAATGTTGAAGCCCCTGAGGCCTGTCCGCGCTATCTGGGACGGGTTATCAAAAACGTCAACGCCAAAGCCCAAACTCCGTGGTGGTTGCAGGAAAAGCTACGCCGTTGCGGTCTACGCAGCCTGGGGCCGCTGGTGGATGTGACCAACTTTGTTTTAATCGAACTGGGCCAGCCTTTGCATGCCTTCGATGCCGGCAAACTCGACGGAAATATCCAAGTACGTTGGAGCCGGGGAGAAACGCTGGAGTTGCTTAACGGCCAAACCGTGACTTTGGACGACAGCACTCTAATCATCGCCGATGAGGCCAAAGCCTTGGCGATGGCCGGAGTCATGGGCGGTAACCCATCGGCAGTGAGTGATGACACGCACACTATTTTTCTGGAATGCGCGTTTTTTTCGCCGGAACATATTGCCGGCCGTGCGCGGAGATACGGTTTGCACACCGATTCCTCGCACCGGTTCGAGCGCGGGGTAGATCCAACTTTGCAGGCCAGGGCGATAGAACGGGCCAGTCAACTGATTTTGGCCATTGCCGGCGGTGAAGCCGGCCCGATTACAGAAGCGGCCAGCAGCGATCATCTTCCCGTTCGGGCCGCAATATTGCTCAGAAAACAGCGCGTGCAAAAAATTCTCGCTGTAGAGTTCGCTGACGGCCAGATTGCCGAAATCCTGCAGCGTTTGGGCATGGCGGTGCAAACGCATGCTGAAGGCTGGCTGGTAACGCCGCCTGGTTTCCGCTTTGACATAGCCATAGAAGCCGACTTGATTGAAGAGCTGGCGCGGCTGTACGGTTACAACAATTTACCCAGCAGCACTTTGTACATGCGCTCGGCGCTAAGCCAAGCGCCGGAAGCGTTAGTGGAGATTGACCGTATTAAAGATTTGCTGGTTGACCGGGGCTACCAGGAAGTTATCACTTACAGCTTCGTCGATGAGGAAATCCAGCAAATTATCGCGCCGGGCGAAACCTTGTTGGCGCTGCAAAATCCGATTTCCTCTGAACTGTCAATTATGCGTACCACCTTGTGGTGCGGATTGGTCAGGGCCGCTTTATACAATTTAAACCATCAACAAAACCGCGTGCGCTTGTTTGAAACCGGTTTGCGCTTTAAACAAAATCAAGACGCCACCCAGCAAATCAAAACTTTGTCCGGATTGGTGCTGGGCAATGTGTATCCTCTACAGTGGTCGGAACAAAACCGTAAAGCGGATTTTTTTGACGTCAAAGCAGATTTACAAGCCATGTTTGGGTTAACCGGGGTCGCAGTCAGCTTTAAACCAGCGGCGTTGCCGGCTTTGCATCCCGGCCAGAGCGCTGAATTGGTGACCGCGGATAACCGGCATTTAGGTTGGCTGGGCATGTTGCATCCGGCGCTGGAAAAGCAATTGGGTTTTGAAACTCAGGTTT
>PERF01000108.1 GCA_002928495.1 Methylobacter sp. | reverse complement strand
AGTTGCCTGGGCAATGCCTGCCTGTTCTGCCAATTGGGTCTGGGTAAACTTGCGGTGCTCACGCCAAACTTTAATCTTGTTCTCGCCCGCCAATAAACGCTGAACGACGGCCTCGGGTATCAGTTCATCATTGCCAGCCAGGGCAGCATCAAAAGCCTTGTTGTCATCCAGCATCTCAGCCTTATCAAGCAGGGCTTCGTATTCTGCGACTGGAATCACCGCGTATTCGCGTTGACCGTTTTTTTCGATAAATTGTGCTGTCATTTGTAAATGTCTCCCCGGTTACCGATGGCAACCACTTCAATAATCAAGCGTTCCTCCTCAATCCTGTACAAGGCTCGGTAGCCGCCAATCCTTAGCCTGAAGCCTTCCCTTCCAGCAAGTTTTTTGATGTCCAGCCCTTCGGTTTCGCCACTCGCCAGTTTTTGGAATCCGGCGACGAATTAATGTCTGAATCGTTCGTGCTGAGCTGGTCGCAGCACACACACCTTTCGACACGCTCAAGGCGAACGAGCGTTAAAACTTCATGAGGCCGATTCAATAGGTTCGTTTAGAATCTTATACTTGAAATCGCTTTACTATTAAAATCCAATAGGAATCAGCAACAAATAATATCGTCTGGGAGTTTGTTTGAAACAGTCTTTTTATGATCTAACTTATGCCGACTTGGCAACGGTTGTCAGTGAGCATAATTTTAACAGCGCAGTGGCGGCAACGCTGTTTAACTGGTACTACAAGAAAAAACAGAGCACGCCGTGTCACAGCAAAATTTCCCGGCACGCGGCAGCATTTTTTGAACAACACTATGACTTTTCCTTGCCCGAAATCGATACGGTTTATGAGTCAAAAAAAGATCGTGCCGTAAAATTTCTGTTCAAACTCAAAGACGGCCATAAAGTTGAAACGGTGTTGATTCCGTTCAATAACAAGTATTCGATTTGCCTTTCATCGCAGGTTGGCTGTGCCATGAATTGCTCTTTCTGCTATACCGGCGAACAAGGGTTGAAAAGAAATTTGGCCACTAGCGAAATTGTCGGCCAGTTCCTGCAGGCTTGGCGTTGGCTGGCAAGCAACAGGCCAGGTGAGGAGCGGATTTTAAATATTGTTTTTATGGGGCAAGGCGAACCGTTGCATAATTTTGATGCGGTTAAAACAGCGTGTGAAATCTTTTTATCGCAACACGGAGCCTCGGTAGGCGTTCAGAAAATTACCATTTCAACGGCGGGTTACATTCCGGGATTGAAACGTTGGAGCCAGGAAATCCCCGGCGTAAATCTGGCTTTATCGCTGCATTCGCCGGTTACGGAAAAGCGTAGCGAATTGATTCCTATCAATCAAAAATATCCCCTACACGAGGTGTTAACTTACATTGAAAGCATCCCGTTAGGAAAGAAACAATTCGTGACTTATGAATACATTCTGATAGCAGGCTTTAACGATTCCCCGGAGGATGCCAAACAGTTGGGGACGATGCTGGCCGGCAAACGTGCATATATCAACTTAATCCCGTTTAACACCTTTCCGGGGTCGCGATACGCTACCCCGGATAGGGATAGCGTTGAAAAATTTAAGGAAATTTTGGATGCTTTCAAGATTCCGACTTTAATCAGAGGCACCAAGGGTGATGACGTCTTAGCCGCATGCGGACAACTCAATTCAACTAATCAAACGATTTTCCAAGCTCAGTGAGGATAAGTGTCTAATCGGATTTGCTCGATCAAGTATCGATACCGAGCTTTCACCACTATAATTTTTTGATATGAAACAAAATCCTGAACAATTGCAAGAGATCGAAAAGCTGACCATAACGCATTACAACCGCAATGCGGAAGCCTTTTGGGCGGGCACGCAAGACCACGATGTATCTCAGAACTATGCGGCATTTTTAAGCCGGTTTCCCCAAAATAAAGCACTGGATATTTTGGATTTTGGTTGTGGGCCGGGTAGAGATGTCTATTATTTTAAATCACTAGGTCACCGACCCGTCGGGTTGGATGGCAGCGAAGAATTTTGCAACATGGCCCGTGCGCACACAGGTTGCCGGATTCTTCAGCAAACCTTTCTGAGTCTGGATTTACCGGGCAGTGCTTTTGACGGCATTTTTGCCAACGCGTCGCTGTTTCATGTGCCCAGCCAGGAGTTGCCGGGGGTGCTTAATAAGCTGCACGCAGCACTAAGGCCGGAGGGTGTGTTATTTCTATCAAACCCGCGTGGTGATGGCGAAGGCTGGTCCGGGCTACGATACGGCCATTACATGCAAATCGATACCAGCAAGTCATTTTTGACCCAGGCAGGATTTGAAATACTCGATTTTTATTACCGGCCGGAAGGAAAGCCCTTACACGAGCAACCCTGGCTAGCAATCTTGGCTCAGCGGCAATAAGCTGCAAAAGTGGATAGTGGATAGCGTGGAAAATTTTGGATGTGGTTTTACAAGCATGCGGTTTTTAAACGCAAGTTATAACTACCATTCACGCTATTGATTCGGCCGCATGACGTTTTAACACCGTTCGTGCTGAGCTTGTCCAAAGCTACTTGTGCTTAACCCAGCTCAGCACTAGCGATTCAGACATTAAACGGCCGAATCTATAACTAAAACGCTTATATGGATCAGCCTTGCAACTGCCGCATCCGGTTATGCTTTTGGCCGTAAATTTTTTCTAGGATTTCCTGCTTGGCTGCCAGCCAATCATCCCATTCTCGTCCCGGGTTAAAATTGCGTTTTTCAGCCTTGTAATATGCCGCTTCGGCTATCATCGTTTCCAAATTTGCCGGTAAAGCTTTTGCTGGCAGCTTTTCAACAAAACCGAATTTAACCAAATTGATAAAATCTTGTGGCGAAGAGCCGTTGATTCCAATGGCAGCCGGCTCCCGCGCTAATAAGGTTCCGAATAACCGGTCCCAAACCGATAGAATTGCCCCATAATTACGGTCATGCTCATGGCGTTCTACCGAATGGTGCGTGCGGTGTAGCGATGGTGTGGTAAAGACATAGCCAAACCATTTTTCACCTTTAAACTCGCTATTCGTATGATGAAACATAATGAACAAGGTGGTAACCACTTCGCTAACCAATACGATCAGTTCTTCAACTCCCAAGGCTATGATGGCCAGCGCTTTCAGGCAATAGGTCATAAACAATTCGACAATGTGAATCCGAAAACCCGTTGATACATTCAGGTAAGGATCATTGTGATGGACTTTATGGAACATCCACAAAGCATCAAAACGGTGGCACGCACGGTGCCAAGCATAATGCAACAAATCCAGCGACAACAATGCGATAACCGCCTTCCAGTTTGCATTCGGGATGTAGCTTAATATGCCTGAGCTTAAATGCTGTTTTGCCACGGCCCACAATAGGGACACCGACAATAGCGACATGATCAAACTATTGAACATGAACAGGCTGAAATTGGCCTTATAGGATTGCTGCAATAATGGGATGGGTATTCCGGCTCTGGGCGACAATTTCTCACATGCCGCAAACCCGGCGAATGCAATCAGCAACAAGGCGGCAGCCGTCAGGCTTGGCGATAGAGTTAACCAGGAACCCGGTAAATAAAAATCAACGTTTAAAATTGGAACCTCATTTAACATGGCAGAATTCTCCTCTTGCGCTAGGGCGTTCGATCGGAACAGGTTTAAAAACTAGGGTTTAGTTGGAAAGAAAAGATTGGTGTAAAAGAATGCTTTCATGGTTCCGACAATCGCTATTATTGCTTAGTTCACTACTAAACATATTAAACACTGTTTAACTGTAAACTATTAAGAAATAATTAATCCTCAATTTGCGTCTCAACACCTGCGAAAACGTGTCTAACGGTTTTATTGCGTCAATTAGGCCCAGTCAACCCGCCACACGGTTTGGCCGGCTATAGAAATAGATGCCAAAAAGGCCTTGTAATGATTCCTTTAATCCATCTGATAATCGGGTGGCGAATAGGATCGGTCGGTTTTTGGCGCCGGCGGAGGTTTCTTGCCGGGCTATAACAGATTATCGAAAGTGCCGGCAACGTTTTTTATCTGTTTGCGCCACTGCGCCCATGAGCGCCTGCCTTTTTGCGTGCTTAAACAGCGCAAGTAGCGCACACGTTGTATGTCGTTGAGATGGTCATAGATCACGGACATCAAACCGTTATCTTCATCAATGTTGTAGGTGTCGTAGGCCGGGTTTAAACACACCGGCACAACAAGCTCAAAAGGCAGCTGCAATTCCTCGGCAATCGCTTGGCAGGCCGCGCCGATGGCGTGGGCTTTGGGGGTGTCCGGTTGAAGATGGTTGTAAGGCGGCTGCCATTCGCGCAACGGGCGTAATTGGTCAATGTGGGTAACCACGGCAATCACAACCGGCATCGCAACCTGTTTTTGCTGCTGAAAATAAATCCGGATGGCGTTAAGTTGTGCCAAATCAGCTTGCCTTGCCGCTTTTACCGCATGGCTCACCAACAAAATCACATCAACTTTGGCCCATTCCTGTGTTAACGCGGTTTCCGCCTCGGGATGCTGCAAGCCGCCGTAGCCGGCGCTATCCAGGATGATGGCATAGTTCAAACCCTCGCGCTCCAAAACATACGGCGTTGTGTCGGCCGTCGTCGGCAACCCGTTTTCAGCGGCTTTGATTTCGCCGAACAAGGCATTGATTAATGCCGATTTACCGCTGCTGACTTGGCCCATCACCAAAATTCGCAAGGGCTCCTGCCTGCGCTCCTGTTCCTGCGCCTGCGAAACATCGGTATTTGAATAGGGGGTTAAAATATCGGTAGCCACTATAGTTTCCAGAGTAATCTGGCCGCTATAGAGCTGAGTGGCGTAATACGCTAATTTTTTGACATAAACGCTAATCAGGCGATTGGAAATTTCACCGGTTATTTTGGCGTAGCCGCGGCCCAGCAATAGGCTGCGGGCTTTGGCCAACGCCGAGCTGTAAGGATTCCATAACCAACCGGCGATATTTAAAAATGAAAACCCGGTTTTAATCGCTGCCAATCCGTCTTTGGCCCGGAGCAAGTCACTCATACTCACCGCGTGGCTGCCGGGAATTTTATCCAAAACCTGATGCTGTAAATCTTCGCAGACGAGAATGATCAGTTTCAGTAAATAAGGTAATGGAAACTCCAGGATGGGATATTTGGAATCGGTATGAAAATGTCGCGCAATATGCAGCAATACCTCGTTACTAAGCTGTACCAGTTTTTGGGTATTCAGGAATAAATCGCTTTCGTTTTGCCAGTGCTGGATGAGTGGTTCCAAGCCTTCGAATGCCAACCGGCCCTGGTCCGGCCAATGGGGATTGGCCTGAACCACGAAAGGCTCGACAATCAACGGTTTGGCTTGACTTTGGCGCCATTTTAACAGCGTGTAAACCAGCAGCGAATTCGCAGCCAGAATGCCTACGGCGTGATACAGCCAGCCGTTCAACCATAACCAGTACGCGCCCAAACCGATCAGTGCCAGCCAAGGCAAGATGAATAGTGCGACCAACGCAATACTAAAGCCGGGTAACCGTAGTGACATCATTAAACATCCTGCCGTTTTAAAAACTGCTTAGCTTGGCTGAAGGCATCGTCGTAAGTCCGGCGTAAAAGGGCTTGATCCGGTAAAGCGCCGCGTTTAAGGCTGTGCAAGTACACGCAAAACGCTTTCCCCAACGCATAACTGGTGGCGCCCGCATACAAGCCCCCGATCACCCAGCCGTACACGGGTACCAACTTGACTAACTCCCCGCCTAAGATACCCACGCCCACGCCGGTGCCGACCAAGGTACTAAACTCTAAGAATAAAGTCCGTCAATTCCAGACCGTAGATGGATGCAATACTGTGGAACATTTTGGCTTGAACGCCCAAGACCAGTGGCCGCCCCGCCACCGGAATCGCGCCCATGGCCAAGTTCAGCACGGCATAACCGATGATATGCGGATGCGCCTTTTGCGCATGAAAATCCATCAATTCCCGATATGGCTCGCTGCCCCGCAATAAGCTGATGACACTACTTGGCAGCTGGGTTTCGATGAGCTCCCAAAATGCTTCCAAACCGTAATTGACCGGCGTAAAGCCGTCCTCCGGCAAGGTAAAATCCAAAGCCACGAAATGCGCCGGCATCGCTTTGAACCACTCCCGCTGGTGCAGCAAGGTTTGCGCTAACTGATGCGGAACCGATGGCGGAAACGGTGTTTGTTGATACGGATACGGCTGAATATGTTCGCTTCCGGCACTAGGATACGCCTCATGCAAAGCGGTCTGGGCCACGATAATGGGCCATTCCGGGTGTTGGGCATGAATCTTGGCAACGCCGTCGATCACTTCCGCCTGATTCATATCCGACACCTTAAGCACGACAATCAGCAAATGCGCTTGTTCGGCGCACCAGGCTAAATCTTCGGCCGGATCGTAGGCAATTTCGCCTAAGCCCCGAGTATCCAGGAAGCGAATCAAGGGATGCGAGGCCGATGGAAAATCGTAAAACCGCGACCGCCGGGTACACGCTTGAAAACCGTTGCCGACATCCGCATCCTGATGCCCGGTTAAGGCTCGAATGATTGAAGTCTTACCGGATTGGGTTTTCCCTAACAACCAAAATACCGGAATCGGCAAACGCGGTTTAACTTCGCTGAGTTTTAACTCCAATCCATCCGCTTTCGGAGCAAAAACCGCGTTGCCCAAGCCTTGCCAAGTCCACTTGCCCAGTAAATTCATAGCGGTACTAAAAAATTGATAACGGTTTCAAAATCATAACTCAATGAGGCACTATCCGCTTTGCAACGATGGGGGCGGTCAAAGGTAAGAGGCGATGATTTCATCCCACCAATGTTTAGGCGCGAAAACCGGTTGCTTCTAATGGAGGGCCAGGGCGTCCGAAAGTTCAAGGTATCTGTTCGGCGCCGGCTGGCGGGACTATCCATGCGTGTTTTCGGGATTGGTAAACGGAAATGCTTGGGGCAGGAAAATCCGGATCGGCAAACGCGCCAACCGGAATCACCAAAAACGCCTCCAGCCCTTCCGGCTCGTAGTAAACTGTGGCGCCACACTCGGGACAAAAGTGAAACGTGATATGCGAGCCTTCGTCGCTGATGCGGGTATATTCAGTAGAAACGCCCAAGACCGACACGCTTTGGCGGGGAAACCGGGCTTGCGCCCCAAATACGCTGCCGGTACGGCGCTGGCAAGCCAGACAATGGCAGATGGAAACACGAACCGGTTCGCCGATAACTGCCGCCGTGAGTTGACCGCAACTGCATGAGGCTAAACGGGTGGTCATTGTAGAATCTTCAAGGTATTTATTTTCATTTAAAAAGCCTTAACATAAGTTTTTAGATCAGCCCAGGTCTAACGGTGATAAGTTGAGTGCGCTAGTGGTGCGCTGTTAGAACCCTGAGCGGAATCAACAAGCTCAAGGGAGGGATTAAACATCAATCAATGCCGCGAACAAAGTAAGCAATCATATTACAACAAAACAAAGTGTGAAATTCTTCCTTGGATGGAGGATTCAATTCTATGGATACATTTAATTTACAGGTATCACCCATGCCACGCATTTACATTTCGATTCTAGTCGCAGCCGTTTTCATCTATCTGGTGATTTGCGCCGGGCTTTATGTTGCCCAGCGGCCTTTAATTTATCATCCGACGCCTAGCCAGGGAGCCGATTCCGCTGCTTCAAAACTAAAACTGGCCGTAGACGGCGCGCAATTAGCAATCTCGTTTAATCGAAAGGAAGGTGACAATGCCTTAATTTATTTTGGCGGCAACATGGAAGATGTTGCCTGGAGTTTGCCGTTATTTTCCAAACTATTCCCGGACTACGCCATTTACTTGCCGCATTACCGCGGCTACAGCGACAGCACCGGCGAGCCCACCGAACAAGCCTTGCACACTGATGCGCTGGCTTTGTTCGATTACCTTTACGCTCAACACCCGCGCATCGTCGTGGTAGGACGTAGCCTGGGCTCCGGCGTTGCCGTGCGTTTGGCCAGCCAACGCCCGGTCTCCCGCCTTGTGTTGGTTACACCGTTCGACAGCATTGAGAATGTAGCCGAAGGTAAGTTTCCGCTGTTTCCGATAAATTTGTTGTTGGTCGATAAGTTTGAATCTTGGCGTTTTGCACCCAAAATTACCGCGCCGACATTAGTGGTTGCCGCCGCCAATGACCAAGTTATTCCTTATACCAATACCGAACGCCTGTTCCACAGTTTTGCCGGGAATACCGCTACGTTAAAAGTCATTGCAAACAGAAATCATGACGACATTATGGAAGAGCCGACGTTTCTTGAATGGCTAAAAGCCAGGCCTGACAATTAATGAATTTCATACAGGTTAAAACCGTGGGTTATTGATGATAGGCATTATCTGGTGACGCATTAACCTGGATGACAGACATAATCAGGTAAAAAGGCTAAGCTATATTTTATCGATGGCATCTTGGCAACGGGTATTTAACATCTGTATACCTATCCCAACGCCTTTCTTATTAAAATAACCGTCAGCGGCGGATGATTAGCTTAGCAATAATTGAGGCAATGGCGCCGGATCAGACTTCGTTGGAAGCGGCCAGGAAATTGCTGATATAAACATTAAGCCGGAATTTGAATTGCATGAATAGGCTGGGTTGAATGATAATGAAACTCAGCCTGTAAAACTTGACAAGCTAATATAGACGATCATGTGCTATGAAAACGAACAAAATAATCGCATTGCAGCAACAAGAAATAATAATGGTTTTAGGTTCGACTATTAATTCTGAAGGAAATCTATCAGATATTGCAATTAGTCGACTCGAAAAATGCATAGAAATTGTAAAAAATAAAAGCAATTATTCGATCATTTTAACTGGCGGGTTTGGCAGTCATTTCAATACGTCCAACAGAATGTATTCATTATATGCGTATGAATATTTAGTAAATAATGGTATCGATTCAGATAGAATATCTGCACTAATACCAAGTGTAGATACTGTCGAGGATGCCACTATTAGCTATCGGGTTATAAAGTACCTTAAGCCGTTAAGAATTACAATTATCACATCAGATTTTCATCAAGAAAGGGTTAAGTACATTTTTGGTAAAGTATATAAAGAATTCAAGCTAGAACACGTCAGCTCGGTTTATATGTCTGACGATGAAACCATGCAGCAACTAGCATTAATTGAGGAACGAGAGCTAAAGCTATTGAAAGAAACAAATAGATCAAGCGTTGGCTCCTGTCTGGACTAACATTTCGTGATTTAGTGAAGAGCTTGCAAATATTTGACAAAATTTCCGGCGACTACCATAAATATCGCCAGCCAAAGAGACTAGTGGTTAAACGCCTTCAAGCTCTAATAACTGAGTTCGGTAATCAAAGTTCAATAGTTTTAGATATAGGATGCGGTACAGGCAGTTATTTGAACGAACTAAAATCTATAGAGCCAATAAATAAAGTTGGAATGGATTTATCCTTGAATATGCTTAATCAAGGCAGGTCGCTCAAAAAAGAATCGCTGCTTGTTCAAGCAGATTTTAATGCATCATTTCCGTTTGGTGACAAAAGCTTTGATCTTATAATTGCGGTAGATTGCCTGCACTTTGCAAAAGATTTATCGTTAACATTGAA
>PERF01000107.1 GCA_002928495.1 Methylobacter sp. | reverse complement strand
TTACCCTATGTTTATTGTACAAAAATGGTTCTTTAATTTGGCCGGGTTATAAGCTATCGGCATGCAACAAACTTTAGCCGGGCAAGTCGACAACCTGGAACCGCTGGCACTTGAAACGCTGGCGATTGTGCACGGCAAGCCGCTGCTGCAATTGCCGGAGGATTTATACATTCCGCCCGATGCCCTGGAAGTTTTTCTGGAGACGTTTGAAGGCCCGCTGGATTTATTGTTGTATCTGATCCGCCGGCAAAATCTTGATATTCTTAATATTCCTATTGCCGAGATCACCCGCCAATACGTGACCTACATCCAAATGATGGAGCTGCTTAACCTGGAGCTGGCGGCGGAGTATTTGGTGATGGCGGCACTGCTTGCGGAAATCAAATCCCGCCTGCTGCTGCCCAGGCCGCCGGAGCTGGAGGAGGAAGAGGAAGACCCCAGGGCGCTACTGATCAGGCGGTTGCAAGAATACGAGTGCATTAAAACGGCTGCGCAAGACATCGATGTCTTACCCAGGCTGGACCGGGATTTATTCCCGTGCCGAGCCGATGCCGTGCTGATCCAGGAAATACAACATCCCGATGTTGATTTAAAAGAACTTTTGTTTGCTTTTCAAGCGGTGTTAAAACGCAGCGAACAACTTAGCCACCACCAAATTTTCAAGGAACCGTTATCAGTCCGTGAACGAATGGCCACCATTTTGGAAAAACTTAAAGGAGCGGATCGTATCGCTTTCCCTCAATTATTTGTCAGAAAAGAAGGCCGACAAGGCGTTGTTGTCTCGTTTTTGGCCATCCTCGAACTTAGTAAGGAACGCCTCATCGATATCGTCCAGTCCGATGCCTTCGGCGATATCTACGTCAGAAGCGCCGGAGCCGACGCTTGAACAACAACCCGAACCGGTAACAGCCGGCAAACCCAAACCGGTCAACAAAGCCAAAAAACCGGCTAAAGTATGCCGTCCGCTAGACATGGCCCGCTTACGCTATTATGTTAGGCAAAGCCAAAGGCGCCGGAATGTAATGTTTAATCCGGAACCGGTGTTACGCTATCAAACTTATCAGCCGCAAGACTTCACTATGGAAATAAAAGCGATTGTTGAGGCCATTTTATTCGCCGCCGCCAAACCCATGACCGCCAAACAGTTGCAACAGGTATTTCCGGAGCTGGAGCAGCCTGATCTACAGGAAATCCAGCATAGTATCGAAGCCATCATGGCGGATTACCAAAGCCGCCCGGTGGAGCTAAAAAAAGTCGCCTCGGGTTACCGTTTTCAAATCAAACAAGAGCTTTCGCGCTGGGTGTCCCGGTTGTTTGAAGAAAAACCGCCCAAATATTCCAGGGCGCTGCTGGAAACCTTGGCCATTATTGCCTATCGCCAGCCGGTGACGCGTGGCGACATTGAAGATATCCGCGGCGTGGCGGTCAGCTCCACTATTATCCAGACCTTGCTGGAACGCGAATGGATACGCGTGGTGGCGCATAAGGAAAGCCCCGGCCGGCCGGCCTTGTACGGCACTACCAAAATTTTCCTGGATTATTTCAATTTGGCTGAAATCGGCGAACTGCCGACTATGCAAGCCATTCAAAATTTAGAATTTGACGCCGGTTTAGTAAAACCGGTAGAGGACTTAAGTGATCAACAAACACAAACCCAATAAACCCCACTCCGCCGACAAACAGCCGGTAAAACCCAAAACCCCGGCCGCTGCCCGCGGCGGCAACAAACCATCGGCTGTAGCCGAAGCCGGCGAGCGCGTGCAAAAAGTGCTGGCGCGCGCCGGCTTCGGCTCAAGGCGGGAAATCGAACGCTGGATTGAGGAAGGCCGGGTCAGGCTCAACGGCATGGTGGCTTTGCTGGGTACGCGGCTGAATCCTGGCGACAAACTGGAAGTCAACGGCCGGTTTATCAGCTGGCAAAAGTTTGACACCCAACCGACGCGGGTTTTGCTTTACCACAAAGCGGTTGGGGAAGTTGTCACCCGTAAAGACCCGGAAGGCCGGCCGACCATATTCGACCAGTTGCCGAAAATTCAAAACGGCCGCTGGGTTGCGGTGGGGCGGCTGGATATTAACACCTCGGGATTGATATTGGTCACCAATAACGGCGAATTAGCCAATTGTCTGATGCATCCTTCCACCCAAATCGAACGTGAATATGCCGTGCGGATTTTAGGCGAGGTGCCGGATACGGTGCTGAATCGTTTAAAACAAGGCGTTCAGCTGGAGGATGGTTTGGCCAAGTTTGACCAGATCCATTTTTCCGGCGGCGAAGGCGCCAATAAGTGGTTTTATGTGGTAGTTTCTGAGGGCCGTAACCGTTTGGTGCGGCGCTTGTGGGAATCGCAAAATATTACCGTCAGCCGTTTGATGCGCGTGCGCTACGGGCCTATTGTGCTGCCTGATGGACTGAGAACCCAGGCCAATTATGAATTAAGTGCCGAAGAATTGACGCTCCTGGGCGAATTTGCCGGTTACAAAACACCGCCTAAAACTTCCGCCGAGACTGCCAAACCCAGCCGCTACAAATACAAAAAGCCATTGGGAAAGGAGAAATCCGGATAATGGCCGTTGGTATCAGGCAGCCACAACCCGATTTCTGCCGCTGTTTTTAGCTTCGTACATGGCAGTGTCGGCGCGTTCGATTATGCTTTCCGCACTGTCGCCTTCGCCTAATGAGCTGACGCCAAGGCTAGCGGTTATCTTTAAAGCATCCATGCCGTAAGCCAAGGTATGGTTCTCGATGGTTTTACGGATACGTTCAGCCAATAATTTGGCGCCGTTAAAATCCGTGTTGCTCAGTAAAATAACAAACTCTTCGCCACCGTAGCGGAAAATTAAATCGCTGTCGCGCAAGCTGTCCTTGATCCAGCCGGCAACCGAAGCTAAGGCAAAATCACCGCAGCTGTGGCCGTAGTCATCGTTTATGCGTTTGAAGTGGTCGATATCCAGAAAAATGATCGACATGTTATTGCTATTGCGGTTGGCCAAACTGATTTCGCGTTTTAGCGCGCTGTCGAAGGAGGCCCGGTTGTTGGTTCGAGTTAATGGATCGGTATAGGCCATGTTCAAGGCTTGATGATACAAGGTGGCATTTTTCAGCGGATAAATCAGGCAGCATAATAAAGATTCCAGCAATCTCAGTTCACTTTCCGGAAACCGGGTGTTGCGGGTCAGTTTAAGTTCGCCTAGTTGTTGCTGATCGACTTTCAACGCGTAATTGCAGGAGTGTTTGGCAAACACGCCGCTTTTGATTTCTACGTTAAACTCGGCATTTTTATAGATAAACGCGCTATGCGGCACCATTTTTTCGATCTTGCTGCAAAAAATAGTGATTATCTCGCTAAAATCCAGAGTGGTTTGCAGGGCGCTACTGATATCGTAGTGGTGCAAATTAGCTGCTTTGGTGGCTTCAAACGTATTGTTGGTAATGACGGCCAAGTTGTTAGCAGATTTTTTGGTCATGGTGGAATCCTATTTTTTGTAGTTTATTGCTGATAAACCAGCGAATAGCGTGCCAAAAAATAAAATACTTATAATATCAATAGCTTATTTAGTTTATTCAGAGGATGGCAGAAACCAGCGCCATTATTTTGGCATGTGGGCGGCAAGAGTTTGCCGCTCATTTTTTCTTTTTGCGGGAGCGGCGGGGGGCGGCTTGCTCAAGCATGATGGTGGCGCTTTCGGCGTCTATGGGTCGGCTGAAGAAGTAACCTTGCACGCTTTGGCAGTATAGGTTTTGCAGAAATTCAAACTGGCTGGAGGTTTCCACGCCTTCGGCGACCACATTGAGGCCTAATTGCTGAGCCATGACAGTGATGGCCGTGACAATCGCGGCGTCATTGGCATCAATATGGATATCACGGATAAACGATTTATCGATTTTTAACGTGTCTATGGGTAGCCGCTTAAGATAGCTTAGGGATGAATAACCGGTGCCGAAATCGTCCACGGAAAATTGTAAGCCCATGTTTTTTAATCGGTTAAGTATATCAAGATTGGAATCAACATGTTGCATCATGATGCTTTCAGTGATTTCCAACTCCAGCATGTGGGGCGGCAGGCCGGTTTTTTCCAAAACCCGGCAAATGATTTCAAAAAACTGGTTAATGCCGCCTTGGGGCTGAAGTTGGCGCGGCGATAAATTGACCGCTACAGGAATGCCCAGTCCCGCTTCATGCCAAAGTTTGGCTTGCATGCAGGCTTTATAGAGCACCCATTCGCCAATGCTGATGATTAAGCCGGTTTCCTCGGCAATTGGAATAAATCGGTTGGGTTCGATTAGACCCATTTCCTTGCTTTGCCAACGCAACAAGGTTTCCATGCCGACTATTTTTTGCGTGGCTACATCGATTTGGGGCTGAAAGTGCAAAAGCAGTTCGTTTTTTTCTATCGCTTTGCGCAAGTGCCGTTCTAGTTTTAAATGCATTTGCGCGGCGGCGTTCATGTCGCGGGCAAAAAACTGGTAGTTGTTTTTGCCCATGTTTTTGGCGTGATACATGGCTATGTCGGCATTGGCCAGCAACGGTTCCAAGCTGTTGGCGTCCTTGGGATACACGGCAATACCCACACTGGCGCTGATATGAATTTCATGGCTGTCGATTTTGAACGGTTCAACGATGGCGCGGATGATTTTTTCCGAGACTATCCCTGCATCTTGCGAATCTGTCAAATCCGGCAAAATGACGGTAAATTCATCGCCGCCAAGCCGGGCTATGGTGTCGTTTTCCCGCAGATTGCAAGCAATGCGGCTGGCGGCTTCTTTCAGCAGGACATCGCCCTGGCTATGGCCCAGGTTGTCGTTAACCAGTTTAAAATTATCCAAGTCAATAAAAAGAATCGCAAATTGCTGCTTTTTACGGTGCGAACGGGCAATAGTCTGTTTAACACGGTCGGTGAATAAGGTGCGGTTCGGTAAACCGGTAAGCGTATCGAAATGCGCAAGATAATCCAGATGTTCCTGTTTTTTACGTATTTCATCCATTTCCCGTGAATTTTCCAGGGCCAGTGACAACGACCGGGCAAAGCTTTTAACCAGGGTTTCATCGTCGCTGTTAAACGGCTCGCCGTTGAGCTTGTCGCTTAAATAGATGCGGCCGAACACATTATTAAGATAGGAAATAGGGACGGCCAACAATGACTTCATAGGCGGATGATTCGGCGGAAAACCGACGCTACGCGGGTCTTTACTGATATCGTCAATTAACAGGCTGACATCCTTATCGATCACTACGCCCAGCAAACCTTTGCCTTCCGGTAAGCGTCCGATCAGTTCGGCTTGTTCCGGGCTGATTCCGGTATGCACAAAATGGGTTAAATTGTTTTCGTTATCGATAAATGCAATGGCGCCATAACTGGCTTGCAATAATTTCTGCAAGGCCTCGATGCCGGTTTGCAATAAATCCTTTTCCACGCAGTTATGGGCCAGCACTCCCAATAACGATTTGGAAGCTTCGTGCAAAGTAGACAAACGTTCCGACCATTCCAGGATTTTTTTGTATTCCAGTTGTTCCAGCGCCCGTAAATTTGTGGTTTCCTTGGTTTGGCTTTGTTCGCGTTCCAATAGGGTTTGCAGGATACAGATTCGGGTGACTACACCGATAAATTGCTTATTTTCATCGATAATCGCCAGGGCTTCCTGCCCGCAGGTGTCCATTTTTGCCAAGGCTTCGTAAACGCTGCTGCCTTGGTCAATAGTAAAGACCGGGCGATGTTCCGCCAGATCGGCAAAAATCCAGTTAGGGTGCGACAAAATGTCGTAAGCGCTCACCAGCCCGCAAAATCTGCCGTTTTCTATGGAATCGGCAAAGACGGCAAAAATTGTTTCCGGGGGCGGGGGAGTCGGCCATTCTTCTTCCAATACCCGAATGACAGTCGGGTACTGGCAATATTCAACTAGCAGAGGAGTCATAGATTTTTTGATAAAAACACATTGATATCCAGTTCCAAATGCAAGACTTCATCCATACCTAACATCGGTTTAATTTCAGAGATGACAAAGCCGATCAATTCTTCCTGACTGACTCTGAGTAATAAAGATTGACGAACCAGGATGTCGCTAATGCGGTCATCCTCAATTTCGATATGTTCGAAAGGGGTTTTAACCAGTAATTTGAGGGCTCGGCGCATGGCAATGCAACCGATTGGTGCATTTTTACCAAGCACTAGCATATCTTTTATGGGCGGTACGGCGTATTCATTAACGCGGGCGTTGATTTGAAGCTTCCTTTGGTTGCTGAGACTCATTACTTAACCTTATGTTTATTGGTGTAAATTTTAGCGGAATAATTACTATTTACAACAACTCATAAGGCTGAATGCCAGGGCTGCCAGGATTTGAAATAAAAACGGCAAGGTTTTTTTACCGTCCGCCTATTGCCTGATAGTGTGATACATAAGGGTTACAGCAGGAACATTAAAAAAACCGGTCAGGATAGCGTTGAGATATTTTGTTTAAGAATTCAATAGAGTCCCAGCTGCAATTGAGCGGCTTCCGACATCATTTCCCGCGACCAAGGCGGGTCCAGAACAATTTCGATAGTGACTTGGTCGATGCCGGGCAGGGCTTTGATGCATTTTTCCACATCGCTTTGCAGCACCGGACCCATGCCGCAACCGGGGGCGGTTAAAGTCATTTTGATATGGGCATCATAAAGCGCTTCGTCAACCTGATCGACCCGGCATTCGTAGACCAGCCCCAAGTCCACGATGTTTACCGGGATTTCCGGGTCAAAGACGGTTTTCATGGCTTGCCAACAGTTTTTTTCTACAGCATCCTGATTGATTTCGTCGGACAGGTTGGCGGTTTCGAGTTTTTCCTTGCCTAAGGCATCGGCGTCGTTGCCGGCAACGCGCACCATGTGGCCGTAGGCGGTAATCACCGTATAGTTGCTGCCTAAAGCTTGATAAATAGTGACTTGTTCGCCTTTAGGCAAGTGTCCGCTCATGCCTTCTGGGATGGTGACGATATCGACATCACGGGTTAGCACTACGGTTTCGTTTTGAGTCATGATAAAAATTATAAGTAAAAAGTTCTGGCATCAACGATTTGTCCGGTTTTGCCGATACTGTCTATGCCGAATAAATAAAGGTAAACCGGAGCCAGCACCTGCATAGGCGGTAATTTGGTTTTATCTTCACCTGGATAGGCGCGTTTACGCAGTGGGGAATTCACGGCGCCGGGCACCAGAATATTCACCCGAATTTTGCCTGCGGTTTCTAATTCTTCCGCCAAAATTTTGGCTAATCCTTCCAAGGCGATTTTACCGACGCCATACGGGCCGGCATAGGCTGGGGCAAGGCGGGCATGGGAATCCGAGGTGAAAACGACGGACGCTTGCTCGCTTTGCTCCAGCACTGGCAGCAGAACCCGGGTCAATAAAAACGGTGCATTCAGGTTTACATTCAAACTGTGGCCCCAAGCTAGCGTGCCGGTATTGGCGATGGGCGTAAAAGCTTGAAATTCCACGGCCGAATGCAGCAAGCCTTGCAGGCTGCCGTATTGACTTTGAATACGGTTGGCTAGCTCCTGATATTCGTTTTCATTGGCACCTGCCAAATCAAACGGATACATGACCGGTTCCGGCGCGTTGGCTGCGGCAATCGCATCGTATACGGCTTCCAGCTTAGCAATTTGGTTGTCCAATAAAATGATGTGAGCGCCTTGTGCCGCCAGGGCCAGCGCCGCGGTTGAACCTAAGCCGCCGCCGGCGCCGGTGATGAGAATCGTCTGTCCTTTTAGCATGCCCATTGCTTTAACCAGCCGGTAATTTCCAAGGGTGAACGGATCATGGCGTCGGCGCCCCAGGTTTCCGGCCGGTCGTCAGGTTTTAGGTATCCGTACAAAGCGGCCAGGGTTTTCATGTTGGCGGATTTGCCCGCGGCAATGTCATGGCTGGCGTCGCCGATATACAAGCAGTTTTCCGAGGCGACGCCGGCTTGTGCGCAGGCGGCAAGCATGGGCTCCGGATGCGGCTTGCTGTATTGGGTGCTATCGCCGCTGATAATGCAAGACGCCCGCTGGGCCAGATTCAGTGCAGTCATTAAAGGTTCGGTAAAACGTTTGCGTTTATTTGTTACTACGCCCCATTTGAGACCTTGTTGTTCCAGGTGATCCAGCACTTCCGGAATCCCTTGGAAAAATAAGCTGTGTTGCGCGATATTGTTTTGATAGTTGGCCAGCATGCTATCCAAAATGGCGGCTTGCGTCGGCTCGTCGGTATCGGTGCTGGTTTTAATCATGGCGTTTGCACCATAAGAGATATAGGGTTTGACGGCATCGTATTCGACACCGTTAAAGCCGTGCTCTACCAGGGCCTTGTTCAAACTGGCGATTAAATCCGGCGCCGTGTCGACTAAGGTGCCGTCTAGGTCGAATAGGACACAGGCTAGGCGAAAACCGGTCATGTCAGCTTATACCGCGCTGCTGTTAGCGGCTTCCGGCGGGCGTCTGAAGGCCGCCAGGTAATTGATGTCGATGTCGGTGCCCAGGTTGAAACGTCTGCTCAAAGGATTGTATTCAATACCGGCCATGCCTAAAAGCTCAAGGCCGGCATCTCTGGCAAATTGGGATAATTCGGATGGCTTGATAAAACTGTTAAAGTCATGGGTGCCTTTAGGCAGCATTCTTAACAAATGTTCGGCTGCCACGATGGCCAGCAGATAGGCTTTAGGCTGGCGGTTTAAGGTGGAAAAAAACACCCAGCCGCCCGGTTTTACCAACGTCGCGCAAGCTTGAATCACTGATGCAGGATTGGGCACATGTTCCAGCATTTCCATGCAAGTAACCAAGTCAAAAGCCGCCGGTTGCTCGCTGGCCTGGGTTTCGGCGCTGGCGTTGCGGTAGTGAACGGTCACCCCGGTTTCCAGACTGTGCAAATCCGCCACATCGATCAAGTCTTGGCTGAGGTCAATGCCCAGCGCGTCAGCACCTTGTTTTGCCAGTGCCTCGGTCAGGATGCCACCGCCGCAGCCGACATCGACTATGCGCCGGCCGGCTATGGCGGTGTAACGTTCGATAAAGTTAATGCGTAACGGATTTATATCGTGCAAGGTTTTAAACTCGCCTGCAGGATCCCACCAACGTTCGGCCATGGAACCGAATTTGCTGATTTCGTGAGGATGAACATTTTCAGTTGTGATCATAGATTTTCCGTTAACGGCAAAAAATTGTTTACTATATTACTAGGTTATTCATTCGCAGCCACTTGTCAAGCGCTGTCGCCATTCGTTAACCCGGCTTTTCAATGCGGACAAGTCCAGCGTGGTCAGGTTGCGTTGTTTCAGCAGTCGCTTGCCGGCCACCCAAACGTCGGTTACTTGCTGGCGGCTGGCGGCATACACAATTTGCGAGGTAGGACAATAAACCGGCTGGGTTTCCGGAAAATCCAAATCAATAGCGATAACATCGGCGAATTTTCCGGCCTTCAGCGAACCGGTTGTATCGTCTATGCCTAACGCTTTGGCGCCGTTCAAGGTGGCCATGCGTAAGGCGGTGGCGGCCGGAATTGCGCTGGCATTCTCAGCTACGGCCTTGCCCAGCAAAGCGGCCGTGCGCATCTCGCTGAGCATGTCCAGGTCGTTATTGCTGGCGGCGCCGTCGGTACCCAGCGCAACATTGATTCCGGCGTCCAGGCATTGGGCCACCGGGCAAAAGCCGCTGGCCAATTTAAGATTGGATTCCGGGC
>PERF01000106.1 GCA_002928495.1 Methylobacter sp. | reverse complement strand
TAACGGTTATGTCGGCAGCGTATTTAAAGACGCTGAATTGGGCTCCAGCGATCAGGTTTTTCCTAGCTTTTATTTGCCTGATGAGTATGGCAGCGCACAAAGTGCAAGTTTTCCGGAACTTTACGGTAACTTTTTGCAGGCGTTGCTGGGTTCACTGACAGATGACCAAGGTTCTGTTGTGGAGTTGTTTTCTCTCGGCACTATCGTTCCTACAGATGATAGTGGCGGCCAAGGCTTTGTTTTCGGAATAAACTTCCTGGTTCCGGAAAACGCGACTTATGTCCAATTTGGTTTTAATGATGATATTTTTGCCGATAACACCGGATCGCTGAATGTCTGCGTTAGCAGTGCTGATGATCAATGCGTAGGCACCCCGGCAGCGGTTCCTGTTCCAGGTGCAATTTGGTTGTTTAGCACCGCGGTAGCGGGTGTGTTAGGGTTTTGCCGTAAACGTAAAAACTTAAGCTGTTAAATCACGAGTGCGTATGCCGGCTATTATTGTATGCGCACTAATTTATCAGTTATTATGAAAAGACATTAACCGGATTTGGGGAAAGCTGTTATGTTCGATGATTTTTTGCTTAATCCAGTGGCTAGTTTGTTTATGCTTATCGTTTTGATTGTTACCGCTAAAAAATGTTTTAAAATCTGGGCGGTATACCTAAGCCTAAAACAAGAAAGCGATTAAATCGCTGCTAATGGCATGCGGCCAAACAGTATGTCAGTTGAGCTTAAATAGCCGATAAAAATTCCGGCTCGACAATTGTGCAATCTGCTCGACGGGTTGTCCTCTTAACTCTGCTATATATTCAGCAACATAACGGACATAAGTGGGATAATTAGGCTTTCCGCGAAACGGTGCCGGCGCCAAGTAAGGGGAATCGGTTTCGATCAGAAAACGATCCTGCGGTACTTTTTTTGCGACTTCTTTGATGGCTTTAGCATTATTGAAGGTAACAATGCCGGAGAATGAAATATAAAAATTAAGCTCTAAGGCTTGTTTTGCAAACTCCCAGTCTTCGGTAAAGCAGTGGATGATTCCACCAACCTCTTCCGCTTTTTCTTCCCTCAGTATCGCCAAAGTATCGTCTCTAGCCTCACGTGTGTGGATGATTAGCGGTTTTCCAGTAGTTTTGGCCACTTGAATATGGGTTCTAAAGCGTTGGTGTTGCCAGCCAAGATCGCCTTCACTACGGTAGTAATCCAGGCCTGTTTCACCAATTCCTATAACTTTTTTGTCTTGCGCAATAGCCATCAAGTCATCAAAGCTAGGATCCAAACCATCTTGAACATTGGGGTGAACGCCTGCTGTCAAGGAAATTTGCGAATAATCGCTTACCATTGCGCGCATTGCAGGATAAGCTTCCATATCAATAGCAATGCATAACATGTGCTCGATGTGTTTGTCCGCCGCGTCTTGTAAAAAGCAAGCGAAATCATTTTGGTAAGGCATCAGATCAATCCGATCCAAATGGCAATGCGAGTCTACAAACATGTTACATAGTGTGGGTTGCCCGGTCGGATTCCAAAGAACCGGCTAAATAGGTTTCAATTTTATTGCGCACCGTGCCGCCGTCTTGTTCGCCAAATTGCACACCGATGCCTGCGGCGCGGTAACCTTCCGAACCTGACGGTGTTTTCCAGATTATTTTTCCGGCAACGGGAAGGCGTTCGGTCTCCTCCATTAAGTTTAACAGCATAAAGACTTCCTGTCCCATTTCATAATTCCGGCTGGTAGGTATAAATAAACCGCCGTTAGTGACAAACGGCATATAAGCAGCATAAAGTGCATTTTTATCTTTTATCGATAAAGACAAGATACCTTGCCTTGGCCGCGTCTCTTCCGCCATAACCTGTTAGCTCCGATTAATTTGGTACCATTGAACTAAAATTTCTTCCCACATCAATTGCTTGTTGATTTGGCTGCTATGCTGCTCGCGTGCCGACAACAGTAAATCGTAAAGCGTGAAAGTACCCTTTAAGTCTAGACCTTGCGATAATTCTTGCAAGGCCGGCAAAAAATCAAGATTATAAAATCGTTGATTGCTCAAATTAAATCGGCATCGAATACTATCGATTAGCCAGGATGTTAGCCAAAAAATTAGCGGTTGTTCCGGTAATTCCAGCCATTCTTGGGCAATTTCAATGGGATGGCGTTTATTTTGTGCAACCGCCAACCAATTTTGAAAACAGGTTTTGCGCCGTAAAATCAGACTCTCATCGGCAGTTTTGACTGCCTGCAATGGCGCTCCGTTGACCAAGGCCAGTAAAAACTCCGGTGCATAGGCCGGGTTTTGCCGGGTTAACCATGCAAGACTGATTTGCTTATCAGGTGTGTTGACAAACATCTTTTGGCAACGGCTGACGATGGTTGCCGGCAGTTTGGTTAGGTGTTCGGTAATAAGAAAAATTATGCTGCGTTGAGTGGGCTCTTCCAGGTATTTTAAGAATGCGTTAGCTGCCGGATTATTCATTTGCTCGGCGGATTCAATAAAAATTACCCGGTAAGTTTCGTACTGTGGGGCCAGATTCATCCCCGCTATTATTTCCCGGATTTGATTTATAGTGATCGGCTTTCCCGGCTCCTCCGGGCATATTCTGAGAAAGTCGGGATGCGTGCCGGCTTGCAGTAAGCGGCACGAGCGACATTGGCCGCAACTTGAATAATCAGGCTGCCGATTTACACACAGCAAACTGGTTGCAAACTGTTTAGCTATGGTTCGTTTGCCTACACCCTGAGGGCCGTGAAAAAGTAATGCTTGTGGAACACGCTGTTGTTGTAAATAAGAGGATAAACGATGCCAGTGTGGTTCCAACCATGGCAATATCGGTTGTTCGGCAGCCGTTACCGTAACCACGGCTTTAAAACCTCAATAATCGCCTGCTGGACTTCGGCTAGCGGTTCTCCCGCTTTAATTAATTTGATGCGTTCCGGATTCAGCTCGGCCTGAACCAGATAAGCGCTTCTAACGCGTTCAAAAAAATTGAATTGTTCCGATTCAAAACGGTCAGGCCGGCCTCTTTGGGCAGCCCTGGCAATACCGATTTCGATAGGCGCGTCAAATAATAATGTTAAATCCGGCCTTAGATTGCCTTGTACAAAGTTTTCCAAAAACTCAATGGTGGAAATGCTGATATTGCGTCCCCCGCCTTGGTAAGCATACGTGGCATCGGTAAAACGGTCGCATAATACCCACCGGCCTTGCAGCAAAGCCGGTTCAATCACATGTTTGATGTGTTGCGCTCTGGCGGCAAAAATCAATAATAATTCAGCCTCTTGAGAAATTTCCTCCGTATTTTTATCCAATAACAAAAGCCTGATTTTCTCAGCCAAAACAGTACCGCCGGGCTCGCGCGTCAGCATTACCGGTATTTGGCAGGATTCTTCAAGGTAATGTTTGATGAATTCCAGATTAGTGCTTTTCCCCACCCCTTCGCAGCCTTCAAGCGTAATAAATTTTCCGCGCATTATTTGTTCTTTTTCTGAAAAGTATTAACTGCCATATTATGTGCCGGTAAGGATGATGAAAACACGTGGGTACCATCACCACGGGCAACAAAATATAAGGTATCGCCGGCCTCCGGATGCAAAGCCGCATGAATCGCCTGTTTTCCGGGCATAGCAATAGGCGTTGGCGGCAAGCCTTTAATGATGTAGGTATTATACGGTGTGGGCTGTTTTAAGTCCGCTGCAGTAATATTGCCTTTATAGTTATTCCCCATACCATAAATCACTGTGGGGTCGGTCTGAAGCAGCATACCGGCTTGCAGGCGTCGAATAAAAACACCGGCGATAAGCGGTCTTTCATCGGCAACTGCAGTTTCTTTCTCCACAATCGACGCCAGTATTAATGTTTGATATGGATCTACAAAAGGAAGATTCTCGGCTCTATTTTGCCACTCTTTTTTTAACACCGATTGCATTCGGTGATAGGCTATTTTTAATAAAGCGGCATCGGTGGTATTTTTTTCGAAAAAATAGGTATCCGGAAAAAAAAGTCCTTCCGGATTTTGGACTTGCGCGCCTAATTGTAGGATTAATGGAACGATGTCGTCTTTGCTAAGACTATGTTTGATCGTTGGCGTATTTTGAATCAACTCAAATATAGAGTTAAATGCCCAGCCTTCAGGAAAAGTAATGGCATATTGTTTGGTTTTGCCGCTTGCTATGCGTAATAAAATATCGGTAGCTGTCATACCGTTGGTAATTTCATATTCCCCGGCCTTGAGCTTGCGAACATCGTGCTGTAACAAAGCGGCTAATTTAAGCCAACCGGAGGAAATATTGAGCGCTAATCCCAGTTTTTCAGCAATACGGCTAAGAGAATCACCTTTTTCAATTTCTATTAACACATTTTGCTCAAGCGGCAAGGGCTTGTTGATCGCATTTTGAAAAGTTTGCCAAAATACAGCGCACAAAAAAATAACGGCAAGCATGATGCCTGCTTTCTTAATCCGCACCGTTGATCGCCTTATTTCTGAACTCAGCATACCAATGCTGAATAGCTCTGGTTACAGGGCCAATTTGAAAAGCCCTATCCGCAAGTTGTTTGACCGGCCAAATTCCGATTATAGAATTGCAGAAAAAAATCTCATCGGCCTCAAGAAATTCTTGTTTGTCAAAAAAACTTTCGGTCACCTTGATGCCATTAAACGCCAACAATTCTAAAATGATCTGCCTGGTAATACCGGCAACGCCGGCATGCGTCAGCAAAGCAGTGTAGACTTGAGAATTTTTCACATAAAAAAGATTGCTGAAAGTGCCTTCGATGACATGATTGTTCGTATCCAGCATGATGCCTTCTTGTACACTGTCGTCTCGCCATTCAGCCCTAGCCAGGACTTGCTCGAGCCGGTTCATGTGTTTGAGTCCCGCTAAGCCGGGATTCAAGCCGAGCTGTGTCAAGCAAAAGCATGCGCTGATGCCCAGTTGATAATGCGTTTCAGGGTAAATAGGATAAGGATGCAAGCTTAGAACACGGGTGGGTTGGATGGATTCAGCCGGCCGGTATCCTCGCCCGCCTATTCCACGGGTGATAATAATTTTGAGGACTGATCTTGAATCCGATTGATTCAGTTTAATGATGTCCTGTTCAAGCAGCGCTTGTTCGGGGTAAGGAATGCCTAATGTCTTGCAGCCAAGCGTTAGTCTGTTTAAGTGCCGATCTAAAAAAACGGCTTTACCGTGAATAAATTCCAGCGTTTCAAAAAGGCCGTCGCCATATTGAAAACCACGGTCTTGAATATTGATGTGTTGCTGATATTCACCATTAATAAGAAACATCGGCAACACACAGTGGCTCTACGACAAGGCGTATTGATTTGTTAACTATAACGTTTAAAAACCAGAGTACCGTTGGTCCCGCCAAAACCGAAAGAATTGGAAATGGCTATTTCCATTTTCATATCTCTGGCAGTGTTTGGAACATAATCCAAATCGCATTCAGGATCGGGGTTATCAAGATTGATAGTCGGCGGTGCAATCTGGTGTTTAAGACTTAAGGCAGTCAAAACCGCTTCAATCCCACCTGCCGCCCCTAACAAATGGCCTATCATGGATTTAGTCGAGCTGACAGCTAGTTTGTAAGCATAGTCGCCGAATGCGGCTTTCATTGCCAAAGTTTCGCCTAAGTCCCCGGCAGCCGTTGATGTGCCGTGCGCATTGATATAATCAATATCTTCAGAGTTGACTGCCGCATCTTTCATTGCATTACGCATGCAGCGCGCAGCACCTTCACCGCCCACAGAAGGTGTGGTGATATGATACGCATCCGAAGTCATGGCAAAGCCAATTAATTCGGCATAAATTTTAGCGCCACGGGCTTTAGCATGCTCCAGTTCTTCTAGCACTACCACACCGGCGCCGTCGCTGAGCACAAAACCGTCTCTGTCTTTATCCCAGGGGCGGCTGGCAGCTTGGGGATTATCGTTTCTTCTTGACAACGCCTTGGCGGAGACAAAGCCGCCCATCGCTGTCGGAGAGCTAGTGCAGCGTTCCGCACCACCGGCAATCATGACATCGGCATCACCGTATTGAATCAAACGGGCGGCGTCGCCAATATTGTGGGTACCTGTTGCGCAAGCTGTGACGATACTGTAATTCGGGCCTTTCATGCCGTATTTGATAGAAAGGTTACCCGAAATCATGTTGATGATATTGCCGGGAACAAAAAACGGTGAAATGCGCCGGGGACCGCCTGCTTCATAGGTGGCATAGCATTCTTCAATACCTGTAATACCGCCTAT
This sequence comes from Methylobacter sp., assembly GCA_002928495.1. Taxonomy (GTDB): domain Bacteria; phylum Pseudomonadota; class Gammaproteobacteria; order Methylococcales; family Methylomonadaceae; genus WM-3-3. Next base: position 3,445 of record PERF01000106.1, on the reverse strand, counting down.
ACCGGAGCCGATTGCGATTCCTATTCGTTCCGCATTGGCTTCGGTTACCACCAGACCGGAATCTTCAATGGCCTGGCAGCCGGCAGCAATCCCATAATGAATAAAGCCATCCATGCGTTTGGCGTCTTTCTCGGGAATATATTGGCTAATATCAAAGTTTCTTATTACGCCGCCAAAAGTTGTGGCGAAACTTGAAATATCAAATGAATCGATAGGGCTAATGCCGCTTTTGCCGTTAATAATACCTTCCCAAGTTTCTTGGACGGTATTTGCCAAAGGCGTAACTGCGCCTAATCCAGTGATTACAACACGGCGTTTACTCAAGGTGATTTACCAAAATAGAAGCCAGGATAGGAATAGGGAAGAAAAACCAGTGGATGGAGATTACTACCATCCACTTCAAATACAGTTATATCAGGCGTTTTTTTCAACGTAATCGATAGCTTGCTGAACAGTTGTAATTTTTTCAGCTTCATCGTCAGGAATTTCACACTCAAATTCTTCTTCAAGTGCCATAACGAGTTCAACTGTATCCAGAGAATCAGCGCCAAGGTCATCCACAAAAGAAGCGTCATTAGAGATGTCTTCTTTAACACCTAATTGCTCTGCAACAATTTTTTTAACTCGTTCTTCAATGCTACTCATAATTATTATCCTCAAACAATGCAAATTATCATTATCTATGTGATATTCGCAATAGTATTTTTATTGGTTGCCGAAATCTTTTTATGGTTATTTCGGATGGCGGCAAAATTATACTTGATATTAAAGCAAACTCACAACCTTATGGCATATACATGCCACCGTTTATGTGTAATGTTTCTCCGGTGATATACGCGGCACCTTCGGAGGCTAAAAACGATACCGCATGCGCTATTTCTTCCGCTAACCCCAGCCTTCCCAGTGGAATAGCATTGAGAAGATTGGTTTTAATTTCCTGGCTTAATTCCTTAGTCATATCGGTGTCGATAAAGCCAGGTGCCACAGTATTAACCGTGATATTACGCGAACCGACTTCTTTGGCTAACGATTTGCTGAAGCCAATAATTCCTGCTTTTGCTGCCGCATAATTGGTTTGTCCGGCATTGCCGGTTGAGCCGACCACAGACGAAATATTGATGATTCTTCCGGTTCTGGCCTTCATCATGCCTCTTACTACGGCCTTACTCATGTGGAAAATCGAGCTAAGATTGGTGCGGATAATGTCGTCCCATTCCTCATCTTTCATTCTCATGAGCAAGTTATCGCGGGTTATGCCGGCATTGTTGACTAAAACCGCCGGTGTCCCATAGTCATCGGTTATGGTCTTAACCAGCTCCTCAATGGCTGCAGGTTCGGTGACATTTAATTTCACGCCTTTTCCATTTGCATTCAAATAACTGGAAATAGCTTGAGCGCCCGGGTCTGTAGTCGCCGTGCCGATAACAAAAAAGCCGTCTTTTACCAGTTTTTCCGCGATTGCTTTTCCTATGCCACGGCTTGCGCCGGTTACCAATGCAATTGCTTTAGTCATTAAATTGCTCCTGTGCGGTAGCTAAAGTGTCATTATCAAAAATCGACAAATGATTAGCGTCTTTAATTATTCTTTTGTTAAGACCAATTAGGACTTTACCGGGTCCGCATTCAACAAAACAGTCTACGCCTTGTTCGTGCATGAATTTAATGCTGTCAACCCAGCGAACCGGCTTGTAAAGTTGTTCCTTGAGCGCATTTCTGATGACTTCTGGCGCGGTGTGACTGCTGACATCCACATTATGAATTAACGCCACATCGGGCGGATTGATTTGAATATTTTCCAATTCAACCATAAGCTTTTCCGCTGCCGGTTTCATCAATGCGCAATGTGAAGGCACACTGACTGGCAACATGACGGTTTTTTTCGCACCCGCCTGTTTAAGTGCGTTAATGGCTCGTTCTACCGCTTGACGATGACCAGCGATTACAACTTGGCCGGGGGCATTAAAATTTACGGCTGAAACCACTTCATCCCCTGCGGTTTCATGGCAAATGTTCACCACGTCGTGATCTTCCAAGCCTAAAATGGCTGCCATTGCACCGGTGCCCTCGGGTACGGCCTCCTGCATCAGTTTACCGCGGCTATAAACCAGCCGGATAGCATCTTTAAACGCAATGGCATTGGCACAAACCAAAGCAGTATATTCGCCCAGACTATGTCCTGCCATCCAGGCCGGACGTACCGGATTTTGTTTACACCAAATTTGCCAGACTGCTACACCCGCACTAAGCATGGCGGGTTGAGTAAACTGAGTTTGATTAAGCACGGCTTCCGGCCCCTGACACACAATTTGCCAAAGGTCGTGCCCGATTACCTCGGAAGCTTGGGTGAATACGGTTTCAACTTCGGCATGGTTGATAGCCAACTCGGACAACATACCCAATGCTTGGGAGCCTTGTCCGGGAAAAACAAATGCCAGGTTATAATTTTTTTCGGTCATTGGTCGTTATTTTTTTAGTATTTGATTAATGCCGAACCCCAGGTAAATCCAGCCCCAAATGCTTCCAACAAAGCAATTTGTCCCCGTTGGATACGGCCATCGCGAACACCTTCGTTAAATGCCAATAATACAGAAGCCGATGAAGTATTACCTTGCTCCCTGAGTGTTAATATGACGTTGTCCATGGATAACTTTAGCTTTTTTGCAGTCGCTTCTATGATTCGGGTATTGGCTTGATGCGGAACCAGCCAATCGATTTTATCTTGATTCAGCTGGTTGGCTGCGAGTGTCTCGTCAACAATGCGGCCTAAAGTATTGACTGCAATTTTAAAAACCTCGTTGCCGCGCATTTTTATAAAAGCCGATTCTGTTTGGTTCAATACGGGGGCGGCTTGAGGATTCGGACAATACAACAAATCTTCGTAAGAACCATCCGAATGTATGTGCGTAGACAAAATTCCAGCCTGCGTCCCTCGACGCAACAGAACAGCGCCTGCACCGTCGCCAAAAAGCACGCAGGTACTGCGATCGCTCCAGTCGACTATGCGTGAGCAAATTTCACTGCCGATGACTAAAACCGTAGAAGCCGCGCCCGATTTAATATATTGATCGGCAATACTAAGGGCAAAGATGGATCCCGAGCACGCTGCTTGAATATCAAATGCCACGCATTGTTTAATGCCCAGCCGGTTTTGCACCAGGCAGCCGGTGCTGGGATAAATTCTATCCGGCGTTCCAGTCGCAACAATAATTAAATCGATTTCTTCGGGCTCAATTTGCGCCGCTTCAATCGCCTGCTTGGCCGCAATTTCGGCCATACTTGAAGCAGTTTCGTTATGACTGGCGATGCGGCGGTTTTTTATACCGGTGCGTTCAAATATCCAACTGTCGGAAGTATCAACAATTTGTGAAATTTGATCATTGCTGCGGATTTCAGCCGGCAGATAACCGCCGGTGCCGATCACGCTGGAGTAATAAGTCATGCGATT
>PERF01000105.1 GCA_002928495.1 Methylobacter sp. | reverse complement strand
TTTGTCACCGCATCGGTTTTTTTGGTCTATATTTTTTAGCATTGCTTTTTGGATTATTCCGGAAAGCCTTGATAAGTTTTGATTTACGGCTCTGCTTTGATTGGCTAGGCACAAGCCGCCTAAGACGGGAACAAGGCGAAAGCAGTAAAACTTGTTTGCGTCAAAGCTAGAGAAAACAACCCCATAGCCAAATTACCTGTCCCTGGAGGAACTGTGTTCGGATTTATTTTTCTTGGCGTGTTGCTGGTTATCGTGATTTATCTGGTTATTGTTTACAACGGCCTGGTCAATTGCAAAAACAATGTCAACAAAGCGTGGGCGAATATCGATGTCCTGCTAAAACAGCGCCATGACGAGCTGCCTAAATTAGTCGATACCTGCAAACAGTACATGCAATTTGAGCAGGAAACCCTGGAAAAAGTCATTCAGGCCCGCAGCCAAGTGGACCGCGCCAGTCAAGCTCACAATCTGCCGGCGCTGGGCCAAGCCGAAAGCCTGTTGCGGCAAGGCTTAGGCAGTTTGTTTGCGTTGGTGGAGTCGTATCCGGAACTCAAGGCCAACGAGCAATTCAAGCACCTGCAAGCACGTATTACCGGGTTGGAAGACGCCATTGCCGACCGCCGCGAGTTTTACAACGATAGTGTCAATGTTTATAACATCCGCATCGAGCAATTCCCTGATGTGTTGATAGCTCGCCAGTTCGGTTATGCCGCCAAAGAGATGTTGCGTTTTGCCGCGGCCGAGCTTGGCGATGTGGATATTGGCAAACGCTTTGCCTGAAATGCTAAATTGGAGACACCACTTTAATTGGCACTATTTGCTTTGGGCCGGGCAGCTGGGTTTTTTCAATTGGTCGCAACAAGGTGAAAAAAACCCATTGTGGGGTGTTATTGGCTGCGCTGTTATCGCATTGACCAGTTTGTTAGCCTGGATTTACAGCGTGCGGCGGGGCAGGGCGATTAGCGATACGCCCACTTCGAACATCGCCTCCGCCGCCCAAGGCTATGCGGAAATTAAAGGCATTGCCGATAATAAAGCCGATAATATTGTGGTTGGCAAAAGCGGGTTGCCTAGCGTGTGGTTTCGGTGCACCAGTTACCGCAAGGGCCGCAACGGCTGGGAGCTGGATGAGCATGTCACTAGCGACTCGACGTTTTCCATTACCGATGGCAGCGGCCATTCCTGTCTGGTTGATCCGGAAGGCGCTGAAATCGTCACTAACAACCAGCAAACCTGGTACACGGTGGATTACAAGTACGTTGAAGAAAATCTTTTTCCCGGCGAACAGCTTTACGTGTTAGGCAGTTTTTCGACGCTGTCCAGTAATTCCGGGCAGCATGAATTGAAGGCTGATGTCAGCCACTTGTTGGCGGAATGGAAACGCGACCAGCCGTGGCTGCTGGAACGCTTCGATAAAAACAAGGACGGTAAAATCGATCTGCAAGAATGGGAAGCGGCAAGGCAGGAAGCTTATCGGCAAGTACAGCAAAAAACCCAAGCATTTCAACGCCAACCGGATATACACCTGATCACCCGCCCCAAAAACGGCTTGCCGTTTCTGATTTCCAATTTCCCGGAACACAAGCTCCGCCGCCATTCCATGGTTTGGGCCTGGGGACATTTGGTTATATTTTTTGCGGGGCTGACGGGTTTGTTTTGGTTCGGGGTTAAAGGCGGTTTTTGGTTAAGTGGTTAAGCCCTCGTAAGCGATCTTAAAACCAAACCCGCTAAAAAAGTAGAGCCTAGGCTTTCAACAACTCCAACGCTTACGGGTCTCCAGCACTTTGTCCTTAATATCCAGAAAACAAACCGCCAGCGTTGGGTCGAAGTGGTGGCCGGTGCCGTTTTGAATTTGTTCGAAAGCTTTTTCAATGCTCCAGGGTTGTTTATAAGGGCGTTCGGTGGTTAAGGCGTCAAAGACGTCGGCAATGGCGACGATGCGCGCGGATTCGGGGATGGCGGGGCCGGCCAGGTTTTCGGGGTAGCCGGTGCCGTCCCATTTTTCGTGGTGGTACAAGGCGACTTCGGCGGCTAATACAAACAACGGGGCTTTGCTTTTGCAGAGGATTTGATAGCCGTATTCGCAATGGCGCTTCATGATTTGCCATTCGTTTGCGTCCAGCTTGCCGGGTTTGCGCAAGATGGCATCGGGAATGCCGATTTTGCCGGTATCGTGCATGGGGGCGGCATAGCCTAAGAGTTCGATATCTTCTCCCTTCCAGCCGAATTCCTTGGCCAGTAACGCTGAGTAAGCGGCCATGCGCCAAATGTGATCGCCGGTTTCGTCGTCGTTAAAATGGCCGGCTTCGCCTAACATGAAGATTGCGTCTTGGTAGCTTTTCTCCAGTTTGGATACTTGTACCAAGGATAGATGCGCACGCACGCGGGCTCGGGCGATGTTGGGGTTGAGCGGTTTGCTTAAATAATCCACACAACCCGCCGCGAAGCCCATTTCTTCGTTGCCGGAATCGGTTAAGGTGGTTACGAAGATGACCGGTATTTCGCTGGTGGCCGGGTCGGTTTTAAGTCGTTGGCAAACTTGGTAGCCATCCATATCGGGCATTTGGATATCCAGCAGAATCAGGCGCGGATTGTGTTTGGTAACCGCCGCTAGCGCTTCGGCGCCATTTCGGGCGAAGACGAGTTTGTATTCCGGTTCTAGAATCCGGCTGAATACCGCCAGATTATAGGGCTCGTCATCAACAACTAAGATAGGGCGGTTGGTCATTCTCCCTCCAAGGCAGCTAAAGCAAACTATCGATTAGTTTTCGAGTCAAGTCTTCCGCTTTACGGAAATCAAAGTTCAAAATGCTGGCTTTAATTTCTTCCAAAACTTGGGTATCGAGTAACGTCTCAAGTTTGCTTAACAAGGGTCTTGCGTTAGCTGGATTATCCTCATCAAGTACTTTTAATAAGTTTTCCAGTAACGCTTTAACCACATTTTTATTATTTTGGTTGCTGCGATGGTCGGGCGCAATTTCGGAGGATTCCGCCGTTATCGCCAGCCAATCGGATACACTGCCGGCAACCTCATCAATAGCTTGTTGTAATGCCTCTGCGGCGCCGACCAGCAATGTTGGGTTGGCCAAGGCTTTTTCTACATGCTGACTGTTCAGCCAGATTTTGTCCAAAGCCAGGCTGGCCGCCGAACCTTGCAGTTTATGGGCGAGTGCGGCTACAGTATCGGTATCGCCTGCGTTTGCAGATTGTATAATCTCGGCGCCGGCATGGCGGTATTGACTGACAAAGCGTGCAAGGTAGTGCCGGTAATCATCAAGCTCGCCCCAAAGCTCCAGCCCGCGTGTTAAGTTTATGCCGGTTAATTCCGGCATGTCTGTTATAGCAATAATAGACTGTTTTTTAATTCTTGACTGCGTAGCGTTGAATTTATCTTGTTGATGGCTCCAGTATTGGATTTTTTGAATAAGTAAATCGGCATTAAACGGTTTCGAGATAAAATCATCCATGCCGGCATCCAGGGCAGCATCTTGCAGGTTTTTAAAGGCGCCGGCGGTCAGCGCAAGCACGGGAAGGCTTGAAAAATTTTGCTGTTGGCGAATCATGCGTGTCGCGGCATAGCCGTCTAAACGCGGCATTTGCACGTCCATTAACACCACGTCGACCATACCGTTGTGCTCAAGCAGCCAATCGAGGGCTTCTTGTCCGTCGCGGGCTTCGCTGATAACTGCACCTTCTCTTGCCAAAATGCGTCTGGCGACTTCACGGTTCATCTCACTGTCATCAACAACCAATATGCGCACATCGGTAAGGCGGCAGTGAGGTTGTTTATTGGCTTCCGCTGGTTGTGCCGCGAGTTCGGTTTTGTCGCGTTGCAGGGCTCTATGCAGTGCATCCAACAAGGAAGATGGTGTGACTGGTTTGTTGACCATGCCGTCTATGTATTCAATACCCGGCTGGGTTTTAAGTTCGTCCTGAGAAAAAGCCGTCACCATCAGGATGATAGGGAGTTTTTTAGCGGGCGGGGATTGTTCGGCTAATGCCTGTTTCAACGCTTGTGCGGTTGCTATGCCGTCCAGGCCGGGCATTTTCCAATCCAATAAGATGACGTCATAAGGTTCGGGCCGCTTTGCCAGGGCTTGTAAAACGGCATTTTCGCCGGAGTTTACCATATCGGCTTTCCAGCCAAAGCTGGTCACTAAACGCTGCAAGGCATTACGAACGGTTTCGCAATCGTCGACCACCAGCACCTCGAGATGATGGAGTTCAACCGGTTTTTCAAGCGCTTGAGTGTAACGTTGAAGCGGTAAAGTAAACCAGAACTCGCTACCGGCCCCCAGTTTGCTGGTAATATTCAAGCGGCCACCCATCAGGGAGACCAATTGCTGGCAGATAGCCAACCCTAAGCCGGTGCCGCCAAAACGTCTGCTGATTGAACTGTCGGCCTGGGAAAAAGCATCGAATATGGATTGCTGTTGTTCCTGAGAAATGCCGATTCCGGTGTCTTTGACACTAAAGCGCAAATCAATCCGGTTTTCATTTTCCGATTCTATGTTGATGTTCAGCTCGACTTCACCGGCTTCGGTAAATTTGATCGCATTGCTGAGCAGGTTGACCAAAATCTGTTGTAAACGCAATTCGTCGCCGATTAAATAATTCACACCAAGCGGAGGAATAATGGCCAATTCCAGATTTTTACTACCGGCATTGGCGGACATTAAATTGGCCAGATTTTCCAAAATGTCGTTGAGTTGAAACGGCTGGTTTTCGATGTCGAGGCGGCCGGCTTCGATTTTGGAAAAATCGAGAATATCGTTAATGATGGCTAACAAGGTTTTGCCCGAACTGTGAATTTTATGTACCAAGTCCAGCGATTCTTCGGGCAAGGATTGATGCTCCAGCAAATAGCAGAAGCCCAATACGGCATTCATCGGTGAGCGGATTTCGTGGCTCATGTTGGATAAAAACACGCTTTTTGCAATATTGGCTGCCTCGGCGGCGGCTTTGGCTTCTTGCAGTTCCGAAGTGCGTTGTAACACTAGGCCCTCAAGATGGTGCCGGTGCTGCGCCAGCTCGGCATTGATTTTCATTTTTTCAGTGACATCTTCCTGTATGGCCACATAATGGCTGATCATCCCTTGTTTGTCTTTAATGGGCACAATGATGGAATACTCGTTATATAAAGTACCGTCTTTGTGTTTATTGATAAATTCACCTTGCCAGATCCGCCCTTCTCTCAAGGTGGTCCACAGTTGTTCATAGATGTCGGGCGAGGTCAGGCCGGACTGAATAAGACCAATGTTTTTACCTATGGATTCTTGCCGGCTATAGCCGGAGATTCTGGTAAAGGCATCGTTGACATATTCAATTGTGGCCTCCAGGTCAGTAATCACGATACTTTCCGGGCTTTGCTCCACTGCCATCGAAAGTTTGCGCAATTGCTGCTCGATTTGCAGCCGTTCGGTGACGTCGTTGGCCAGGGTGATCACCGCTTGGCGGCCTTCAAAAAGCAGCCGTTGAGCGGTTATTTCCATCTTTATCTCGCGGCCGTCTTTGGTTAGATGCGTCCAAGAGCCGACTTTTTGGGCATGGGTACCAACGGTTCTTATAATTTGCTGAAGCCGCTCGCGATCAGCGGTAGGCCGTATATCGGTTATTTTCATTGATAAAAATTCTTCCCGGCTGTAACCGTAATGCTCAATTGCGGCATCGTCTACAGCCAGGAAATTTAAGGTCTCGACATCAAATACCCACATGGGTAAGGGATTGGCTTCGAATAAATTGCGATAACGGGTCTCGCTGGCTTTTAGTGCCAAGTCGATGTGGTGCTTTTCGATGGCGATACTGGCTAGTTTTGCGGTTTGCTCGATGAGCGCTAAATGCGCCTGGCTGGGATAGTGAATATCCGGGTGGTAAATGGCAAAAGTGCCGAGTACCTGGCCCTGCGAGGAAAAAATCGGTTCCGACCAGCAGGATGCTAAGTCGGCTTGTTGTGCCAGATCCTTAAAATTGGTCCAAAACGGATGGCTTTGAATATCGGACACGACGACGCGTTGCCCGGTGCTGGCGGCGGTGCCGCAGGAGCCGACGCCATAACCGATTTCGACGCCATCGATGGCTTGAATATAAAACGCCGGAAGACTGGGGGCTGCACCGTGCAAAAGCCGCTTGCCGGTTTCGTCCAGCAGCAGAATACTGCAGTGCATTTCGGGGTTTTCGTCTTCAACACCCAACACGATGGCTTCCAGCACGGATGGAAAAGCAGCGCCGCAAGCGAGCAATTCCAATACTTTGCTGCGCGATTTTTCCAGGCGCTCGGATTGTTTACGCTGCTTGATTTCATTGTTGAGAATGTTGAAGGTCAACAACAAGACGCCGCTGCTCAACGCCAGCACTGTGCTCATGACGATTTTTGAAATGCTATCTTTCAGTTCGGCGGATTTTAATTGTTCTTGCAATAAATTATGTTCCGGCACTTCGATGCCGGTCAGTGTGCCGATTATGTTTTGATAAAGGCGTTCTATTTCGCTGTTATCCAAAATTTCAGCCGCGGTTTGAGTGCCCTGATTTTGCCGGAGTAAAATCAATTTGCCGGTCAAGGTGAACAAGGATTCGAACTGGCCGGTCAGTTGACTCAGGTTCAGCCTTTGTCCTGGATTGCCGACGGTGAAATGTTTAAGTGCATCCAGGTTGGCAAAAATGGTATCGGCAACTTCCCCGCCGCGCGGTAGCAGACTGCTATTGCCGGTTAATAGATAAGAACGGTGGATAGATTGGTATTCCAAAGCCTCCGAGGTAATGTCTTTGGTTAAGCTGAGTAGACTGTATTTTTGTGCCACGGCATCCAGGGTTTTGCGATTTTGATTGGTGCTGTGCATCATCGCAACGATGGAGATAAACAGAATGCATACCGATACGGTGATACTAATTGTCCTAATGTGCGGTAATAATTTTGGCAGCCACCCGTTTTGCGCCGTCGCCAACAAAATGCCGGCGGCCAGGCCGAAAAATCCGAACGCGGTATGTGCCGCCATTCCCGAAGACGCCATAAGAAAGGGGAAATCGAAATGGCCGAACAAATATCCGCCGAACGCCAATATGGCTAGAATTCCGGTAGTCAGCGCCATTGCTTGGATAAGCGCGTAATGGCGGCCTGCGGTCATCAAATACAGTGCTGCCCCGATTAATAAAAACATAACTGCCGAGGTAATTGAGGTGCGGTTTAAGTGGGTGTCGATGCCGGCGTTGGGCAAGCTTTTGATGAACAAGGTATTCAGTGCGAAATTCCAATTTAAAACATATTCAGCTAGAGTTGCCGCTGCCATTAACATAGCAATGCCGGTAAGAACAAAGCTTGCCAGCCGTATCGATAAATTGGAACTTTTGTTACAAGCTAGCCCGAGACTTCCGCCGCACAAGGTGAGGCTAATCGCTGTATTAGGCTTCATGCTGGGTAAACCCGGCAGCAGGCTTTTCAGTATCTCCAAACCGAATACCCAGCCCAGCCAAACGCTTAGTCCTAAGAGAACCACTGAAACGCTTAATACGCGTGCCTGTAGTTTGAGATCAACTTGAAGGCTTGGTTTCATCTAAATTCGGTAAATAATTATCAGCATGGGGCGGCCTTTTTATTCGGATCAATAGCAATATTGTTTTATCTTAACCCTTCATTAGCTAATTGCCAAAATCAGTTGATAACGTTTAGCGCCTAACCTAAATCGGGATGTTTCGGGGGTCACTGATTTGTAAAAAGATTTTGTTTTTTCATGGTTTTAAACGCAATACCCGGTTATGAGGTGGTTCTGCTGTCAACAACCTCGGACTACGGGTTAGCGCTGTGTGGCTAACAATGCGGTAGAATTTGCTGTTGCATTCAATCAAACTTTCAATTGGCAGGCAGTGACATGAAAACATTAGTGGTGCTAAGCAGTTTAATAGCCGGATTAACCGGCTGCAGCGCGGATTCCATCAAGCGGGCCAGTTACCAAACGCTGCAGAACCTGGGGCAGGCGCAATGCCAAAAACAATTCTCGGAGGATTGCAGTAACCGCGCGGGTTACGACGATTACCAAAAAAACCGGGACAGCCTCAACAATGCCCAATAAGCCTTCAAATTTAACGGTAGTGCAGGCGGATTTAGGCGATATACCGGGCTTGTGCGAGCTGCTGGCGCTGTTGTTTAACCAAGAAGCCGAGTTTAAACCGGATGCCGGCTTGCAAGCCCAAGGTTTAAAGGAGATTATTGAAAACCCCGAACGCGGGCGGATTTTGGTGCTGCGCGATCAAGCGCGGCTAATCGGCATGGTTAATCTGTTGTTTACCGTAAGCACGGCGCTGGGCGGAAAAGTGGCCTTGCTCGAAGATATGGTGGTAAGGCCGGATTGCCGGGGCACAGGGGCGGGCTCAATACTGCTGCGAACCGCGTTAGACTGGGCCAAATCTTCCGGTTGCCGACGGGTCACCTTGTTGACCGATGCCGATAACGACAGCGGGCAAAGCTTTTATCGGCGCCACGGATTTAGTCTATCCGGCATGCGGACGATGCGGTTGCTGCTGTAGGTTTTCAAGCGATTTGCCATTGCCAGCTTGACGGAACTTAAGCAACGTGTAACCATCGTAACAGTAAGGAAATCAACTTAAACGCTTCTTTTTATTAGCTTGAGTGTCCAAATGAGAACCTTTATTGCCGGTTTGGTCGCCCAAAATCATTTCCAGACCACGCGTTTGTTGCACCTGTTGCGGCAAATTCAAGCACAATTCAGGCATATTCCCCACGCGGCTATCGAACAACTTGCTGAATTGCTAGCGCTGCCGCGCACGCACATCATCAGCGTGGTCGAGTTTTACAGCTTTCTGCATTTAACGCCCAGAGGGCAGTACGACGTGCTGATTAGCGACTCAATCACCGATCACATGCTGGGTAAACAGGCGCTCATGCACAAGCTGGCGCAACGGCTCGAGGTTGAGGCCGGCACGGTGCGTGCTGACGGTGTGGTGAGTCTTGACAATGCTTCGTGCACCGGTTTATGCGATCAAGGCCCGGCCGGCTTAATCAACGGCAGGCCCTTGACCCGGCTGGATGCTGCCAAGGTAGAGCGGATTGCCGAATTAATCGAACAGCAAACCCTATTGCCGCAATGGCCTGCCGACTTGTTTGCGGTGGAAGACAACATCCAACAGCCCGGTCTGTTACTGGCTAACCCCATTGCGCCGGGCGCGGCGATTCAAGCTGCGGCCGCACGAGGGTGGCCGGAAACCTTGAACGAAATCGATCAATCCGGTTTGCGTGGCAGAGGCGGGGCAGGGTTTAAAACCGCCATGAAGTGGCGGTTTTGCGGAGAGGAAACCGAAACCACGCGCTACGTGGTATGCAATGCCGATGAAGGCGAGCCGGGCACCTTCAAAGATCGGGTGTTGCTGAATAGTTACGCCCACCAGGTTTTCGAGGGCATGACCTTGTGCGCCGCCATTATCGGCGCCAAGCAAGGCTTTTTGTATTTGCGCGGCGAATATGAATTTTTGCTTACCGGCTTGGAAGCCGTATTGGCCAGCCGGCGCCGGGATGGCTTGCTGGGCGGTGATATTTTGGGGCAGGGGCTGGATTTCGATATTGAAATTTGCCTGGGCGCTGGCGCTTATATTTGCGGGGAAGAATCGGCCTTGATCGAATCCTTGGAAGGCAAGCCCGGCATCCCGCGCAACCGCCCGCCGTATCCGGTGACGCAAGGCTATTTAGGCAAGCCCACCGTGGTCAATAACGTGGAAACCTTTTTTGCCGCCGCCGCGATTGCTGTGCATGGCGGCAGCTGGTTTGCCGCCATAGGCACGGAAAAATCCAAAGGCAGCAAAATTTTAAGCATTAGCGGCGACTGCGCCAAGCCGGGAATTTACGAATACCCTTTTGGCACTGGCATACGCGGCATTTTGCAGGACTGCGGTGC
>PERF01000104.1 GCA_002928495.1 Methylobacter sp. | reverse complement strand
GTCAGGCAGTTCAAAATACCGCCGCACCTGAACTTGCCCTTTTTGGGTCATATACGAAAACGGCTGCATCCCCGCTTGTTCGTACTTAACCCGAGTGTTCTCATCGGTAACAAAATACAGGCTTTCCCATAATCATGGCAAATTGGGCAAAACCATTGGAAACACCCACGCCACCGAAGAACCGGCTTGTTTGAACCGGGCCAATGGGTTCCAGCAATTCCATAATATATTCCTTATATTCCGTGCTTGGCGCTGTCATGGGTAACTGTTCGCCCTTAAGGAGGTAGCATGAGTCCTTCTTGCGCGTCTGGTCATGCATCGCGAGTTGCCCTGCAGACGTTCGACCAGCCGTGAGGCCTCATCTGAGCCATCGATTTTGTTCAGGGCTGAATGCATTTTTAAGTCGGTTAAATTGTATGCTATCTGAAATTTCGTCTGAAAACTTCTCGGAACTTAATTTTGCTAACAATGCAAAAGCCGCTTGATAACTGACGGGGCCGCCATTCGAGGTAATAACCTTAGTGTCAATCACCACATTTTGGTCGGACTGAACTTTTATCTTGGGGTAGGCTTTTGAGAGACTCTTCTCTCCCCCCGCCCAAGTCGTTGCATTTTTTCCATCCAGAACGCCAGCTTCACCGAGTAAAAACGCGCCGGAACAGTTGCTTGCCATCCAGGATGCCGACTGATTTTGTTTTTTAATAAATTGAATGAGTTCCTTGTTTTTCAAAAAACCTTCCATTTCATAAGCACTGGGAACTAACAACACATCGAGTTTGAGATCATCGTAGATCGTTTTATCCGCGATTATGCTTAATCCTTCTTCTGATCGAACTGCCTTATTTATTGTTGCAGAAATAACGACAACTTCATAAGACGAAAACCGCGCCTTCTTTATCGCTGCACCAAACACTTCAACAGGTGCTGTGACATCACTCGTCAAAAAGCCATCAAAGACTAAAATTCCAATTTTATTGGGGGCGGCATTAGCCGTACTAACAACAAAAACGATGCTAAACACTGTAATAAGTGCCAATAGTTTTATTTTATTTATGCGATTTCGCATTGTGTTTTATGTCCTTAAGTTAAGGAATATACGACTTAGGTACGGCTTGACTAGTGTTTGACATAAGTCGGCTAAAAAGCGTCGGATTTTCACGCCCGTCCAATTTTTTGATCTGAATATTGTTCCATATTGTCGGCTGCTTTAAGCAAGGTCTCAATGGATGAATGATCGGTGCGAAAAGCCACGGCGATACGATTCCAAACGTTTGCCATTGCCACAGCGAGCGTTAACGATGCCAATTCTTCCTCACTCAGGAATTGACGAGTTTGCTCATACATCGTATCAGGTACATTTCGATGATCCGATAGTAGAGTGATCGTTTCTGCCCATTGCAGCACGGCTTGTTCTCGTTCGCTGTAGCAGGGGGCTTCACGCCACGCAATGATAAGGTCAATGCGTTCTTCCGTTTCACCCAGCATGCGCAGGCGCTGTGAATGGTATCGAACGCAGAAACCACAACCATTGATTTGTGAGGCACGAAGTCGAACCGTTTCCAGAAGGCGCAAATCTAACGGGCCGTGGTTGAGTTTGTCTTCGATCTGGGTCAAAAAAGTGGCCTCAGGGCCAATTAGCTTCCAGTAGTTGATTCGTTCACTCATCTAATGCTCTCCTTAGGTTGCCCGGTGTTTTAATAATTCCGCGCTTTGTCGGTTATTTAAAAACTGCTTTTAAAGCAGTTTAAGGGTTTATCGGCCACATCGCACGATATTGCTATCAGTTGTTTGTATTCAATCAAAGCGTTTAGCCGCAGCTAGCGGACCTTAAAATCTGTCAAAGGCATTCATTGACGTTCCGGCAGCTTAGTGTTTAATGACATCCACTTACCTTTTTGACGACCGTGAGCCTCTTCGGCGTGATTGACATCAATATTCTGAAGCTCTGCTAGATCATGCCGATTTGCGCATCCTGTAAAGCAGTCAATGCGATATACAGCGTTGCCATTTTTCAATCTTCAGTCCGGAAACAGGTTTCTTGACCATTATCGAGTGTTGCCGGCTGCGGGCTTTACTGATTTGCATAGCTTTGGCATGCCGTGGAAAAGTTGGCGGCACCGGATAAACGTTTCGTTTTAAGCGTTTGCAGTACCGGTTTAAGAGTGCTTGGGCCAACTTTTCCTTTGCTTGGGTTTAACAGCAATCGCAACAAGTGCTTACCAAAAGGCTGTCGCAATCATTGGGCAGCACCGCCACGGCAATCCGAATCGGGCAATACAGCGCACCGTCGGCAATAATATTGGCGTAAGCCACCTCGCATCGCTCCACGTTGCCTAGCTGACGGTTATTGATTTGCAGGTTGGTGACGATTTCGTTTCGAATGCTAACGTTTTCGTTAACCGCGAGATCGTTGTTGGGGTTATCGATTGGCGTATCGATCGTTGAGTTCTGGCGGCAATCGATGGTGACGATAAGTGAAATGGTTTTTTTCTCGCACGGCCCCAAGGTGAACTGGCTTTCCGATAATGCAGCGGCCCAATTCAATTTGCGGCCGTCGGCGGTGGCAAAATCGCTCAGGGACAGGTTGACTTGGCGCGTTCTGCGGCTTTCGTTTTCAATGCTGATGGAAATCAGCCGGCGTTCGCCGCAACGGGCTTCTATCACGGCATCGGCATCGCAAATGCAACATTCGCAGTGGCAATCCTGTTGCTCGTTGCATTCCGATTTGCAATCTTGTTTAGGGCGCTGCCCGTCCGGTTTTTTCGGTTGATACGGGCGGTACAGGTTTTCGGCATAGCCTTGCATCAAGGCGTAGCTTTGGCGAATATTGTCCAAATAGTCGTCCAGATTCATCATGCGCAGGGTGTCCTGCCGGTGGCAGTAACCGTAAAAAATTTCCGGCTGGAACCGGTTGCTTCGGGTGGATTGACTTGAGGTATTCATCTGGCTTTCCTCCAATAATTAGGTGTTGATTCGCCGCCGGTCACACCGCAGTCACGTGAATGCTTAAGGTTTCGTTGAGTATATTGATGGTTGCGATTGCGGGAACATTTTTCGGCATCTTGGACGGCAATTGAATGGTCAAATTCAGTAGCCCGGTATTGCCTGCCTTGACGGTAATCGGATCGTTATAGAGTTTTAGCGGGGTAAATTTATTCAGTTCGGCACTGTAGCCGTTGAACAATGCGGTGAGCACGGCATCAACGGTAATGTCTTTTTGCGTTTTTAGTGCCGCCAACGCCGCCCGTTGGGCGCGGCAATGCAGAAGATCGACTTCCAATTGGGCCGCGCCCAAAGCCCTAATGTTGATCGGCACATTGCCGAGGTTGTTGATAATCAATTGCTTGCAGACTTTTTCGCCGGGAGCGCTTTCAATAAACAGCTCGTTCGGCGTGATGGCAAGGCTGAGCATTTCGGGCACGGTTAATTTTACCGGATGGCATTCGCCGCCATATTCCAGCTGCAAATCATAGCTGCCGGGGGCAGTCGGAGTCTGCAAAAAAGCCATGACCGGTATGTTTTTAATGGCGTTGGCTCTTACACTTAAGCGCGGTAAGTCGATAGGGTGGGGCAAGCCTTCTCCGGTCAGCCTGACATCCCGCAACACTTGTTTTTGCGAGCCCGGATTGCGGAACATAATCTGACCGCGGATGGCATTGACATCACCGACCAACTCAATGGGGATATCGCCGCTATGAACTTGCACCTTTGAAATAGGTTCGGACATAAGCCTTACCGCCTGTCAGCCGACTAGGTGATTTTAATTTTTAAGCCCTCGGGGCCGCCGCGAGGCCGGCCTTTATCCGAAGTCCCCTGCTGCTGGGACGGCAGCGATACCGCAGGGCGGTGCGGCAGGTCTTCGAAAACGGCTTTGCTTTCGCCGCAGAAGGTCATCCCGAAATATTCAACGCCCAAAAAGGTTAAACCGACATGGTGATGGTAAGGCTGTCGCACACTGCCGCGCGGCAGGCTGCCGAAGCTGATGGTGGTGCAAAGATCGAGCGCGACCGGTTTGAGATCCAGCGTTAGCGGCTTGATGTCGATGTTGAGGTCGTTTTTGCCGTCGGTGACTATCGGCTGGGTGATCTTGAACTCCTGGGACAGCTCCGTTTTTATCGGATTGCCGCCTTCGAGTTTGGTTTCCGTTTTCAGCGGCTTATCGCCACCGCCGATTTTGATGTTGTCCAGACCAACTACGCGCACTTCGCTGTCGGAATCGACAGTCACCGGCCCGTAATTGACACTGACAGTACTGGAAGTACTACCGCCCCCTTTTCCTCCGCCAGGCATACAAACCTCCCGGGTATTGATTGACCCGTTTGTTGTTAGATTACGCCGTTAAGCCTGCAAGCTTGAGGACGGCATGGGTTTTGAAGGAATTTGCTGATATTTTTAACTTTAATTGGGCCAAGCTTGCACAAGTTTACTGTGGCTGTCAAGAGCCGGTTTAACGGTTAAGAATAGAAAAGAAATTGAAAATTTAGCTTTTTATCCAGCTTACTGTTGGCTTTGAATGCCGGGAACTCCCTAGCGCTGCCGGTAAGAACTAATCTGTGCCGGCATAACCAAAATTAGACGCAGTGGAGTCCGCAGATTGCCGCCTAGAGCACCTCAATCCTGAGCGGTATCAATCGGTCGCCGTGCTCGCCCATGCCCAAAATGGACACCGCGCTGGTGTAGGTGTTTTCCGAGTGATAAATTTCCGCAGGCAGCGGAATGTGGAGTTTTACCGGGTGTTTTTGGCCGGGCGCCAGGTTTAAGGTATCGGGCACCGGCTCTATTAAAGCACCTGGAACGTGTTCGCCGCTGCCATCCACTACGGGGGTGGCAGAAATGCTGACCGCCACGGCATGCGGCAGGCAATTCTCCAGCTCAAACGAGGCCGCCAGCATGGTGCCCGGCGCGCCTTTCAGCACCAGCGTTTGCTGCTCCGGGGGATGGTTTTCGCTAACGTCGCGGTGTTGTAAAAATGCGAACAATTCGTCGGTATAACGTTGGGACAAGGCTTGCATCGAGGCCGCATAGCCTATGGAAAACCGCATGGCATCTTGCACCAGTTCCGTGCCGCGGGTGGTGATGAACTCCCGGTAAAGCTCCGCCAACTCAGGGCGGTAACTGTCCGCAGCCATTTTCCCGTATTGCGCATTCATGTTGACGTATTGGCGCGTGAAGGCCTCATACACCGACTGCAGTTGCCGGTAAGCATCCAGCATGGCGGCGTTCAAGTCAGGATTATAGCCGTAGCGATGCCGGCTGTTGTTAGCCGACTGGTGCCGGTATTGCGGCTGTGCACCGGCGGGCTCATCATTTTCGTGCTCTACCATAACTCCGCTCCTTTAAACAAGACACCTTTGTCAAAACCATACTCTATCACGCAGGGCAGCCCGGTAAAACCAATGTCTGGTTGTTCATGCAAATACTGGGCGCTATGCCAAGCGGCTTAGGCATTTTTTCGCATCGTCACAATCTTGCAAACTATAGCCTTTACCATTCCCAGGTTGATCACGGCGTTAACCGTCAAAGCTCATCCAACTATTGCACAGATAACGCAACGGGATTCAATACCTTAACTATTAGCGAGAAAAACATGACACAACAATCAACAACTACTTCTTTAGCTTGCCGCAGCGGATGGCGCGCTTTAAGCATACCCGCGCTATTGGCCTTGGCTATCATCAGCCCGGCACACGCCGGCGAAGATAGAGACCATGGCCGCGATGACGCCCGCAATAACAGGGCTAACAGCGCTTACGCAATCGGCCTTTGGGGTGACTTGCCGTATTCAGCCGCGCAAGAAACCGTCGGCGTACCCAATTTAATCGCCGATATGAATGCGCAACGTCTGGCCTTTACGGTTCACGATGGCGATCTGAAAGCCGGCTCCAATAGCCCCTGCGACGATGCGCTTTATCAACGTTCGCTGGATTATTTTAATACACTGGAAGCGCCGGCCATGTTTACTCCCGGCGACAACGACTGGACCGACTGCGATCGTGCCTCCAACGGCGGTTTTAACTCCTTGGAACGCTTGAACCGCGAACGCGACGTGTTCTTCAGCACGCCGTATTCCTTGGGCGAACGGCCTATTCGCCAGGAAGTGCAAAACATCTATGTGGAAAACCGCCGCTGGACTATCGGCAGAGTTACCTATGCCACGCTCAATGTCCAAGGTTCTTGCAACAATCTGTGCGATACCGCGCCGGATCCTATCGAATACGCTGACCGTAACGCCGCCAATATTGAATGGCTGAAGGAAACTTTCGCCGTCGCGGCTAAAAGAGGCTCCGTTGCCGTGATGTTGATCTCGCAAGCCAATCCAGGCTGGGATCAAAGCGACCCGACACGCGCACCGTTACGCGATCCCAGAACGTTGGCTCAAACCGATGGCTTCCCGGACGGTTTTCAAGCGTTTTTACTGGCATTGCGTGAAGAAGTCATCGCCTTCGAAAAACCCGTTGCCTATATCCATGGCGATTCCCACTATTTCCGCATCGACAAACCGTTTCTGAACGCAGCCGGTCAGCGCTTGGAAAACTTCACGCGCGTGGAAACCTTCGGCAATAACGCCGCCAACGGCACCAACGACGTAAACTGGCTAAAAGTGACCGTAACCCCGCGCGACCGCGAAGTTTTCAGTTACCAGCCGCAAATCGTACCGGGTAACCGCGTGGCGGTGCCTGCGCCTTAATGTCTGGCTTGCCGGATTCAGCTTATTGAGGTGTTTGCCCGTTCGCCTGGCGCTTGTGCAAAGGCGAATGGGGCAGATATAAATAAGCCGAATCAAAAAAATCAAGCACGATCAGTTTTAAATGGCGGGTTGCACAAGCAGCAATTCGCCAATTTGCATAACTTTTAGTCGCCAAGGCCGTCTATAACCCAAAGAAGTGATATTTTTCAGGCGGTGTTGGTGCATCAATCCCGGCCGCTAAGCTGCAGATGGACTGCCGCTTGTTAACGGGTAGTGGACTGGCAATTTAGCTATATTTGCGTGATTGCAAGACCTGACACCTATTTTCCCGTGGTACCTATTTTCCCGCGCCAAAGGTATGACCGAAGTTGCCAAACAAGCCGGAGTAACTAGAGCCAGCCTTTACAAATCCTTGGCAGAAGGGGGTAATCCAAGGTTTGAAACCATTGTTAAAATTGTAGAAGCATTAGGCTGTAAACTGGTTGTCTCTTAGGGCCGCAGCCCATCGTTCGCGAACGTTAGGGTTCGGAAACTCCACACCTACGTTTGGCGTGTATTGACTGGTGGTGGCTTGACATTTTAGCTATATTTGCGTGATTGCAAGACCTGACACTAGTCTCCTGAGACCTGGCACCAGTCTCCTGCTGACACTAGTCTCCGTTTAGGCGGTGTTAGTGCATCACAGTCGTGGTACCTATTTTTCCTGTTTTCTGAGAGGGGCTTAAATCTGCTTGGAAGCTTTAACGAATTCCTCAGCCGTCAAGCCCGCACTGCGGAGCAAACCCCGAAATGTCCCTTGGGCAACGGTCTTATGGTCAGTTACGGACAGCGTGGCATTGTGCCCATCTTTCACTAAGATCATGTGACTGCCACGCTGGCGGGCGATGACCCAGCCAAAATATTGAAGTATCTTAACAATTTCTCTGCCGCTGAATTGGGGCAGTTTGGGCATCAGGCAGCCACTTCAACTTGCAGGGTTTCGATGGTCAAGGGCATGCCACGCTCCGCCCTCACTTCCAAACAAAGCCCAATGGCTTCCCTGATATTGTTGACGGCTTCCTCTTTTGAGGTACCTTGGCTGAAGCAACCGGGGATCGACGGGCATTCAGTGACCCACATGCCGTCTTCGTCCCTGTCTACCGTTATTAGGAATTTCATAGTGGGATACTCAAGTGTATTTAGACAGGAAAGGATATTAATCTATTCCTGGAGGCTAATCAATCGAGTCCGTCCCCCTTTGGTTTCCATATCACAACACCTACGCTTGCTGCATGATGACGGGTGGTGACATGACAATTTAGCTATATTTGCGTGATTTCAAGACCTGGTACCTATCTTGTACCCGTAATAATGCTGATACCGTTATCGCTAATGTGATGGTGTGCAAAAAAAGCTCTGCCCACCCTACGCTGGCTTGATGTTTCTCCATTTTTTCGCCTTTCTTTAATGTTATGCGTCTATTGATACAAAACTTCAATGTTAAATTCCTCATCATCAGTAGGGGCTTGAAAATAGCTGTTTACCTGATGAAAAACCTCTTCCGTATCAAATCTAGCGCGTTCCGGTGACTCCTGCCTTCGTTGTTCAAGCCGCTTTAAGCATAATTGATCCTCTGATTTCAGATAAATCAACTTATGAGGGATTTGAGCCTCGAAAAATATTTCTTTAAACCATGCTCTCTGCTTCTTTGTATTCCCTGGAAAATCCATAACCACAGAAACGCCTGATTGCAATATTCTTCGTACATGCCCCTTTAACAATGGCTTTAATCGAGATGAGTATTTTATATAGTCGTCAAAGTTATTTATTTCTTCTGGATAAATTGCAGCGAGCCAGTCATCTTCAGATAAAAAAACTGCGTTTAATTCATTGGCCAGTTTTCTTGAGTAGGTCGATTTCCCAGCTCCCATTTTTCCGCAGAAAAAGATCAGTGTTCCTTTTTCATTCATCAT
This sequence comes from Methylobacter sp., assembly GCA_002928495.1. Classification (GTDB taxonomy): domain Bacteria; phylum Pseudomonadota; class Gammaproteobacteria; order Methylococcales; family Methylomonadaceae; genus WM-3-3. The sequence goes on along the minus strand of PERF01000104.1, from coordinate 1,297 downwards.
CTATCCTTTATGCATAACGTTACGGTAGGGGCGCGCCGCTCTGAGAGTTAAAACGAAGCCACCGAACCTTGATAAAAAAATGAAACTTCAAAACCGCCAACGGGCGGCGCGTCCTTTTGACCGACTTGTTAGGCCAATTAACGCCATCAAGGTTAAACTGCTACCACTATAAGTTGACAATATAAGTTATTTAATTGACAATAACAAACAATATTATTGACAGTTAAATGGGCTAATTTATATGGCTAAATTGCGTAAAAGAGGTGAAGAAATTCGGCAATTTATTCTTGATAATGCTGAACATTATCCAAATGATGTCGCTAATCTTACCGCGAAAACATTTGAAATATCCCGCCAAGCCGTAAATAAACATATTCACTGCTTAGTGGAACAAAAAGCATTGCTTGTACGTGGCTCCACACGCAGTAGGCATTACATTTTGCAACCACTTGAGCAATGGGAACACATTTATGATTTAAGCAACTTACTTGAAGAGCATGTTATTTGGAAAAATGATATTTCTCCACGGTTCGGTCAGTTGCCGGACAACGTTATGGACATTTGGCATTACGGTTTTACTGAAATGCTAAATAACGCCATCGACCATTCATCAGGAAAAAGTGTAAGCGTTCATTTGAAACAAACAGCTACAACCACTGAAATTATAATGTACGATGATGGTGAAGGGATATTTAAAAAGATTCAGCGTCAATTGGAGTTAATTGATGAGAGGCATGCTGTTCTTGAGCTTTCGAAGGGAAAATTAACCACTGATCCAGCTAATCACTCGGGCGAAGGAATTTTTTTTTCATCCCGTATGTTTGATGACTTCACGATTTTGTCAGGAAATGTATATTTTTCACACCAACATAACAAAGTGGAGGATTGGATTTTAGAAACTAAAAAATCACAATCAGGAACGAGTGTTTTTATGAAGCTTAATAACAATACTGCACGAACAACAAAAAAAATTTTTGATGATTTTTCAGATGAAAACTATAGCTTTTCAAAAACAGTTGTTCCAGTTCGCTTGGCACAATATGGTCATGAAAAACTAATTTCACGTTCTCAAGCAAAAAGACTACTGGTTCGTATTGATAGATTTAAGGTTGTTATTTTTGATTTTGATGGCGTTGAAATTATTGGGCAGGCTTTTGCGGATGAGGTATTTCGAGTTTTTAGAAATCACCATCCTGAAGTTGAATTACATCATGTCAATGCCTGCAGGGAGGTTGAGCAAATGATTTCACGGGCAGAATCGAAATTTTAAGCCTAACTATAACTAGACACCTAAAAA
>PERF01000103.1 GCA_002928495.1 Methylobacter sp. | reverse complement strand
TATTGCTCGCCGGTGATGTTGTCCACCAAAATACAAAACTCATCTCCGCCCAAGCGGGCGGCAAAATCGACTTCGCGCACTACGCTACGGATTCGCTCGGCAACCGCTTTCAAATACAAATCACCGATATTGTGCCCGTAACTGTCGTTAACATCCTTAAAACCATCGAGATCCAGGTATAAAAACGCAAACGACTCATTTTTACGGCGTGCATTTTTTATATTGTGCTCCATGCGCTCTTGAAAATAGGCGCGGCTGGCCAGCCCGGTCAGCTTATCGTAATAAGCCAGCGCATGCACCATGCGTTCTGCGCTTTAATTTTGGAGACGTCCTGCACTGTGCCGGTCACGGTTCTGACGTCGCTGATCAATACCGCTTCCTGCTGAACATAAACCGGAGATTCGGCAAAACCGTTAGCTAAAGCGTATTCAATAGTGCTGGTTTCTTTGCCCTCCAAGGTGGCGTAGATGGTATTTTCAACTTTTTTACGGTGCTCGGGTGTAATCAGGTCAAAATAAGCCCCTAAAGTACCGTCGAATTCATCCGGATCGATACGGAACAATTCCGCCAAATAGGTTGAAATCATAAAAGTGTCTGTTTCCACATTCCAAGTCCAATAGCCCAGCCTTGCGATCTTTTGCGCGGCCGTCAATTGTTGCTTGCTGTTTCTCAGTTCAGCGGTGGCCTGGCTTGAACGCAACAGGAATTTGATGTGGTAAATCAATACTACATAATTTAAAGGCTTGATAATAAAGTCGCTCGCACCGGCTTCAAAGGCTTTATGAATGGAGTCCATATCATCCAGCCCGGTTGAAATGATGATCGGAATATCAGCCAGTACTGGATTGTTCCTGAATAGGCGGCAAGTCTCGAAACCATCGGGGCTTTCCATGACGGCATCTAATATGATCAGCGCCGGCTTGTTAAACATTAACACTTCCAACGCTTGTTTACCGCTTTTCGCCTCGATGACTTCAAATCCGGCTTTGAGCAAATACTCTCGGGTAATCAACCGGAAATTTGCATCATCGTCCACCACCAAAATCTTAGCGCCTTCGGTATCCGTGCTTGCCTGTTCGGGTTCGTTCACACTCGAAGCCACCGGTTCAGCCTTGGATTCCGGTTGTTTATGCCGGTCCAATTCGTTGATTGCCAAAGCGTAGCATTGATCGAAAACGTGTTCCAAACCTGCCATTTCCGCAAAACTCCCTGCTCGGCCGGCGGCCTCAAGTTGCAAACAAACCTCCGCCAGCTTGCTGATACCCAGATTGGCACTGGCGGATTTTAGTGTGTGTGCGGGATGCACCATGGCTTGGGCTTGTTTTAAACGGAACGCTTGTTTAGCTTGCTGATAGAGTTCAGGAGCCGTGTCTAGAAACACCCCGGCGGCCTTGGCAAACAACGAGATACCACCTGAAACCTCTATGGCTGTTAGCTGCGCAACTATGGCAGGGTCAAGCACCGACTCCTGCGCTAGCGGCCCGGCCGCAACCGCCGATGCCAAGGGATCGGGCGCGCCGCCCGCGCCGGGAATCCACTCCAGCAACAAATTCTCCAACTGCTGCAAGGTGAACGGCTTACTCAAATAGCCATTCATGCCGGCCTCTAAACACTGGTCTTGAATGTTTTTTTGTACATCCGCCGTTAACGCAATCACCGGTACCGATGGCAGGCCAAAGCTGATTTCGTTAGCCCGGATGCGTCGGGTTGCCTCAAAGCCATCCAAGCCGGGCATATGACAATCCATCAAAATCAAGTCGTAGTTGCGTTCTAGCGCCGCTTGCACGCCTAGCTCGCCATTTTCGGCGGTTTCGGCAAAACAGCCTAACTTTTCCAAAAAGCTTTTGCAGACTTCCTGATTAACCAAGTTATCTTCCACCACTAAAATCGATTTGGCCATCACTTTGACGGGTTTAGAAATCGCCGGTTTTAGCATAAAAGCAGGGAAATCTTTAGGTTTATCGGCGATCACCTGCAAAAGACAGTTCAGCAACTGTTCTTGAAACAACGGTTTTTGCAAGATAAAGCGCAATCCCAGGCGTTTACGCTCCTGATCGGCCAGCACGATGTTTTCTGAGCTAAGCATAATCAGTTTAAGCCTGCCTACCCGGCTATCCGCCTTAATGGCCCGCGCCAGGGACAAGCCGTCCATCACCGGCAGCTTCCAGTCCAGCAGCGCAATTTTGTAAGGGCTGCCCTCTACCACGGCATCATTCAACCGTTTTAGCGCTTGCGAAGCGTTATCGACACAGTCAACCTGCGCCCCCCATTGTGTTAACTGGTTCTGCAAGATTTCGCGGTTAGTGGCATTATCATCGACCACCAGCACCGGTAAGCCATGGAGCTCTTGCATCGCGGCGTTGGCAAGTTCGCTTTTACCGCTGATTTTGAGCTTTAAGTTAAAACTAAAGGTTGCCCCTTGCCCGGGCTTGCTGGCAACATTGAGCTCACCGCCCATCAAGGCCACCAACTGCTTACAGATGGTCAGCCCTAGGCCGGTGCCGCCAAAACGGCGGGTAATGGTATTGTCCTGCTGTGTAAAACTGTCGAAGATTACGTCCTGTTGTTCAAACGGAATACCGGGGCCGGTATCGGTGACGGCAAAAAACAACGATAACTGCTCCGGCTCATCCGCTGCCATGACCGCCGAAGCTTTCAGTTGAATTTCGCCGGCTTCGGTAAATTTAATGGCATTGCCCACAGATTTATGAACACCTGCCGTATACGTTCCTGGTCGCCAAAGACAATGTAGTTAAAATCCACAGGGACGTTAAGAATCAATTCCAGATTTTTTCTGTGCGCTTGTTCGGCCAGCATTTCCAGGGTTTCTTCAAGGCAGCGGCGCAAATTAAATTCGTTTTCGTAAAGCTGCAGTTTGCCGGCTTCGATTTTGGAAAAATCGAGAATATTATTGATAATGTTCAATAACGAATCCGCCGAGCGGTACACCGTGTCGGCCAATTTTTTCTGACGGTCGCTGAGATCGGTACTCAGCAACAACTCAGTCATGCCTAAAACGCCGTTCATGGGCGTGCGAATTTCATGGCTCATCATAGCCAAAAACTCACTTTTTGCCTTACTGGCCGCCAGCGCCTGCTCTTTTGCTCTAACAGCTTCTTCGGCGGTTTCTATCAGGGTCAGGTTTTTCTCGTATAGTTCTTGTGTGCGGCTGCGTACTTGCTGTTCGAGTTCACCGCTATGCTGTTGCAGTTTGACATCCCGGTCTTCTATTTCCGACAGCATTTGGTTATAAGCGTCGGCCAGATCGCCAAACTCGTCTTTGGCATCGTTAAGCACCCTGAGACTGTAGTTTTTTTCCCGCGACACCTTGCGCATGGCCGCTTTCAAATCCAGCAACGGCGAGGAAAACATTTTCTGCAGCCGGCTGGAAATCAGCATGATGGTGCAAAAAGTCAGCAATATGATTAATACGGTCAAACCAAAAAAGGTTTGTAGAAAGCGTTTGAATTGGCTCTGGTCGTCCATGACTTGCAAAATGCCAACCAGATCATTTTTCAACAGCACCGGACGCGAGTAAATCATATTACCGGCTTTGACTTCAAAATGGCCGAGATAACCGGTTTCCACGGTGCCGGTCAGCATGCCTAATGCCGGCAATGCCGGCAGTGTTTGGGGCTTGACGTTAAAATAATCCGGCCAGCTGAGTTTTAGTTGCCCTTGCCGGATGAGTTCTAAGGAGGAACGCAAATCGCTATCTTGCCAGTTTGCAGGCACAGCGCCATTTTTCTGGTAGTGGGCAAAAACCTGAGCTTGGGTATCCAGCAGCCGGGCACCGACAATACTACTGCGGATTTGCAACCCCGCCAGAAGTTCGTTAGCGGTTTTGTCGTCGGAGAACGCCAAAGCCGCCGAACTGTTCCAGGAAATCAAATCGCCGATTTCAGCCAATTCTTTCTCGGTATCGCTTTTACGCGCCGCATACTCGTAAAAAATAAAAGCGGTTACCGCCATCAGCAAGGCAATCGTGGCAATTAAAGTCATAATCGCCGTCAGTTTGGTCTGAATGGACGCGTTCCTAAACCTGCGCATTACGGACCGCCTCTGACATTAGCCACTTTTAACAACAGCGAACTGATTTTTAAGCGTGCTTTTTCCACCGGCCTAAGGTCGACATGCATCTGAATTTTGTCATCCTTTTTCTCAAAACCCACCATACCACCGCCATCCAAAAACGCTTGCCCTTTACCCATGGTTAAAACCGGTAAATCTTTAATCTGTTCAACTACTTGCAGCAAAACACTGGGTTTTAGTTCATCAATAAACAGGATTTGACAGATTTCCAGATTGGTCAAACGGGACATATTGATGAGCTTTAAAGTTTTGCCTTCCACAACGGCGCCGTTAATGCTGGCGAAAGCCTGTTGTACAGGATTGTCGCCAACTACGCATAAATTCAATTGGGTCTGCTTATCGACACTCTCCGGCCAAGTGGTAAACTCGGCAAATTTATGCGTAATCGCTGCCAGCAGAATTTCTTCATCTACCGGCTCAACGGCAATAACGTCCACCGCTATTGCCAGCCCTATCACTAAGCATAGACCAAATCGCCGTTTTGCCCGCAAAAATCTCATACCTTATTACCTGGGCAGCCGGCTCAAAACTCCCAGGCTATTTTGCCGTAGACGCCACGATTAACGGCGGTTGGAAGGGTAAACGATTCCTGTAGGTATTCAAGATGGCGATCCTCTAGTAAATTCTGCCCGGTTACCGATAACTCCAGCCCTTTGACCTCGGGCCGCCAGGCGACTCGTAGATCCAACGTGGTATAAGCCGGTATTGTGACGGCACCGGTAGAGCTGATTGTGCTATTAGGATCCACATAACGCAGCCATGCGTCAAAATCGATGTTCCGCCAAGGCGATAGCGAACTACGCAACGAAAACCGCTGCTGCGGGCTTACCGCAAGCTGGTTAAACGGAGCCCCGCTTAAATCCGTCCTCAGGTAACTGTAATTGGCATCCCAACGCCACCAATCCAGCATTTGCCAAACCACCGCAACCTCGGCGCCATAGGTTTTGGGACTGTATTCGTTAGTCAGCTCGCTATTGACCACGATAGGAAAACCCGGCGTCAAGCCCACTTGGCTGACCGAGCGGACACTGTCGTAATTGTTGTAAAACAACGTCAAATCCAGAGATACCGAATCAATCGCCGTGGTCCGATAGCCCAGCTCATAGGCCAGCAAGTGTTCGGTTGAAAAAGCCGGCGAATTATTAACAAAGGCCGCGACCGGCGGAATGAACCCGGCTTGAGTTTGCTGCGGACGGGTAACATTGACTAAGGTGGTAAAATTCTCTTCACCTCTGGACGGCGTTCTAACCGCTCTGGATACCGAGGCCCAAAACCGGTGCTGGCTGTGCGGCGCCCACAAAAACCGCGCCGAAGGTTGTAGCTCAAAGCCGCTGAAATCATTATGTTCGAACTTGGAGCCTATGGTAAACCACAGGGTGTCTCTGATTACGGCAATTTCATCCTGAATAAAGCTGCTGAACAATTGCGTGCCGCGGCTTTTGGGGTCAACCTGAAACACCGGCGAACTCAATACATTATCCAGACTGTATTGATAGCCCAGCCCCCAAATAAAATCGTGGCGGTCGGCCAGCGCAAAGCGGTGCTGGAAATCTAAATCCAGCGTATTGCGCGCTTCTTTAATGACGGCATCGTCCCGGTTGTAGTAATCATAATACGCTTGCAAGGTATAGCTTGACGTGGGCGACAAGGTGCGCTGCCACTTGCTCAACAGATTGCCGCCGTTGGCAAACGCTTTATCGTTGACTAACGACGAAAATGGCTGCGACAGTTGGGGTATGACCACATTCTGGTTGATATTGGCCTGGTATAGATCGCCCTGGACAGTCAACTCATCCTGCGCATTCAAGCGCGAATCCACTCTAAACCCGCCTTGGACTTTATCCCATTGATCGCCCGACGGCTGGCCGTTGGAATAACTGTTTTGCTCACGCTTGAAGCCTTTAACATAAACCCGTCCGGTGGTATCTTCCGCTAATTTGCCGCCGTAACGAAAACCGCCGAACCCTTGTTCCTGATCCCCGCCGCCCGCCGCCACTAACCCGCCCTGGGTGCTGGAAGTGTGTTTGGTGATGATATTTATCACCCCGTTGACCGCATTCGCGCCCCACAAGGTGCCGCCGGGCCCCCGGATTACCTCGATGCGGTCAATATCTTCCATGAGTACGTCTTGCGCTTCCCAGTATACCCCCGCAAAAGTTCGGGTATAGGCATTACGGCCGTCGATCAACACTAACAGCTTGTTGGCAAATCGGCCGTTGAATCCACGTGCCGACACCGCCCATTTGTTGGCGTCGATTTTGGCGACATCCAGGCCCGGCGCCAAACGTAAGGCGTCAGGGATAGTGGTCGCGCCGGCCCGTTTGATATCTTCATTGGAAATCACAAAAACAGCGGCCGCAGCATCGTTAAGCGCTTGCGCTTTTTTGGAAACCGAAGTGACTTTTACGTTTAAAAGCTCTTCCACGCTTAAGTTAAGTACTTTTTCACTGTCCGCGGCGAAAGTTTGAGTTGACGCTAATAAACCAAGCAGGAATGTAAATCTCGAAGAAAAATGGTTTAGTCTAGGCATAATGTTGCAATGTTCGGTAAAAATTATGAGCCGTCATAGCGGCGATAGATAAAGCATAGACAATTTGATATTTTTTACCGCCTGCAAGCTGAAACTCAAACATTAAAAATCAGCCGCTTACTGATTTTACCCGCTTACATACGCCTTAACTATGAATCAATAGGGTTTTTTAGCGACGTTTTGCTGCCAAACATTAAACGGCAAACCGGCATCGGCAAGCTCAAGATAATGCATGGGAATACTGCGCCGGCCGGGCAATAGGGCTATTTGCTCGTAAATAAAGCGGTCATCGAAACCTGCCGCCGCCGCATCGTCCCGGCTACAAGCATAATAAACGCTCTCCAGCCTAGCCCAATAAATTGCGCCAAGGCACATTGGACAAGGCTCGCAGCTGGTGTATAAAACACAACCGGTTAATTGATAATCCTGTAAGTTTCGGCAAGCGTGACGAATTGCCAGCACTTCCGCGTGCGCGGTCGGATCCAGGTCACGGGTAACACCATTTGCGCAAGCGGCGATAATTTCTCCCTGTCTGACTATCAAAGCGCCGTAAGGGCCACCGTTACACTTAACATTTTCGATGGCCAACTCCACCGCCTGCTGCAAATACCCGCGGTGCATTAAAGCCCTAAAGGATTATTGGGATCGACGCCCGCCATAAACGGCAATCGGCGGTCCTGGTTGGTCAGCTGATAGATCTTACCCAGCCAGTTGTTGAAAACCGCCTTGCCGGTGTCGCGCCAGGTGTTGTCCAGCTCGTCCAGAATCTCCGCTTCAGGAAACGGCGGCAGCGGCTCGCCCGTGGCTTTAGCTGCGGTCAGTTGTTCCGCATAAGCGCTAAAATGCTGGCGTACCTGCTTGTTAAAGTAATGTTCGGGAAACGGCGGATACGCATCGGTTTCATCATTAAAAAAACGCAGCACTTCGCGCTTGTATTCTTTTAACAAACTGATGTTGTCGTATTCCGGATGGCCTTGAAAAAACACAATGCGAAAGCCGTCCGGACTGACCGCCAGATGCACGCCGGCCTCCTTGCTGGCGGCTAAGACCTTAACGCCGTAGCGTTCCATATCGGCTTGAAAAATTTCATTAAAGCGCGAATGCGGCACATCAAAACGGGTGTTGATTTCGCTGACCAGAGGATGGCTGCGGTCGATCAACCTGTGGGCAAAAACTCCCCAGCGTTTGGCCGGTAACGGCGTGCGCACAATGCCGTAGCAATGCTGCATGACGGCATGGGTGGCCAAGCAGGAACACAAAGTTGACGTAACGTTAGCGCGCGCCCAAGTAAAAACCTCCATCAACGGCTGCCAGAATTCCTCCTGCTCCAAACGGCTGCCCATGACGTTAGCGCCACTGATAATCAGTGCATCCAAACCGTCGCGCTGTATGGTTGCAAACGATTCGTAATAGGCTTCAATATGCGCTTGGGCAGCGGGGCCACGCTTGATGCCTTCGACGGTGAACGGATGCACATAAAACTGCACGATCTGGTTACACGCGCTCAACAACCGGAAAAACTGGCGCTCGGTGGCTTCCAGCGCGGCATCCGGCATCATGTTCAGCAAGCCGATGTGCATCTCGCGGATGTCTTGCTTAAGCGCCCGGTCGGGAGTGAGAATTTCTTCGCCTTCTTCACGTAAACGCTGAAACGAAGGCAAATCGGTATGAGAAACTATTGGCATAAAGTCACCCGGTTTAAGCCGTTTGACGCGCTATCGCGCTTGCTACCAATTGCAAAAAATCGTCTTCGTTGTTAACTGCCGCCACTTCGTCGGCATCCACGGTATAACCATAGTCCCGGGCAATAGCTTGATAACGCGGCAGGCGGGATTTAAACAGCTCAGGGAAGACCCAGGTAACAAATTCGTCGGGCGGCATGGCATCGGTAGACGCATAGTTCTTAAGCGCCAGAAACTCGGCCAATTTTTCATCCAGAAACGCTTCCCGGTAATACAAGGGTTTAGGATCGGTTTTGGCGCGCTCGATAATGGTTTGTTCCATCGAAGGTGGAATTTTAATGTAGATAATCAACGTATGCCCGGCCAGAACCTCCAACGTTTCCGGACAATCCAGCTCGCACACGCTACCGCCGGCATCGTTGATAAAATGCTTATAGCCGTAAATATCCTCAGCTTTATGAATAAATTCGGGCACGTCTTGCATAGCGGCGATTTCCGCCTGGTGATGCAGATTTTGGCGGCGCTTGAATTCCCGCAACGACAACCCGCCCAACTGCGGATTGCCAACTTTACCCAAAAACGTTGAAACCGGCGCCAGATTATCCACGGTAATCTTGTCGCTGATATAAATGGAATCCGACAATAACAGCTCGCGCAGAAACGGCACGCTCATGGCATGGCGTTTAAGGTTATCCAGAATCGGTTCGTGCAGGTATTTGGTGCCGATACGGTAATCCCCGGAATAATGGAACCACTTCGCCTTCGGCAGCTTGTTGGCTAGCGTGGTTTTACCCGCCCCCGACATTGCCAACAACGTAATGCGTTTTGATTGCCAGTCCAAAAACGCCTGAGGACTCATTTTCATGCCAAGGTCTTCCTGATGCGCTGCCGGCGGTTAATCCCGATAATCTTCCAAATCGATGTCTTCGTCACCAGGCTCGTCCATATCGTCTTCTTCATCAAAACCCAGGTCGTCATCGCCCATGTCATTATAAGCTTCATCCCATTCTTCCGGATCATCAATCGAATCGAAGGTCGAGTTGAACCAACCTTCGTGGTCGAATTCCCCGGCGTCGCCATTAGCGAATTGCACCTCGATAGTGTCGCTATCGTCGTCAACAGCCATAACCTGAAAGGTTTGGCTGGTCTCAATATCTTTATACCAATTTCCAATAACTGGATCAGTGATGGTTGCCATAATCGTCACCTCAGCATTACATGTGAAAGCTTATAAATCAAATCCGGTGGATATTATTAACGCTGGCAAAGAAATTACAATAGCCTGTTTTTAATTTACCTGTTTATCAATGAGGAATAACCGGATTTTTGTTCGTGCCTAAACCGCCATGGCCTTAGCCGATTCCAGCAATACCTCAATAAAATGCTGTGCGTACAACGGTAAGTAATGTTTTTTCAGATAAGCAATTTTAGTAACCGAACGCGGAATCAAATGCGATAAATCCCGCGCGGCCAAATCCCGGTCCGCTACCGGATCATAGGCCATACCGGCGATAACGCCCACGCCCAAGCCCAGCCTTACATAAGTCTTGATCACATCGGAATCAGCCGCCGCCAGCACAATGTCCAGCTTGGCTTGGCTGTCTTTATAGGCCGTATCGATATTAGAACGCCCGGTAAAGCCAAAATTGTATGTCAACACCGGAAACGCCGCCAGTTGTTCCAAAGTCAGCTGGGTATGGCTCA
>PERF01000102.1 GCA_002928495.1 Methylobacter sp. | reverse complement strand
TTTGTCGATTGAAAATCTGTTTTTAATTTCGTCATGAGAATTAAGACTTAGGATAGTCAGATCAGGGAATTGATTCTGTTTGATACTGCACTTAGATTTTTGTGAAACTACACAAGGCATTTAAGAATAGGGCCGGCTTTGCCCAGCGTATCTCTTCTTCAGGTTTGCTCCAAGACCGGACGGCGCTTGGTGGGTAGGATAAAAAACGGCATTAAATAACACATCAGAATCAGTTAAATAACATAGCTTAATTAAGTAGACTGAATTTGTTAGCTCAAACATCGCCGCTGCAATAGATTAAATTAAGCATATTAAAGGCTATTCGGGCAATTCATTCATTTCGGCACGGCGCTTGCTGAAACTATCGGCATAGTATTTTTGTTTCTTCCAAATGTCCTTACCACAATACAGTTTTTTACATTCCCTGTTCCACCAGCACGCGGGTGAGATGGCGGCTTTTTTGAAAAAACGCTGGCCCAAGGAAGAGGATGTTGCCGATATTGTGCAGGAGTCGTTTTTGCGCTTGTCTAATTATCCGCAATCGGACAGTATCCATAATCCTAAAGCGTTTTTATTCCAGACTGCTAATAATATTGCCGTGGACCGGCACCGCCGCAATAAAATCAGACAACGCCACAGCGGCCCGGATGACAACCTAAGCGAAATCATTTCCCCCCAGCCTACGCCCGATTGTTTTTGGGAAATGCGGGAAACTTTGGAACAGCTCTATGCTTTGCTGGATGAACTGCCGGAACTGCAGCGCCATGCTTTTGTGTTATTTAGAGTGGAAGGGCTAAGCCATGGCGAAATCAGCCGGCGTCTGGGCGTTTCGGTCAGTTCATCGGAACGATACGTGCGCGCCGCCATGTTGCATATCAGCAAGCGCTTTAGTGAGGACGATGATTAACCGGGGTTTTTGACGGTAATCTACGCTTCGCACGTCTATTGACATATCTCGATAAAAAATAAATCCATTCGCCCACATGAGCAAAGCGTGAAAACCCATCCCGCCATTTCCGACCTGACTCGCCAGCAAGCGATCGATTGGCTGCTAAAGTTACGTTCGGAACAATGCTCCCCGTCCGACCGGGAGGCATTTAACGCCTGGCTGGCCGGCGATCCCAGCCATCAGTTGGCCTACGACACCGTAACTAGCCATTGGGATCGTTTGGCGGTGCTTAAAACGTCGGACTTTCCGGCCCGCTCTGCCGCCTTAAGTTACCGTAAAAACAAAGCGCGGCCTAATTGGGCGTATTCAGCCGCCGCGGTTTTACTGCTGGCTTTTGGCATTTGTGCGTTACATCAACGCGGCTGGCTGGGCGTGCCGATTACTTATATTGCCGAAAAAGGCGATAAGCAGAGCGTTACCCTGGCCGATGGTTCGGTCGTGGAGTTAAACACCGAAACCGAACTTAGCGTGCGTTACAGTTTTTGGCAGCGGCGCATTAGTTTGGTTAAAGGCGAAGCGTTTTTTACCGTCAAGCATGATGCCGGCCGGCCGTTTGAAGTGAAGGCCGGCAACAGCACAATCCGCGACATCGGTACCGCCTTTGATGTTTACCTAAAACCCGAGCGTGTGGAAGTTGCCGTGCAAGAGGGGTTGGTGGAAGTGGAATCCACCGATAAGCGCCAGTTACGCGCTGGTCAAAATCTGGTGGTTGCCAGCCAACGGCCGGTTTGAAAATGCGCCGAATTTGGAAATCGGCAGCTTAACGGCTTGGCGCACAGGCCGGCTGGTTTTCCGTAACCGCAGGCTGGAAGATGTGCTGGCCGAGTTAAACCGCTACCACGATGTCCGCATCCGCGTTGCCGGGCCCGCGCTGGCGGAAATGCGTGTCAGCGGCACCTTCCAAATTAACCAATTGGAACAAACCTTAACAGCTATTACCGCGTTATTGCCGGTAAGCCTAAAGCCTGTTGGGCCGCACGAGCTGGTTTTGCAATAAGGGCCATAAAAGATCCCTACAAAATTGTTTTGCTTTGCTGGCTTTTGCAGCGTGGTGCGTCTTGCCAATATCGAACCTTAACAATTTTGGGAAGTTAAATGGTATTTCTAAAGCAATCTCTCGTTCTGGCAGTGCTTACTACTTTCAACGGCTGGGCAGCTTCAGACGAACTGACGCATCAATTCGATATTCCGGCTCAAGCCTTGGCGCCGGCACTGCAAACGCTGGCGGCGCAATCCGGTGCCGCGCTGTTATACGCGGAACAAACCGCCCAGGGTAAGCAAAGCCCTAAACTGCAAGGTAAATACAGTACTCAGGCCGCGGTGGCAACCTTGCTGGCCGGCACCGGCTTAACCTACCAAGTGGCCGATAACGGGGCGGTCACTATCAAAGCACCCAAAACCGGCGCCGAAACCGGTGCTGCCACGCTACCCACCGTGCAAGTAACCGGCAATGCCATTTATAACGCAACCGATCCTTACAATGAAGATTACCAGTCCCCCAATTCTTCAACCGCCACCAAAACCGATACGCCGCTGATTGAGACGCCGGTATCGGTGCAAGTGGTGCCACAACAGGTACTAAAAGACCAACAGGTGTTCCGGCTGGAAGATGCGTTGAAGAACGTCAGCGGCGTGCAGCGCGAGCATGGCGGCGGGGCGTTTCTGGATAGTTTTGTGATTCGCGGCTTCGAGAACCGCTTTGTCCGCTTTCGCAATGGCAAGCGGCTGGGTGCGACCAGTTCGTTCGGTTTTACCCAAGAGTTTGCCAATATCGATCAGATTGAAGTATTAAAAGGCCCTGCTTCTGTACTTTATGGCCGTATTGAACCCGGCGGCATTATCAACGCGGTCACCAAGAAACCCTTGGATACACCGTATTATGCATTAGAGCAGCAATTTGGATCGTATGATTTGTACCGTACGACTATCGATGCCACCGGCCCGGTCGCCGACAGCAGCGAGTTATCGTATCGGCTGAATTTCGCTTATCTCAACCGCGGTTCATTCCGTGATTTTCTCGACAACGAGCGGTTTTTTGTCGCGCCCAGCCTGAGCTGGAAGCCAAGCGAGAATACCGAGGTCAATTTAACCTTCGAATACCGCAAAGAAACCGATCAATTCGATTCAGGCATACCGGCGGTTGGCAATCGTCCGGCTGCGGTGCCGATTTCGCGCCGGTTTGACCTGCAACCGGGGTTGGATAGCGGCAACGAGGTGCGTTTGCTGGATTTCGACATTACCCATAGTTTTGCTAAGGATTGGAAGGTGCACGGCGGTTTTCTCGGCTCGTTTGCTAATTTTGATCAGGCTCTGGTCATTCCCACCAATATTCAGTCCGACGAGCGCACAATCGAGCGGGCAATCTTCAGCGACAGTCTCGACGGCAGCAGCATCTCGCAAGAAGATATCAGCGCGGTTTTGGATTTGACCGGCAAGTTTGAATACCTGGGTACAAAACACACGGTATTGCTCGGTACAGACTACTATAACGGCACCGGCGATGCTGCCGAGTTAACGTTCGGGTTTGCCACCGTGGATACTATCGACTTGTTCAACCCGGGACAAGGCACCACCAACCACGACCAATTACTCAGAGACAATCCGCTAGATGGATTTTTTACCACCCGTCAAAGCTGGTATGGACTCTATTTCCAAGACCAAATCACGCTGTGGGATAAATTACACATTCTAGGCGGCGGCCGCTACGATTGGGTGGAAAACGAAAATGGCAGCGGCACTACGGCCGACGATGTGGTTCTGGCCACGAGCGATGCCCAGCGCTTCAGCCCAAGGGTAGGATTGGCATACCAGCCCTGGCCCTGGCTTGCGTTTTACGGCAACTATGTGGAATCTCTGGGCGCCAGCAACGGCCGTGACTCGGCAGGCCGCGGGTTACAAGCGGAAACGGCGCAGCAGTTTGAAGTTGGCGCCAAGTTTGAATTATTTGACGGCAGGCTCACTTCAACCTTTGCCATTTTCGAAATTACCAAACAAAATGTGTTGACTCCCGATCTCAGCACTGACGACCCCAGCGATTCCACCGCCGTAGGCCAAGCGCGCAGTCGTGGGATAGAAATCGATCTGGCCGGGCAAATCACCGAGCGCACCAAGTTAATCGCCACTTATGCCTTAACCGATGTAAAAATCACATCCGACAACAGTGGCAATCAAGGTAACCGGATTCCCAATGTGCCTACCCATGCCGGCAGCCTATGGGTTCGGTTCGATGCCATTCCGACAAAATTCGAGACCGGCGCGGGAGTGTATCTGGCCGGGCAGCGCGAAGGCGATATCGCCAACAGCTTTCAATTGCCGGGCTATGTCCGGGTGGACGCTTTTGCGGCCTACCATTGGAAACTCAAAGACTCGCGGCTTACCGCGCAGCTCAATGTGAATAATCTTTTTGATAAAACCTATTTTTTCGGCGGCGAGCCTTCGTTTGCGTTTCCGCGCGTCAACATACTGCCGGCCGACCCGGCCACGGTACTCGGCTCGTTACGGCTGGAGTTCTAGGCATCCCCAAGCAATCGGCGCCTCTCCCCAATAGGTTGACGCAAGTGCGCACCATGGCTTCACCACGTTCAAAGCGGCGGAAACTGCGCAAGCTTTGGCTCGCGGTGCATCTTTATCTTGCGCTTACCGTGGGCTTTGTCTTCGTGGTTTTGGGGTTGACCGGCAGCTACAACGCCTTCATGACCGAACTCGACGAAGTTTGGCATCCGGAACTTGTCATCGCCCATCCGGGTGGCGCTTACCGGCCTTTTCAAGAAATGCTGCTGGCCGTGCGGCGCGCCCACCCCGAATGGCAGGGCAGCTGGTCTTTGCAAATGCCTAGGCATAAGGCCGGAATGCTGACTGCCAGCCATCCCTTACCAAAAGGGCAAGCCGGCATGTACTACAACGCGCGGCTGGTTTCGGTCGATCCCTACCGGGCCGAGGTGGTTAAAAGCCGAGGCCGTAACGAAACCCTCATGGGCTGGGTGTTCGATCTGCATTGCGCGTTGTTGTTGGGCGACAACGGGCAAAAAGCTGTTGGGATGTTTGGCGTGTGCCTGCTGGTTTCCGTGTTGACGGGCGTGTATTTATGGTGGCCAAGCCGTGGCCGGTTGTGGCAGGCATTAACCATCAAACGCCACGCCGGTGCCGAACGACGGGTTTTCGATCTGCACAAATGCTTCGGAATCTACGCGGCAATGGTCTTGACCGTGCTGGCATTCAGCGGTTTCTACCTGATTTATTCGGATCAGGTAAGGTTGGTTGTAAACCTGTTCTCACCGGTCAAAATGGATCCCTGGGCCGATCTTGAAGGTGCCAAGTCGAACCCGCTACCCGGCGCGGTGGCAGTCTCCATTGATAACGCGGTTGCGGCGGCGCAAGCAGCTTTCCCCGCTGCCGAGTTAAAGCAAATGCTCACGCCCGCTGATGCTACCGGCGTTTATACCCTGCACCTGCGCCAACCCGGCGAAGCCAATCATTATTGGCCCAGTACGACGGTTTATGTCGATCAATACAGCGGCCAGGTCATCGCCACCCGTGATCCGATGCGTTTTAGTAACGGCGAAACCTTTCTCAACCTGCAATACCCTTTGCATACCGGTGAAGCCTTGGGTTTGGCAGGCCGGATCATTATCTGCGCCACCGGCTGGGTACCCTTGGTGCTGTACGTGACCGGTTTGCTGCGCTGGCGCCAGAAAGCCGCCGGGCAACGCCGGCATAAGGGCGGAAAAAACGGTTAGCCAGCTATAGTTACGGAAACTAAGCTGTACAAAGTTGTGGCAACGCTGAAACCGGTCACGGCAAACAAACCAATTTATATTCAACGTTGAAATCTACAGTCACGCAAAAGCCAAGCGCAAAAATACACGGCTAGCACAGCCAACATACAAATTATGCCAAGTTGCTGAA
This sequence comes from Methylobacter sp., assembly GCA_002928495.1. Lineage (GTDB taxonomy): Bacteria > Pseudomonadota > Gammaproteobacteria > Methylococcales > Methylomonadaceae > WM-3-3. The sequence continues at coordinate 4,204 of PERF01000102.1, read as the reverse complement.
AATACCTGATGGTGACCACTAAGCTTGATTTGACAGCCGGAATTGGGATTTAACTATTTGAAGATTGTGAGTATAGTTGTGCAAACCGTTCCGGATTTTATCAATGCCGGGGCGGGGCGGAAGAATCGTGTCAGCTCAATCTAAATTAGGTATGGCTAAGGATTTTTATGGGCCAGGAAATCACACAAACACGTTTTACCGAAGGTGATTACTTAGCCTTTTACCAAAGCTTACAACAAGAGACGGCACTGTTAGAGCGGCTGATAGCGCAGCAATCGCTATCCACCCGCAATCCGGTTGCCGGCTTTGAAATCGAAGCCTGGCTGGTTGATCGGGCCATGCAGCCGGCGCCTGTCAACAGCCATTTTTTGACGACCTTAAACGAGCCGCTGGCGTTTCCCGAGCTGGCCAAATTCAATATCGAACTCAATAGCACACCGCTGGCGTTAACCGGGAACGTGTTTGCGCAAATGCACAGTCAATTGGACAAACTCTGGCAAAAAGCCGGTGCGCATGCGGAAAGTCTAGACACGCATTTGTTGATGATCGGCATTTTGCCGACGTTACAGCAAAGCGATTTACATTTGGGCAACATGTCCGACATGCACCGCTACCAGGCTTTAAACGAGCAAATCCTGCTAGCCCGCGGCCAGCCGATTCATATCAATATCGTGGGTGAGGAGCACCTGAATTGTTTTCATGAAGATGTGATGCTGGAAGCCGCTACTACATCATTTCAGTTGCACATACAGGTGCCGTTGGCGTTGGCGCATCATTTTTACAATGCCTCGATAATGGCTTCGGCACCCATGGTTGCCTTGGCCAGTAACTCACCGTTTTTGTTCGGCAAGACGCTGTGGCATGAAACCCGCATTCCTTTGTTCGAACAAGCGATTGAAACCGGCGGCTATCGCGCAGCTTCTCATGGCCCACTGCGGCGGGTGAGTTTTGGTTCCGGGTATGCCCAGCATTCCATTGCCGAATGCTTCCAGGAAAATTTACAGCATTTTCCGGTGCTGTTGCCCGTGCGCCAAGACACCCCGGTCGAAGCGTTTGCGCATCTGCGTTTGCACAACGGCACCATTTGGCGTTGGAACCGGCCTTTGATCGGTTTTGATCAAGACGGCACCCCGCATATCCGTATCGAGCACCGCACCCCGGCAGCCGGGCCCAGTGTGGTGGACGCCATGGCTAACGCGGCGTTTTATTATGGTCTGGCGCAAGACTTATGCCTGGAAATTGTCGAGCATGGCCTGCTAATACCTTTTTCTCAGGCCAAGGACAATTTTTACCAGGCCGCGCGTTTTGGCCTCGATGGCTGTATAACCTGGCAGGATGGCGCCAAGCAACACCTAGACCGGTTATTGCAAACAGAACTTTTGCCTAGAGCGCGCAGAGGCTTGCAAAGCTTAGGCATTGCCGAATCCGACAGCAAGGCCTTGCTGGATGTCATCGCCGGCAGGATTGATAAAAAGCAAACCGGCAGCCATTGGCAGCGGCATCTGATTCAACAGCGCCAGTGCGATTTTGCCGAAATGACGCGTTTATACCTTCAGCAGCAAAAAACCGGTAATCCGGTCGACCAATGGACATTGATGTGAACGGCGACTTATTTACGCATCTGGATTATCTTCCCGATGGCTTTTTGCAGACCGATCACCGCGCATTGCATACAATTCTAAGCGGCCCAACCTTGATCGAATTGCCGGGCATCAATCCTAAACCGTTGTTTGTCTCGATACTGCTGCACGGTAATGAATGCACCGGCCTGCAAGCCATTCAGGCCGTGCTCAAAAACTATGCCGGCAAACCCTTACCCAGGGCGTTGGCGTTATTTATCGGTAATGTACAAGCGGCACAATACGACCTGCGGCGGCTAGACGGCCAGCCCGACTATAACCGGATCTGGCCGGGCGCGGACTTGCCGCCCTCGCCGGAAACCCAGATGGCAGAGGCGATAGTAGCCCTGATGCGGCAGCGGGATTTGTTCGCCAGCGTCGATATTCATAATAATACCGGGCTTAATCCGCACTATTCCTGTGTTAACAGCTTGGATAACGCCTTCTTGCAATTGGCAACTTTGTTTGGGCGGTTGGTGGTTTACTTTACCCACCCCAAGGGCGTGCAATCGGCGGCTTTTGCCCGCCTTTGCCCGGCGGTAACGCTGGAATGCGGGCAGCCCGACCGCAAACAAGGGATAGATCATGCCCTGGAATTCTTGGAAAGCTGTTTACATTTAACCGAATTCCCCAAGCAGCCGGTGCACCCTCAGGATATCGATTTATTTCATACCGTTGCCCAGGTGAAAGTGGCGGAAGGCATATCGTTTGGGTTTGAACAGGCCAATCTTGAGTTGAGCCTGGATAAAAGCATAGAGCGGTTCAATTTCACCGAAGTCGACGCCGGCACCGTTTTGGCTACCACAACAGCGGCCAAAGCTTTGCCGTTAATAGCCAGTGATGTGAATGGCGAAGACGTCACCGGGGATTATTTTTCCCGTAAAGGCAGTCATCTGCTATTTGCCAAACCCGCCATGCCGTCAATGCTGACCCTGAATGAGCGGATCATTGCCCAGGATTGTTTATGTTACTTAATGGAACGAATCCCGTTGTTGTCCGGACAATAAAAGTTATCGGCGCTTGAATGTTTAAGACGGGCGTCGTTAAAGTAAACTATAAGGCGCCTGTTCCTGGGCAGTCTCACAATACTAACCTTCCAAACTTTTATAAGGCCTTTTTAGTAAAGGAGATAAGCTATGACCCGGTTTGACACGATTAACCATACAGGCAACGCCCGGTGGCTGGGCTGGGTGCTGACGGTAATATTGGCATTGGTGCTGATTTCGTATTTGTCGCCGTTTGTCGTGATTGATGCCGGGCACCGAGGGGTGATTACCAATTTTGGCGCGGTACAGAAAAACATACTCGGCGAAGGCTTGCACTTTAAAATTCCCATCGTGCAGAGCGTGCATGAAGTGAATGTGCAAATTCAAAAAGGCGAAGGCGACGGCGATGCCGCGTCCAAGGATTTGCAGCAAGTGCACGCCAAAATCGCCATCAATTTCCATTTGATTCCGGAGCGCGTGGCGGAAACCTACCAATCCATCGGCAATCTCGACCGAGTGGGCGACCGTATCATTATTCCTTCCGTGCAAGAAGCAGTCAAAGCCGTCACCGCCAATTACACGGCCGAGCAATTAATCAGCGAACGCAAGGAAGTACGCGACAAGATCAGCAATTTTCTGCAAGAACGGCTAAACCGCCACGGCATTCAGATTGACGAATTCAGTATCGTCAATTTTGCCTTCTCCCGCAGCTTTAACGATGCCATTGAGGCCAAAACCACCGCCGAACAATTAAAGCTGAAAGCCGAACGCGATTTGGAGCGCATCCGGGTGGAAGCCGAGCAGCGCGTAGCCAGCGCCAAAGCCGAGGCCGAATCGCTACGCCTGCAAAAACAGGAAGTAACGCCCGAATTGCTTAAATTGAGAGAAATTGAAACCCAGATCAAAGCCATTGAAAAATGGGACGGCCATTTACCCAACGTGACCGGCGGCGCGTTGCCGTTTATCGATGTGTCCAAGCAAAAATAGGATTCGTCTTTGGCCGGCTGCCTGGTTACATAGGAAAATCAAACGGCTTTTTCAAACCACACAGCAAAGCTTATGGACGTCACCCAATTACCCTTCAACCAATTGATAGGCTTAACACCGGCTGACGAAGCTAGCGGCTTTTTAGTCGGTATCAGCGATGACCCAAACTATACCAATCATTTGGGCAGCGTTCATGCCAGTGCCTTGTTGGCGTTGGCAGAAGCCGGCTCCGGCGAATTTTTAGCCCGGCGGTTTTCCGGGCATGCCGACGCCGTTCCCGTGGTTCGCCGGTTAGAAGCCAGATTCCGTAAACCCGGTGTTGGTAAAATGATGGCACGATGCACAGCCACTGACGAAGCAGTAACCGGCTGGGCAGACGAGCTTTCAAAGCGCGGCCGGGTTTCTGCGGTATTAGCCATGGAAGTGGTGGATCAGACCGGAGCCGTGGTTATGACGGCTTCGGTGGAATGGTTCATCAGGCTATCGAAGTAAGCCGGATTACGCAGGGAAATCCGACAATTCTTTTTTGGCTGGCTGAGCTCTTTGTTTTACCTGCTGATTGCAGCCTGATAGCGCGGCAGCCGTGATCCCCCAAATTACTCAAGCTGTTTT
>PERF01000101.1 GCA_002928495.1 Methylobacter sp. | reverse complement strand
CCTGTGCTAAACCCGGTTTTTCCCTTCTCTTTTTAATGATTCACCATGGACACATTGACCGCAATCACCCAAAGGCGATCCGTTAAACACTTCGATACCGGGCATCAAATGACCGAAGCGGAAATCGATCAGCTGATGGCCGCAGCGTTACTGTCGCCAACAGCATTTAATATCCGGAATTGGCGCTTCGTGTTGGTCAGCGATACTGAATTACGCCGCCGGATTCGGGCGGCAGCCTGGGATCAGGCACCAGTGACCGATGCTTTGTTATTGATCGTTTTGTGCGCCGATCTTAAAGCGTGGGCTACGACTCCTGCCCCATGGACGGCTTTTTTGACGCCGTGGCCGAACTGATTAATCGGCCAGACTTTATCGCCACCAAATCACGTATTTTTTCCACCAGCCCTAAAATAACTATGCATAAAAAATCGGTTCTGATCGCCGCCCTCGCGTTAGCTTTATGGGCGATGTTACAACATAATTTTCCGCTAGCCCCGGCCGATGCCGAAGCGCTCACGCAAGTTCGGCCGGACTCCGGCGATAGTCAACTCCAGCAAGCTTTTGAACGGCACGCTAGCAATCTCCAAGTTCAAGGCCAGGGCAACGTGATTAAACTGCTGCCGGACGACAACCACGGCAGCCGGCACCAAAAATTTCTCTTGCGATTGACTTCAGGGCAAACCTTGCTGGTTGCGCATAATATCGACTTGGCGCCCAAGATTGAGGATTTGCAGGTTGGCGATACCGTGGTTTTTTCCGGCGAATACGAATGGAATGCCAAAGGCGGCACCGTGCATTGGACACACCACGATCCCAAAGACTTGCATGAAGCGGGCTGGCTTAAACACAAGGGCACAACGTATCAATAAGTTAAAGTATGTAGCCTTGCCAATCCGCCAAAGTAAGGTAACAAAGTAGTGCTATCATAGCCAACTACTGCCTGCCAAGAGGAGACTCCCATGCGTATCAACAGTTTGATGATTTTTGTTCTGCTGGGCGTATTTTTAATCGCCTTGCTGCAGGTGCATATTTTTGAGATTGCTTTTGCCAAACTGGGCATTTCGCCCCAGTTGTCGCTGTTTTTGTTGATCGCCAGTTTGTTCGGCAGCGGTATTAACCTGCCTTTATTCGTTATGGACGTCAAAGAAAGCGGCCATTTGATTGCCGAACCCGGCCGCAAACCGTTTTGGGAAATTTATCGGCCTGCCAGGCCCGGTAAAATTGTGGTCGCGGTCAATGTCGGCGGCTGCCTTATTCCGGTAGCTTTAAGCTTTTATTTTATTTCCTTGCAGCTGGTTGATCCCTTCAACCTGTTGGTAGCTTTACTGGGGGTAACGGCTTTAAGCTACCACTTCAGCCGCTTGATGCCGGGCCTGGGCGTGGGCATGCCGATTTTGTTGGCACCGTTCGCCTCGGCGCTGCTGGCGCTGTTACTGGAAGCGCCGCATGCCGCGCATCTGGCGTATATTAGCGGGGTTTTGGGGGTGTTGCTGGGCGCCGACTTGTTAAAGCTCAAGCAAGTGACCGGCTTGGGTGCCCCTATTGCCGCTATCGGCGGTGCCGGCACGTTTGACGGGATTTTTTTAACCGGCATCATCGCGGCCTTGTTGGCTTAAGATTGACCGGCAAACCGCTGTAATCACGGCTTACGGCTAACCAGCTTTTGCACCACCAAACTGCCGATCATATCGCCTTCCACGTTAACCATGGTACGGAAGGTATCGAGTAAACGGTCAATCGGTAAAAGCACGGCAATGGCCTCTACCGGCAACCCAACCGATTGCAACACCAACACCATGGTCACCATGCCGGCGCTGGGTATGCCGGGTGCACCGATGGCGGCCATCATGGAGGTGAATAAGACGATAAACTGCTGTACCAGGTTCAGCTCGACGCCTGCCAAATTGGCGACAAACAATGCCGCCGCAGCTTCGTACAAGGCAGTGCCGTCCATGTTTAAAGTGGCTCCCAACGGAATTACAAAACCGGCGATTTCCGGTTTTACGTGCAGATGCTGCTCGGCGCAGCGTAAGGTCACCGGTAAGGTCGCCGAGCTGGAACTGGTGGCGAATGCGGTTACCAACGCCTCGCGGGCGCCGCGGAAAAACTGCAAAGGCTTCTTGCCGGTGATTAAATACAGCACCAGCGGCAACAACACAAAACCATGCAGCAAAATCGACCCCAACACCACAACCACAAACTGGGCCAGACTGCCCAGTAATTCCGTATTTTGATTGGCTACCAGCTGGGCCAGCAACGCCATGATGCCGATGGGCGCAAGCCGCATAATCCAACCGACCATTTGTAAAATCAGCTCCAACCCTTCCTGCAACAAGACCAGAATATTGCGATAGCGTTCGCCGCCCAGCACCAGGGCAATTCCCAGTAACAAGGCAAAGATCACAATCGCCAGCACGTTGGCTTGTGCCAAGGCCGCGAACGGGTTAACAAACAAGCCGTGAATAAATTTGCTGATGAATTCCGGCAAAGACATTTGCTTGACGTCGAAATGGCTCATCGCATCATGAAACAAATCAAGATTCAAACCTTTGCCGGGCTCGAAAATATTGGCTGCGCTTAAGCCCACCAAAATCGACAACACCATGGATAAGACAAAAAAACCTAAGGTCGTCGTCCACACCCGATGCATTTGCTCATGCTGGCGCAGATTGGCCACGCCGCAGGCAATCGAGGTAAACACCAAGGGCACCAACACCATTTTCAGCACATCGATAAAAAGTTCGCCCAGCAAGCCGCACACATAGGTGCCGTTACGGGTGATGTCCGAAGCCGGCCCTAACCGGGCAAAGCCCAGTCCCAGCAGCACGCCTAAAAGTGCGCCTAAGAAAATCTGGCTGTTTAACGAAAGTTTCATAACCGCTCCTGTGTTGGACTGGAAAACTAACCGCTCATCTCTAATTGCACTGACGGTATAGTTTTGTCATACTCAAAACCTTACAAATTTTGCTGGATCGGGTAAACGCATGAACCTTGCTTTAGCACCGCCAAACCAGTCCGCTATCGGGGCAATTGTTGAAGTCCACGGCCCGGTTGTCATCATCGATTGCCACCGGCTACCGCCGTTGCGCCAAGCCTTGTTTACCCGCTTCGACCATTGTACTTACTTTTTTGAGGTGCACCAGCATCTTGACGAGCGCCGCATCCGCGCTATTACTTTGCACGGCACCGCCGGCCTAAGCCGCAACCTGCCCGTTTACGATACCGGCGCGGCCTTGCAAGTGCCGGTCAGCGAAAGCTGCCTGGGCCGGTTACTGAATATTTTCGGCGAACCGCTGGATGGCGGGCCGCCGCTGAGTAATCCCGGCTTCCGGGATATTCACAGCAAACCCCTGCCACTATCCGAAGCCATGGGCGTGAGCGGCATCTTGCCGACCGGTATTAAAGTCATCGATTTGCTGTGCCCGTTCATTAAAGGCGGCAAAACCGGCTTGTTCGGCGGCGCCGGCGTGGGCAAAACCGTGCTGGTCATGGAGTTTATCCATGCTGTGTCGGCCATCCACAAGGGCGTGTCGGTTTTCGCCGGCGTGGGCGAGCGTATCCGCGAAGCCCACGAATTATGGCGCGAAATGCAGGACGCGGGTGTCATGCAGGATACCTTGATGGTGTTCGGGCAAATGGATGAGTCGCCCGGCGTGCGCTTCCGCGTCGGCTTGTCGGCGCTGACCTATGCCGAATACCTGCGCGATACCTTGCACAAGGAAGTCTTGTTCGTGATGGACAACGTGTTCCGTTTTGTGCAGGCCGGCAGCGAGATTTCCAGCCTGCTGGGGCGCATGCCGGCCACCGTCGGCTATCAACCGACGCTGACCACGGAAGTGGCCGAGCTGGAAGACCGCATTTTATCCAGCCGGCAAGGCGCGATCACCTCGGTGCAAGCGGTTTATGTGCCCGCCGATGATATGACCGACCCGGCGGTCAGCGCTATTTTAAGCCATCTGGATACCACCGTCATCCTGTCTCGCGACCAAGCCAGCAAAGGCATTTATCCGGCGGTAGACCCCTTACGCTCCAGCAGTAAACTGATGGACCGCCATACTTTGGGCGACCGGCATTACGCCGTCGCCGGCGCGGTGCGCGAGCATCTTGCCCGCTACCATGAGCTGGAAGATATTATCGCCATGCTGGGTGTGGAAGAATTATCGGAAACCGACCGCAAAATCGTCATGCGCGCACGCAAACTCCAGCGCTATTTAACCCAGCCGTTTGCCGTGCTGGCGCAGCACACCAAGCAAACCGGGGTGTCTGTCAGCCTGGACCAAACTCTTACCGATTGCGAGGATTTTCTGAGCGGCCGCTACGATGCAACCTCCGAGCAGGATTGCTATATGCGCGGCAGCATGAGGGCCGCCTCATGAACGCTTTCAGCCTGCTACTGCTGTCGCCCGGCCAAACCCGGTTAATTGCGGGCGTGGCAAGCTTTATCGGCGAAGACGCCTCCGGCAGTTTCGGCATACAGGCTAACCACGGCCGGTTTATAACTTGGCTGGTGTTCGGTCTGGCGCGGTTTAAACAACCGGATGCGGCTTGGCAGTATCTGGCTTTGCCGGGCGCGGCAGCCACATTTGAAAATAATACCTTGACCTTAAACACCCGGTATTTTTTGCTTGACCCCGATTGCGGGAAAATCAGCGCTCAGCTGGATCAACGCTATGCAGAGGAGCAGGAAGCCCTGCGCGCCTCTCAGGAATCGGTGCAACGCATGGAGTTAACCATGCTCAAACGGCTTAAAGAGCTGAAAACCAAATCCCGGTGGCAATCATGAACACAACCGAGCTTAAGCAAAAAATCCAGCGGCAAATTAAACGCTACCAGCAAGCCGAGCGCAACCGCCCGCATCTGCTGGCACAAACCGTCTACATCGGCACGCTGGGCTTGGTGATGGTGATCCCGATTGTCGCGGGGGCTTATCTGGGATACTGGCTGGATAGTTTGGCCGCCGGCTACTCATCGCGCTGGACGCTAAGTCTGTTGCTGTTAGGGGTGATGATCGGCGTTTTCAACGTCTATTTTTTAATCAAAGACTAACGGCTATGGAAGAAGGCTTTGCGGTAAAATTCGGCCCATTGGTAATTACCGATACCATCATCACCACTTGGGGTATTATGCTGGTATTCGCCGCGCTGGCCTGGCTGGTCAAACAAAACCTTAACACCGGCTCGCCGGGGCTGTTACAAACCTTGGCCGAAGGCATTGTTGCCGCCATTGACGAGGCCATCGCCGCGGTACTGCCCGGACAAAGCCGGCAGATTCTGCCCTTTATCGGCAGCTTGTGGGTGTTTTTAGTGGTGGCCAATTTAATCGGCCTGATTCCCGGGCTTAACTCCCCGACACGGGATTTATCGGCCACTCGGCGCTAGCTATCCTGGTGTTTGCCGCCGTACATTGGTACGGCATTAAAACCCAAGGGCTGCGCCGTTACCTGCAGCATTATTTGACGCCCAGCCCCATCCTGCTGCCGTTTCACATCATCAGCGAATTGTCCCGCACGCTGGCCTTGGCGGTGCGCTTATTCGGCAATATGATGAGTCTGGAAACGGCGGCTGTTGATTTTGCTGGTGGCCGGGTTGTTAGCACCTATCCCCATTTTAATGCTGCACATTATCGAAGCTTTGGTGCAGGCTTATATTTTCGGCATGCTGGCTTTGATTTATCTGGCCAGCGCCTTGCAATCGCAACAACCAACTGAGGAGTAGTCATGACCGAACTTCCGCTGATCGTCCTGGGCTCCACCGTGGCCGCCGTAATCGCCATCGCGCTGGGCGTGATGCTGCCGGCGCAGGCCATGGGTAAAGCCATCGCCAGCGCCCTGGAAGCCATCGCGCGCCAACCCGAGGCCGAACGCTCCATTATGCGCACGCTGTTTATCGGTCTGGCCATGATCGAATCGCTGGCAATTTATTGTCTGGTGATCATTTTGATCGTGCTGTTTAAAAATCCGTTGCTTGAATACATTGTCAAATAATCCGGCCCATGCAATTTGACACCACCACGTTTATCCTGGAAATCATCAATTTCCTGATTTTAATCTGGATCTTGCAGCGGTTGTTTTACAAGCCGGTGCTGGCGCTCATCAGCAAACGCCAAAGCGAGATTGCAGAAACGCTGGACAATACCCAAAACCTGCGCCGGGAAGCTGAAACGCTACGAGAACGCTATGAGAACCGGGAAAAGCTTTGGGAACAGGAAAAACTAACCCTACAAAACCAGTTTCAGCAACAGCTGGACACGGAGCGCTCACAGCAACTGGTCAAGCTTCAAAGCGAACTGGATGAGCTGCGCCGCAAGGCCGAACTGGCGCTTGAACGCCAGCAAGCCGCCTTACAGCGCGAAACGGAAAAGCAAGCCTTGCGAAATTCCGCCAAATTCGCCCAGCTGATCTTGCAACAGGCAGCAGGCCCGGAACTGGAAGCACGGCTTTTGGAGTTATTGCTAAACCAGTTGGAACACACCGCACCGGATGTCTGCGGTCTGTGCCTGCAATTGGTGGAAAGCAAAAAACAAGTTACTATCAGTGTGGCCAGCGCATTCGGCTTGTCGCCGGAACAACAAGTTCGCCTTGAAGCCCAATTCCGCCAAATGATCAACACGCCATTGCTGTTTAAATACCAGCAAGACCAAGCTTTAATCAGCGGGCTGCGCATTGACATTGGCGCCTGGGTGCTGCAAGCCAATCTGCAACATGAATTAACCGGCTTTGCCGAGCTGGCCGATGGCGCCTATTGATTCCACCGCCTCTTTATTAAGCCGCCAAAGCGACTGGCTGGCCAGCTACCGGCCCGGCCTGCGCGTGCTGGAGCAAGGCACCGTGGCCTCGCTAGGCGACGGTATCGCCTGGATTAAAGGGCTACCGTCCGCCGCCATTGAAGACATCCTGCTGTTTGCCGATGGCAGCCGAGGCATGGTCTTTGATTTAAACCGCGACCGCATCGGTGCGATTTTACTGTACCAAACGCCGACGCTGACCGCCGGCACCCTGGTTCGCCATGCCAAACATTCGCTGAGCGTGCCCGTGGGCGACGAGTTTTTAGGGCGCATCATCGATCCCTTAGGTCTGCCGCTGGACGCTCTGCCGCCGCCCAAAGCCGGCGGCCGAGGCAATCTGGAAAAACCCTCGCCCGCTATTACCCAGCGCGATTTCGTTAATCAGCCGCTTTATACCGGCATTAAAATCATCGATACCTTAATTCCCATCGGCAAAGGCCAGCGCCAATTGATCATCGGTGACGAAGGCCTGGGCCGCAGCGCCATCGCTATCGATACGGTCATAAACCAAAAGGGCAATAACGTCTTGTGTGTTTATGTTTTGATCGGCCAGAAACGCTCCGCCGTGGTCAATACCATTGACACGCTCAGGCAAAGCGGCGCCTTGGATTACACCGTGTGCGTGGTTGCCGAAGCTAACGCGCTGCCGGGTTTGCAATATATAGCGCCTTTCGCCGGTTGCGCCTTGGCGGAAAATTGGGTTGCCCAAGGCCGCGATACCTTAATTGTCTATGATGATTTATCCACCCATGCCAGAACCTACCGCGAATTATCGCTGCTGCTCAGGCGGCCGCCGGGGCGGGAAGCTTATCCGGGCGATATTTTTTACGTGCATTCGCGCCTGTTGGAGCGCTCAACCTGTTATAACGCCGATCACGGCGGCGGCAGCATGACTGCCCTGCCCATTGTTGAAACCCAGCAAGGCGAAATCGCCGCATACATCCCCACCAATTTAATTTCCATCACCGACGGCCAGATTTATTTGGATAGCAGCTTATTTTCCTCGGGGTTCAGGCCCGCCATCGACATTGCCAAATCGGTGTCGCGCATCGGCGGTAAAGCGCAACACCCCAGCATACGCAATCAGGCCGGTAAAATGAAACTGGATTATTTGCAATTTCTGGAGCTGGAAGCCTTTACCCGATTCGGACAGCGACTGGAAGCCACCATGGAGGCCCGCATCAAGCGCGGGCGCCTGCTGCGTGAGTTACTTAAACAAGAACGCTTGACGCCATTGCCGGCGCTGTTCCAACTGGCCTGGTTGACGGCTTTCAACTTGGGTTTTTTAGATACCATCGAAGCCAAATCAGTAACCACGCAGTTGCTAAAGCTTCAGGACAAGCTTGTCAGCAGCGCATTAACTTTAGACTGCAGTCCGGAACAATGGCGGCAAGCCTTAAGCTTGTGGCTTGAGCAAACGCCTGGCACGTTATGACCCAAAGCCACGATTTACAACTTCATATCACCCAACTTCAGGACATACGCAGCATTTTGAATGCCATGAAAAATCTGGCATTTATCGAAATCCATAAATTAAGCCAAAACCAAGCATCCCAACAACAAGCCACAGGGCATATCCATTCGGCCATGATGGAGGTTTTACATGGCCACCCCGATCTCAACCCGCAACGCTACAATGTTATTCAGGTATTGCTGGTGCTGGGCTCGGAGCGCGGTTTTTGCGGCGATTTCAACGACCGGTTGTTAGCAGCAGCCGAAAAAATCCCACACACTACCGCTATTGCCGTAGGCAACCGGCTTGTCAACCGCTTACCGTCTACCTGCTTGAACATTCAAAATACGCTAGCCGGCGCCAATGTCAGTGAAGAAATACCTGTCTGCGTCAACCAACTGGCAGGGCTTATCCAAAGCCTTAAGAAAACCTCGCCGTCTTTTGCCTTAACCGTGCTCTACCATGACAAGGAGAGCTCCGAATTGTGTAACCGCAGCCTTTGGCCGGTCAATGCCGCATCGGCACCGCAAGCCTTAGACAATCCGCCGATTTTACAGCTACCGCCCCAACAACTGTTTACCCAACTAGCCGGACACTATTGGTTTGTCATGCTCAATCAATTGTTGCAAGACTCTTTGCTGGCGGAAAATCACAAACGCCTGCAACACCTTGAAGGCGCCGTCCAACATTTAGATAACGAAACCGCCAGACTGCACCGCAAAGCGCAAATTTACCGGCAAGAGGAAATCACGGAGGAAATTGAGGTGATTTTATTGAATTCCGACAATATCTAAAGCCACTGGCATCGGCTTTGATGTTTAACAATTGATCTGATTTTTAAACCATTGATTTGATTGGTCGGGACGAAAGGATTTGAACCTTCGACCCCTTGCACCCCATGCAAGTGCGCTACCAAGCTGCGCTACGTCCCGAATAATAGATAGCTTGTGTGTCTGGCACACAAATATTGAAATGAATTATTGTTGTGTTAAAACGGCGTGTTATTTAAGCAATTCCAAAATTTCTTCCAGCTCGCCAATCATCTGATGAATCAGCTGCTTGGTGCGGGTGGAGTCTTCTTTGGCATTGTCGCTGGCCAAATGCGCTCTGGCGCCGCCTATGGTATAGCCTTGTTCGTAAAGCAACGACCTAATTTGGCGGATCATCAGTACATCATGGCGTTGATAATAACGCCGATTGCCGCGCCGTTTAACGGGGCTTAGTTCTTCAAACTCTTGCTCCCAATAACGCAGCACATGCGGTTTGACTGCACATAGTTCGCTGACTTCGCCGATAGTGAAGTAGCGTTTAGCCGGTATGGCCGGCAGTTCGTTGTTATTACTCGGTTCCAGCATAAGCTTCTACTCGTGCTTTTAATTTTTGGCCTGATCTAAATGTTACCACACGTCTGGCGGTAATGGGTATTTCTTCTCCGGTTTTAGGATTTCTGCCCGGCCGGCTGCTTTTATCGCGCAACTCAAATTTCCCGAATCCGGAAATTTTAACCTGCTCGCCTTGCTCTAAAGAACCTTTGATTTCCTCGAAAAATAATTCAACGATTTCTTTAGCTTCGCGTTTGTTTAAACCCAGCTCATCAAACAGTTTTTCTGCAAAATCTGCTTTTGTTAATGCCATTTAATCATTCCCTCAATTTTGCGCCAATCGTATTGGCCAATGTTGCCAACAGCTTACTAAATATAGCATCGATTGCCGCATCTGTTAGTGTTTGTGAAAAATCTTGTAATTCAAGACTTAAAGCTATGCTTTTAAAACCGGCTTCTATGCCTTTACCGCGGTATACGTCAAAGATGACGGCAGTTTGCAGAACCTCGCTAAGCTCGGTTTTTATGCACTCCAGCAAGGTTTCCGCAGCCAGATTTTCTGCCACGGTCAACGCTAAATCGCGGTGCACGGATGGGTATTTTGACAGTGGCCGAAAACCTGGAATCCGGCTAG
>PERF01000100.1 GCA_002928495.1 Methylobacter sp. | reverse complement strand
GGTACCGGAAGTTCCACTTCGGTGTTTGCGGGCGATCCCAGGCAGGTTTTTACACGGGTTACACTGCGGTATTGACCGCACTTAAAGGGTGACGACTTTGAAACGCAGATAGGTGAATATGAAAATTCTTAAGCTTTTGAGTTTAGTTTTATATCTTGGTTTGGCGGGACCTGCTCACGGCGATCCGCTGGTAAATTTAATCGTCACGCCTGCCGCCATTGACAGTCGCCAGCATGGTTTGGACAAAACCGCAGACGGTAAGCTCATCTTTTCCTGGGTGGATAATGCCGATGACAACAATTTCGTCCGCTTTGCGTTCTATCAGAACCAGGATTGGTCGGCAGCGCGGACAGTCGTTGGGGTTAAGGGCAAGTTAGGGGCCCCGCCAAAAGTAATCGGGTTGTCCGACGGCGCCCTGTTGGCGCTGTGGATGGACTACCCGGAGGGCAAAAAAAAATCCTATTGGGGACGGATTTATTCAGCCCGCTCAACAGACGGCGGCTCCAGTTGGAGTAATCCGGCGCTACCTAATTCAAAAGCCGCCAAGGTATACGATGCGCAAATGAGCGCGGCGGCTTTGCCGGGCGGCCGTTTGGCGTTGGTTTGGACGGACATGCGGGCTGCGCAGGATGAACACCGTTACCAATTATTCTCCACGGTGATAGATGAGAAGGGCAACGCGGCTCCCGAGCATAGTCTTGATACGGACGTTTGTTCATGCTGTCCGGTGGATACCGCGGCGGAGCAAGACAGTTTAATGACGGTTTACCGCGACCATCTGCCGGGCGAAGTCAGAGATATGAGTGTAATTCGCTGGGTTGCCGGCCAATCGCCAACCGAAGCGTCAAACCCGGTTTACAACGACGGCTGGGTTATTGAGGGGTGTCCTAGCAACGGACCTGCGCTGGCCATAAAAGGTGAACGCGTGGCTGCCGCCTGGTTCACCGCTAAAAACGGTCAAGGCTATGTCAAAGCGGCGTTTTCCGAGAACGCCGGGCGAAATTTTGCCGAGCCGGCCGTGCTTGATAGCAATGCCGCCGGTTATGTTGATGCCGCGCTGCTCGATGACGGCAGTGTGCTGGTCAGCTGGCGCAGCCGAACCGGGCCTGAGGATGTCTTGAAACTGGCCAAGTTCAAAACCGATGGGACTTTGAGTAAGGCAGTGGAGGTGTTTAAAGGCAGTTTTCCACGCTGGCCCAGCCGTGATCCGCAATTAAAGGTCATCGGCGATTCGGCTTACGTCGCTTGGACGGATGCAGGCGCCAAGCAGGTTAAATTGGCTGCCGTCAGTTTGGTCGGTTGGTAAACGGGATTGGCTCGTCAAAGCGAAGCGGTAGCCGAGTTGAGTTCAGGCGAAATGCAAAATTTCGCCGAAGCGTTTTTTTATTTCTTCGGCAACCATACCGGTAGGATCAATCGGTTCATAAGCCCAAGGTTCAAACGGATCGCCTAACAATTTTGCCGCGCCATGATCTATCAACCGGCCGATAATTTCCCGGTGAAAGCATTCAGTGGCTTCGCGGCTTAAATCAATCAGCAAAGGTTTGCCGGTAAAAGCGGCTTCCGAGCACATGGATAGCGAATCGCCGGTCACAATAAACAACTCGGCATGGGCCAGCATGGCCGGGTAAAAATTGTTTTCCATGGTTTGCCAGTCGAAAAAATCGTAATTGACACCGTTTAAGGCCTCAAGCAATGCCGATTGCGCGTCTTCTGGCGTGCGCCGGCTGTTGGAAATAATCAGCGTGCCGCCGAGTTGGGCGCTGATGCGGGCGATGCGCTCGCCCAGCTGTCTGGCGTGATCGGCGGTGAAGCCCGAACAATAGCGGGTATTGCCGCCGACCAATAAGGCTGTTACCGGTTTGGCAAGTCCGTTGAAGTAGTCGGCGTGCTCGAGGTATGCCGTGTCTAAGTTTTGCCGTGTCAACTGGTTGGGGACACAGGTTAAGGTCACTATGTTATCGCCGGAAAGCTGGGGCGATGCGATCAAATCATATTCCGCCAAACGCGGATGCCTATCCTCGGGCAAAATGGAGGCTAAAAAAACATTCAATACCGTTGCGGGAAAGTGCTGAGGTAAATCGGCAATTTCAGCCGTGGTTTCTTCTCCGGTGCCACTGATGATCAGTAACGGCGGATAATCAGCATAACGGGCGTATTTGCTTTTGAGTAAACGCCAATATGCGGCGCCATCCTGGGGAACCGGGATCAAATCGTAACGAAAACCCAAGCGTTGGGCTAAGCCAAGCCGGGCATTACGTTCACCGGTATACTCGCTGTCGACAACCCAAATCATAGGCTGAGATTTATGCAAATAGGAAGCTTTCATAATATCTGGCTTATCTCCTTGGCAACATTGGCACCTTGGGCAATGGCATTGACAACGGATTGGCTGCCGGGGCCGGTAACATCGCCGGCCGCGTAAATCATCGGCTCCGAGGTTTGGCCGGAACCATGGGTTTGAATATAACCGTTTAATTTATCAAGTTTTTTGAACACATCGAAGCATTCAAGCCCCGTTGTGTTGGAATTAAAGCCGGCTCTGACAAAGCAATGGCGAACGCAAATTTCGTAGCTTTCACTAGCGCTGGTAAAGAGGATCTTGAGGCTATCGGGCGATTCCAGGTTAAAGCCGGTCAGTTTGACGCCGTTATATTCAAGGATTCGGCCTTGCTCGATAGAGTCCAGAATTTCTCTGCGTATCGATTTCCCGGCTTTGGCTTGAGAGCGGGTCAGCAGACTACAGTTGGCGCCGCTTGTTGCCAGGTCTTTTGCGGTAAAGTGGGCGTTATCGCCGCCGCCGATAACAGCGATAGGCTTATGGGTAAGTTCAGTCAGGCGCGGCAGGTGGTCGAGCGGGGAAAAGCTTATCAATCCCGCATTATAAACTTCGGTAAAGCCCGGTAATAGGTCAAATAGCTCCGGGCCTTTGGCTTTGCATCCGGTGGCGACCACCAAAGCGTTAAAGTTAAAACTGACGGATTCACCGTCAGCCAACAGAACGCTGACCCTAAAACCAGCACTTCCGGCGCGGTCTATGCCGGTAAGTTCGCTTTCCAGTAAGGCCGGGATGTGTTCTAAGGCAATGTGGCCGGCGTAATGGCGGGCGAGTTCATCGCTGTCTATATTAGGCATACCTAAAACCCAGCGGTTTGGGCGTTCAAGCCTTAGTAATTCGCCACCCAGCTGTTTATTGCGATCAAAAATCACCGGTGAGTAACCTAATTGTTTCAACCACAATGCGCATGACATGCCTGCAACTCCACCGCCAATAATGCCAACCGAAAAATCGGCCTTGGATTTTTCCATGGAGCTTAACATTCTCTCAAAAACACTCAGTGGTTTAGCAAATACCGCGCTGGATGCACTTAACTGTATCAGCCGGGCAACTTAAGCAATCAGCCCGGCTAGCTGGCTTACACTTTACCCTAATTTTTTTTTCCGACAAATAAAAACTGCTTTAGTAACAAGGATAGGTTTAACAGCCGGGATTCGTAACTTGCTTTGCTTTGACCGGCTATGCCATAAGCCTTCTTGCGGCATAGCCGGGGGTTTAAAAAAGTGCTATTGCTGAGGCAGTAACACTCTTTGCAATAATCCCATGGTGGCGGAACCACCTTGATTTTGCACATATTGCAGCATAATGGGAATGAACTGATTGACCATGCCGGCTCCCAAGCCTAGGTTTTGGAAGGCAATGGCGGCGTTAGCCAATTGGCCTAAGCCGCTGCTAGCGCCAAGCGCGCTGCCGGCGGCACCGAGTAAGCCGCCGGTTGAGGATGACGCAATACGCGGGGCCGCCGCCAGAATTTGCGGCATACCCGGCACTACACTGCTGATTTGACCGAAATCGGAAGCCGGCAAGCCTTGTTTAGCTACAGAAAAAATAGCGCCGGCACCGCCAATTGCTTGCTGCGAGGAAACTCCCAACTGTTGGCTTAAAATATTGACCAAAGCAGGAGTCGCAGCGGCCAGCGCGGACTGTCCGGTTGTTGCGGCGGACGGCAACGAACCCGGAATTGCCGCCGCCGCGCCGACAGAGGCGTTGGAAATAGCGTTCTGGCTTTGGGCGGCGGAGGAAATAGGGGATGCGAGATCAGTATTGGTTTGCGCTGGATTTTGGTAACCCGGGGCACAGGCTGAAAGTACGGCAGCAAGACAAACGGATAAAACTGTATTTATTTTTTTCATTATGGATTCCTGGTTATTGTAAACGGCAGTTTTCGGTTGAAAATTGCTATCGAGTGAAAAAAACCGGTGAAAATTTAAGCGACCCATTCCGAGTGCCGGTGTACTATAACCAATAAAGCCGGGCCAAGACAAACTTGCGAGCAGGTGATGCCGGCTGAATATTGAAATATCGGCGGCAGCAAGCTTGGTTTGACATATTTCAAAGCCATGATAGATTTTAAGTAAATGTTATTTTTGCGAGAGTAGCTATGGGCCTAGCAAAACATTACCTGGAAACCGGCAATCGAAGTGTATCGACTATTGTTAAAGCGGTGGATAAAGACGTTGAACGGGGCGAAAACATTGTGATTTTAGGTTACAGTTCGGTGCTAATGGCGCCGATATTCGCCCCTGTTCTACCCCCCTATATTTTGTTGCCCTTAATGGCTATAGTTTTTGGCGTCTGCGCTTGTTCGGCTCATAAGCATTTTCAACACATACGGCGGAAACTGAAACATTCGCTGGCACTAATGGCGGAGGCTAATGTCGGCTTATTGTTGAAGCCTTTAACCGATGTCTGCGCCAGTTACCCCAGCCAGACCTTGACCGAATCATTCAATCCGCTAAAAAACCTCAAGCGCACGTTTAACAGCTTGGTTGGCGGATTGCTTATCAACCCGTTATGGATGCCGGTTTTTTACATGATGGGCATGCATTTAAACGAAGAGAAGAGCTTCATATCGTTAAACCAAGCCGTTATGGCAGTGGAAAAAAAAATCTTTCCCAAACACCAAGATTGAACTCAAATAAAAACAAATACTTATAAAAATTTTCAAATATTACTGTCCGGTTACACACATTTAAGTGAACAGTGCTAGAATTTTAAATTCAAGAATTCACTAAATGAGTCAAGGTTATGCCAAATTCAAGTTCGATAAATCCTGACCTGGACTGGAGCCAAGTTAGAGAAACCGTACGAATGCTGTCTTTGTCGGCAGTTCAGGTTGATGCAACATTGATAGAAGCCGAAGCTTCGGTTAACACCCTTACCGAATCCTTCGCCGCCATGGTTGAGCACATGCAGCAAATTTATGATTTGTTGCAGCGGCTTGAAACCAGTGAGCAAAGAGATTTTGCGGTGTCGCACTGCATGCAAACCAGCGACAAAATTCAGGCTGCCATCGTTGCTTTCCAATTTTACGACCGCATGCAGCAATGCCTGCAACATGTGACCTCCAATCTGAGAGGTTTATCCAATTTGGTTGAGACCCCGGAACGGTTGTATAATCCTACCGAATGGATGAATTTCCAAAAGCAAATCCGCTCCCGATATACCATGGAGTCGGAAAAAGAAATGTTCGATGCACTATTGCAAGGCAAGCCGATTGCTGAAGTGTTAGCGGCTAAAGCGGCCACTGCAGGACATGCCGACGACGATGTAGAATTGTTTTGATTGAGGTTGATGATTAAACGAGCGGTTATAATTTGCCTGCCGTGGCTGGTTTCAGGGTGTTCCGGCTTTTGGGTACGCAAACGCCGGCACCGGTATTTAGCGGTGGCAAACAGCAAAGAATCAGTCAGCCTGAGCCGGCAGCGCCGCCGCAATCAAGCGGTACGATTTCTGCTCCGGCAAGTGCAACCGGTGCTGTTGTCAAAACCCAACCATTAGGCAATGTTCAGACGCCATCGGCAACCCCTTTAAACGCCACGCCGGCGGAACCAGCCCCAACCATTCCCCAACCGCCCGCGGCGCCAGCAAGCCAAAATCTGCTGGAGCCCGCACTTGTGCCTAGCCAAGTGATTCCCAAAGCCGAAGCATTACCGGCATTGGAAACGCTGGAGTCTTTTCAACCCTCAACACCTTTATCGCCGGCCGTAGGTTCGTTATTGGCATCGGCCGAGAAAAGCAGTTATTCCGGCAGCTTGGATAACGCGGCCGCGTCAATTGAAAGAGCCATCCGAATAGAGCCGCGTAACCCCACCTTACTGTACAAGCTTGCGGAAATCCGCATCAAGCAAAGTAAACCCCGTCTCGCGGAGGATTTAACGAAAAAAGCCTTGTTGCTGTCCGGCAAGGATAATCGCTTGAAAAAGCAATGCTGGCTGCTTATCGGCAATGCCAGAATCATGCAAAACAATGCCGCAGGCGCCAAAGAAGCCAAGGCCAATGCGGCCAAATTTTAACCGCTGAGTTCTAGCGGCAAAGGGTTTACCCGGCTTTAGCTTTTAACCGGTAAAATAGTGTTTTTGGCCGGCCAATGCCTGTTATGCCCATGAACAAGTTAGACAAAACGGTTAAAAAAACCAAGCCGGCTACGCGGAAAAAACCACCGGCAACTGCCACTGCCCCCCGCACTACAAAGCCACGCGCTCCCGCCAAAAAAACGATTAAGGCATTGCCGCCTCAACCATCCGCCAGCTTGCAACACCGGTTAACATTAATGGGCATTGAAGTTTTGGTGCTAACGGCAGGCGCGGTAGGTTTAATCATTATCTTACTGGGTTATTCGGCCAGCCGGTTTTCCGGCACGGCTTTTTTTTCCAGTTTATTGCCGTTTGCCATGGGGATTTTAATCGTTGTACTGGTGGCGGCCGTATTTTTGATTGTATGGTGGCGGGTTAGAGCGTGGCTGCATAGCAAAACCCTGTTCTGGGTGCCAGCGGCTGCGGCTGTGCTTTTCATTTCGACCGGGGCCTGGGCCTTGCAGGATGATTTCAGCCAGGCTTTAGGCCATTTTAAAGTCTTGGTCGGCGGTAAGCAGGAAGCCGGCCGGGTCACTTTGGCACACCAGGTTTTCGCCGCTTACCGCCGCTACGACAACGCCCAATTACAAAAACTGGTTGACCGAGCCCAGGCATTTTCACCGGCCATAGAAGAGGCGGCCAAAGCCTTTGATGTAGACCGTCATTTGCTCTATGGCCTGGCGGCAACGGAATCTTCATTTTTGCCGCGCGACAGCAAAGACGGCGGGCGCGGCTTGTTCCAAATCACTTTGGTGCCGAAAAACATAATGTCGCAAGCGGCCAGACGCTTATCGGTCAGCGAACTTTCCCTGACCGACCCACAGCATAATGCTTTCGTAGCCGCCGCCACGTTCAAGTTCTACCTGGAACAAATGCGCGGCGATTTGTTTTTAGGCTTGCTAGCCTACAACATCGGCCCCGCTAACGGCGGCCTGCGTTTTATCATGCAACAATACGGTGCCACCGATTTCATCACCATCCAACCTTATCTCCAGCAATTGCCCAGAGATTACCCCGTGCGAGTGCTGTCTTACGCACTGGCTTTTAAACTGTGGCAAAACGAAGGCAAGCTGCCCGCCTATGAAGAAGGCAACAATGCGGTGCGTATTCAGCGGTTGGGTATTCCGGGGCTTTGAAACGGGTTTTTGGTTTGTCTAAATTCTCCTCAAGCATGAACCAATACCGCGCCGCCTCAATCGCACGGCGGACGGATAGCCGAGGTTTCAGGAATTGTCGCTCCCGATCCGGCATTTCAAGCCACGATGCGCTGATTCTCTCATGGTTTTCCTTCAAAATTATTGAGATTCAGCGGCTATTTCATCATCGTATGACGATAGTATCCAAGCTGATCGCAAAAATACCTCGATTTACCCACCCAAAATTCTATTAACACCGCTAGTAAACAACATGACACCTTCCGGGAAAAACTGCGTGCCCAAGGTGACTCTATCGCCTGTGCTTGGCAAGCGATAACAACGGACATCGTCTTCCGTGTCTTCGATCTGTTGCTCGATACGTTGCAGCAACCGTAGCAATGTTGGACGTTTCATAACGACTGTAAACACCGAGTATTGCACCGGCAAAGCTTGTTTTTTCAAAATTCGATGTACCTTACCCAGCCGTTTGGGATTAGCAATGTCGTAGGCAATCAAATATAAGCCTAACTCATTGTCAGCCATTAGTTCACGGACTGCAAAAATTGATACAACTTGTTAATCGTTCTGCGGAACAGCAAATAACAGCGATCGGCACGTTGCTGAAACAACTTGGCCATCGTCAGCATAGGGGGCTCACGTAGAGCATCCTCATCATCAATTAGCAACAAGGGATAAAAATCCCACAATAACAAGCGACTTAAAAACATCGCCAAATTCAGATCGGTGCTCAATAACGTTTCGTCGTCTCCGGCAAAACCGGCTGCCGGTAGCCAAACTAGAAGTTCGGCATACAGGATATTTTCTAGCAGATTAGCTCTCTGCCGTCCTCTGTCACCCAGTTTGACGAACAATTGTTGACGTAGGGTTGGAATTGGCACCTCCCGCCAGTCGGTCAACCCGATGCGCCGGGCAAAGCTGCGAGCTGCCATTTTTTCCATGGCTAGCGTCCAATTTTGAATCAAATCGTGACCATCGGCACGGGCTAATAAATCAAGCAGGCGTTGGGCCAGTGATTGCCTCTCGCTGCTGAGGCCCAGCCATTTAGCTCGTAACTGGCCATTTTGCTCCAAAAACAACACAGAAATGCCAGCATCGGCACAGGCCAGCAACGCCGACATCGACCAATCCACCATCCCCTTACAAACAATCCGTGAAACTCTGGACATGGGAAACAAAAGGTCGGCCTTGTCTGTCAACGAAATACGCAAAGCCGGCTCATCCAACACTACACGGCAACCGGGCGAACCATCAATATATAAAGGACGCATTAACGTGCCTCATAGGTTAGAAGATAACGTTTACACAAGGCATGACCATAGCGCCGAAGTAATCGCCTAGCAGGGGCCGCATGTGCCTCATAAAATGCATAAAACCGCTGGCGGCCGGTTTTATTCATCAAACAACGGCCGTTATCGTTGCTAAAATACTCCGCGCGCAACTCCCGTTCCCGAAACAACTGCCATACCCAACCATCCATCTGCGCTCGAAGTGGCTCCATCAAGTCGCAAGCCAGTGATTCACGGCCAAAACTGATGTCATGGTAAAAACCTAACGTGCTATCCAGTCCGACGATATGACAAGCACGAACGGCATCATAATGCAACAACGTGTAGCCCAGAGACAAACAAGCATTAACCGGATCAGGCGGCGGGCGTTTATATCGACCGGTAAAATGTAA
This sequence comes from Methylobacter sp., assembly GCA_002928495.1. GTDB lineage: Bacteria > Pseudomonadota > Gammaproteobacteria > Methylococcales > Methylomonadaceae > WM-3-3. The sequence goes on along the minus strand of PERF01000100.1, from coordinate 997 downwards.
TGCCGGTGCAAACAAATGCACAAAGCCGCTAAAATAAGCCGATGCTGCAGCGCCTTCATAACCGCGCAAACTATCCATAGAAATAGCGAACTGATCTTCACGCAATTGACTGATGATGCCGGACAAAGTTTGCATGGCACCGGACAATGGAAAGCGCAAATCGGGCCTCCTTGCCATGGCTTGCTTTAAAAAACGAAGCTGAGAACGCACTTTCACCAACACCAACCACCGGGCCAGAGGCGTACGCAAGTCCTTGTTCAAACAGGTGCAATATTGACCCAAACGTCTGGCACTATCGCTATGTGACCGGCCGGCCAACATTGCAATCGCCTCGGTATTACGTCCGGAAAGCGCCAGTAAGCCGATATTGCGCTCAGTCAATGCGCCCAATAACCTACTATCTAGTTGAACATTGCCCCGCAACACTATCCTATCCAACAAATGCAGAGGCACAGAACCCTTGCGGGTGTCGTTTTCGTACAGAACGATGGCTTGCCCTTCCAACTTTAAGCCCAGATTTTTGCGATCAAGATACAAACAGCTCATATTTAACCCACGTAATAAAACGAACCATCCTGAGGAGGAACTGCTTTGCCCAGTATTCGGATGTGTTTGGTACCCGTTAAACGTAATAAGATGAAGCGGTCTTCCTCAGGTTCTATGACGTTGACAATCTCTTCCAAAAGCTGATTTTTTTCAGCTTCGGTCAAAAAGCATTCGAACACCGATTTTTGCCCACCTGAGGCATAGCCGCGCAGTACATACAGTGCTTTACGAAGACGCCGGTTACAGGAAATATCGTAAGCTGCCAGATAGAGTTGCCGTTGTGTCATGATCAAAATTTACCCAAAAAAATGAGTCAAATCTGTGTTGACAAGCTTGTTGTAAAAAGTGATCCCTTCTTGATGAGGTCTGTTATTTAAATAGACTAGATGGTCCTGCTGTTGAATATGCAAATGGGTCTTAATCCCTTCTTTATAAGGTCTGTTATTCAAAT
>PERF01000099.1 GCA_002928495.1 Methylobacter sp. | reverse complement strand
TTGACTTTAACCATTCTTGAGGAATATTATTCTCAATAATCTCTGCAATTAATTTTTGACCTTCTTTGTTTGGGTGAATTTTATCCTCATTTCTATAAAGATTTTGCTTTAATGAAGCTTCATGAAATATTGGTTGCATGGTAATGTAAGAAATTTGCATGTCTGTTAATAAACCGACTATGTCTTGAAAGCCGTCTTCCATTGTGCCAGTTTCTGTTTCTTTAATTGTAGGGTTAATAGCAACAAAAACTTTGTTCGTAGATTTTAATGCTAATTCAAGAAAAAGTTTTAAATCCTTTAAGCCTTCTTTGTTGTTAGGTTTTACTACTACAGGGTTGCTTTCCTGATTGGCTAGCCATTTTGGTAAGTATCTCGGAAGATATCGGTTTATGCCTTCAGACAGTGCTGAAAATGGTGGGTTTTCAGGGTGGGTATTGGGGTTCAAAGTTTCCATCACCGGTTCGTTTAAAGCATCATGACTAGACAAAACTACGATAATAATATCAGCATTAAAAAAGCCGAATTCGTTTGCATACGCTAGCCAGTTTCTGGGTGCCCAGTTACCAGCGGAGATGTTGCCTACAAAGACTTTTGAGCCAAGCTGCTTTTCTAAATCTGATTGCAAAATTGTTGTTGCCAATTGACTATGGTCTGTTAGGCTGCCACCATTAAGAACTGAATCCCCGAAAGCCATTATTCTTAATTCTTTGGGGTCAGCTTTTTTCGGTGAAAAATTTGCGCTACGCATGCTGTAGTGATTTACAATGAAATGATTGCCAAATCGATAGACTTCCTGGTCTGGCTTTAGCATGAATTCAACAATGGGATGTTTTATGAATAAGGGAGGTGTACCTAGCCCTAGTTTAAAACGTGCAACGAATTCGGCTGAAACCAATAAAAATAGAAATCCTAATATTATTAATCCTTTTTTTTTAGCCATTATTAACAACCTGAGAGATATGTTCTTGATAACGTTGCCAGGAAAAATGGCCGGCTTTTTCCAATGCTGCTGCTTTTAATTGCATTAATAAGTCAGCATCGTCTGCTAGTTTTTCCAGTTTTTCCGCAATAGCTTCGTGCGACCTGATGGGTATTATGTAGCCATCATGACCGTCTTTTATTATGTCAGGACCGGCAGTATGAGGGGTAGCAATAACGGGTAATCCTCGGGACATCGCTTCTAAAATCACTAAGCCAAAGCCTTCGAACAAGGATGGGAAAACAAAGACGTCATGCTTTTCCATTTCATTTAGGATTTGATGGTGAGGTAGGCTTGGAATATAGCGGTAATTATTTAATGCTCTATCTAAAGGTGCGCAAGCAGCAATCCGGCTGCCAATCAGGGTCAGCTCAATTTTATCTTTCAGAAAGTCGGCTGCATCAAGCAGGTAAGATAAACCTTTACGCTGGCTAAGTCCGCCAACAAAAAGTACTTTTAATTTTTTATGGGGCTGGAGTTTTGGCTGTTTAATGGGTTCCGGTCCGCCATAGGGGATAATAAAAGTTGGTTTGCCTTGAGCTGGGGAATGCTGAAGTGTATCTGCGGTAAATTGGCTGGCGACAATAATTTTGTCGGCAAGGTCAAGTTCCTGATCTTTACGTGCGAGTTTTTGCGCACTGTTTCGCATGGATAATATAGTGTTAGCCCATTCTGGTTTAAGCTGCGCTTCTTCACCCATGATGATTTGGGCGGCGCGCCAATAGCCGATTGGAAGTTCGTAAATACACTCTATATGTTTTGATCTAGCGGCTTTAAAGCTGTTTAATGCGCCATCTTCATAAGCAAAGAGCTGATGTACACCGTTTGATTTAAGCAATTGATTAGCAACATGTATGTCGAAATTTTGATAAATCCTGTCAACAGAGAGCAATCCAGTTTCATGTTTAATTAACCCTTTAAGTTTTAGTTTACTAGCTAGTAAACGAAAACTTTCAAGTAGGGGATGGGTATCAATTAATAAGCTGGGTATATTTTCGAATTCTCGCCGTTTTAAAGTATCAGCCACCGCAGACGGTAATAGTTTTGCAAAAACTGAATCGCTGTTCCAGGCTATCGTTGTGTAAAACTTAGCCAGTCTGTTAGCTTTATAAAATGCTTCTACCGCATTTCTTAGATTTTGGTTTCCGGTTGGGTGGCTGATGGCTATCATTTACTAAAAAGGTTTAGCGATTTTTTTGTCAAAAATCAGGTTGGCGGGTTTTGAAGTAGTTGTGGAAAAATTACTGTTTGCTATAAGCCCGGTATCCATGGTTTGAGTAGTCGGCTTAGTCATAGTGCTGTTTATATAATAACTGCTTTTTCCGGTAGGTAAACTAATTTGACTGGAATTAGCAGCTGTATTTTCAAATACACAATGATTGCAAAGAGCATTGTCTTTGAATAAAGCAGAGGCATTACCCGTAAAGTAGCTGTTAAAAAAGCCGACTAATCGATTGCTTTTTAGCAAAGGTTGATCAGAACTAGTTTCAAAAATGCTATTTGCAAAAAAAGTTGAGTCAGAGTTATTAAATATTAATGTCTGGGTGTTATTTTTAAATAATGAATTCACAAATGCATTAAGATTATTGCCACGTTGAGCTTGCCACTCTAGGGCTATATCGTTTTCAACAAATTGTGATTGGTAAAAGACATTCTTGTCTAAAAAAGTAATCCCGGGGGCGTTACCGCCTGGATAATTTGGGTCAACACGTTGCTTAATACCAGCTTTGCAACGGTAAAATATAGTGTAATCTACAAAATTATTATCCCATGCATATATGCCATCCATAAAAATACCGGCATTTGTCATGTTGCGAAAAGTGACATGAGAAACTTGAGTGCCGACATAGTCGGCACCTTTTCCAGCGGTTGAACCATAATGATAGATACCATTACGGCCGCCTTGTAAGGTTAAATCTGCCAAAACGAAGCTGGTGGTATTACCGCCGTCAATAAAATTAATTCGGTCATCGCCAATTATCATATCGATATTGGGTGACTTAGCCACAATCGCTGTTTTAGTAGCGCCTACGCCTATAATTCCTTGGTTCTTTTTTAGCTTTAAAGGCTTGCTAATGTAGTAGATGCCGGCATTTAATTGGGCAATGCCATTTTGGTCTATCAGTTTTTGGATTGCATCTGAAGAATCGGGCTGTTTGCTTAAATTAACTTGCCATTGCGCACCAGCTGGGTCAGGAATTGCTTCAAATACCGGTTTTTTCCAGGCATCATAGACAGCCTTATCTATGTTAAGTAAATTGTTAATAGCATCACGAGTTGAGGGTGCTATGTTTTCTGGTTGAATTGTTTGCTTATTGTCGACTATTACTGGATTGGAGTTTTTATAAATGTCTATGACCTGAGTGGCTTGATTGGACTTGGTCAGGCCAATGTCACGGGCATCAATCGTTAATAGTTTTTCAACATGGCTTCCCAAAATGATACCTGGCTTTTGGGTCGGGCCAATCCGTGTGCTTAGCAAAACTGCTTTTTTTGCATCCAGATTGTAATATTGGCCAAGTTTACTGCGGTTGTCACCGCCATTTGACATTAATATTGAGATAAAATCGGTATCCATAACGTTCATCATTCCAGGATAGGTTGCTTTTTTGCTCCAGTTCCAGGATTCGGCGTCAATGCCTATAAAACTGATGTTTTTTTGGTTCTTGATGATGATGCCATCGCCATGAGGTGTAAGAATATTAGTCCAAACAAATAAGTTATCTTGTGATTGCTTGGCGCTATCGCCGATAAGCTTAATAGCAGGGTAAGAGCCGTGTACCATAGTACGAATAAAGCGGTTACCTTTGATGTAGCCTTTTTGACTGGTGTTAATGTCAATCGGGACTTTTTCTAAATCAATAATTAAGTTGTTTACGAAAATAGCATTATTGATTTGTAGTTTAGAGTTAGTAATTCTGTTTAGACAGTTTCCTTGTATTGGGCTATTACTCCCAGTAAAAACTATTTTTTCCGGGCTGACACCACTAATAAGGGTATTTGTAGTTCCCTCCGACACGGTAATAGCGGGTAGTTTTGTTCCTGCCAACCCATAAATCGATTGGTTGGAACTTAATTTTATAGCAAATGACCGACGGTAATTACCGCCGGGTACCAGTCGAATAGAGGTGTGGGTATCAAGCGCTTTTTGTAATTGAGTAGCATCATTTTCCGGCAAAAAAAAAGCATTTTGAGGAATTGCTGCTTCAACGAGTCTATTTTCACAGGTTAGAACCGCAGCGCAACCACTGGTTGCTAATCCCAGTGTAGTAATTGCAAATATTTTTGCAATAAATGATTTAATTTTAAACATGGCAGGCTTTTCTCCTTCTTAAAAGGCGTTCAATAATAAAAATTGTGAACAAGCCACCACAAAAATCAGCAAATAAGTCCCATCCGTCAGTATTTCTTGTTGGCACAAAGGATTGATGAAATTCATCAAAAATCCCGGCCAATACAACTAGGAACAGCGTTAGTTGAAAATAAGGAATTTTAAAAATTCTATTAACATGGATCAGCAAAGTTAGAATCATTGCTCCCAAAATACCGTAGACTACAAAATGGGCGACCTTATCAAGTCCGGGTATTACACCGAATATTTTTGGTGGTGGCTGCGATGATTCAGTGTAGATTACTGCAAGCCATACGATAGTGATCAAGGTAACAGAAATAAATTTTTTAATGATCATTACCGTTAATATTGTCGATTAGGTTTAATATTTACTAAGCCGACGTCTTATATTAATAAGCCTGTTTACTTATAAAGCCCTTAAAGACGGTTAAAAATACTATTTTCAAATCCAGCCATAATGACCATTGTTTTATATATTCAAGATCATGGTGAATTCTGGCTTCCATTTTGTCCAGGGTATCGGTTTCTCCCCGGCAGCCGTTGATTTGCGCTTGTCCGGTTATGCCGGGTTTGACTTTATGGCGCAGCATGTAGCCTTGGATTTGTTTGCGGTAGTATTCGTTGTGCGAGACCGCATGCGGTCTTGGCCCTACTACCGACATTGTGCCTTGGAGAACGTTAAAAAATTGTGGCAGTTCGTCCAGAGAGGTTCTACGCAAGAAAGCTCCGAATGGGGTGATGCGGTTATCGTTTTGGGTGGCTTGTTTAACATTGTCGCCGTTTTCACACACGGTCATGGAGCGGAATTTCCAGACTTCAATTTGTTCGCCTTTCATGCCGTAGCGTTTTTGTTTAAAAATTATCGGCCCGGGTGAAGTAAACTTTATGCCGAAAGCAATAAGAAGCATGGGCAAGGCAATGATTGGGAAAATAAACAGACACAAAATAAGATCTTCTACACGTTTGGCCACTGCATCGAATGCTGTAAAAGGCGTGTCGAATACGCTGACTACGGGAATACCTTGCACGTTGCTCCATTTCGACTGAATCAGATTGAAGGTAAAAAAATCCGGCACGATATTGACCGACACCGTGCTGTCGGCCAATTGTTGCACTAAATGGCTAATGCGTTGTTCGGCGCGAAGGGGCAGGGTGATGTAAACGTGGTCGATTTCGCCTTTTTGCGCTTTCTCCAATAATTCCTGGAAGCCGCCATGGACATTTCCGATGATGCCGTCGCTTAATCTACGGTCGCTGAATTCGGCGCGGTCGTCAAAAAAGCCGGTAAACAGGTAACCCAGCCAGGGCATTTCGGATAGGGCGGAATGCAGCCGTTGGCCCAAATGATTGGCGCCTAAAATGGCGTAGGTACGGGTGTTAAAACCATGGCTACGCAAATACGACAATAAAGCGCGGCGAATGGTATGGGTCAGGATTACCCCGATGGGGGCCATTGGAATCCACAATTCAATAACTTGCAGTGAATAGTTGTAATCCGGCTCGGATAGATAAACCCCGGTTACTAAAATAGTCAATGCGCCAAACCAGGATAAGAGAATGCGCAGCGCTTCGTCAAACATCGGCGCGCCGCGCCAACCATGGTAGATTTCGTTGTTTTCGGCAAAGATGCCGAACAGGCCGGCACCGATTAAGCCGGGCAGAAGATATTCGCGGTCCAACGGCACTTTATAGGCCTGCAAGGCAACATAAAGCATGAGTAAGATCATTGCACCGTCGAATGATCTGGCAAAAGCCTGTAGCTTACTGTTGAGTGGGCGGATTAGCCCTTTGTAACGTGTCCTGTTCAAATTAGGGTGATCCGGTAAGATTGTCATCTTAAAAGGGTATTTCCTTAAGGGTGAGTATTGTAGAAGCAATTTATGTCATTATTGTGAAAAGAATATGCACACAACCAAGCTTGACAAAACCCGGAAATCTAAGCTTAACTTTAAAAATCAATACTAAATATAGCTGGAGAAAACAAACCTTCTAACTATACTGTTAAAAAATGTGACAAAGCTAATTAATTTAATTAACAGTTTATTTTTGTTGATTGAACAAATGCAGCAAGTAAGTCATCTCTTACTTACCGGTAAAATCATAAATATTTAACGTTTTAAAACTCAAGCGTTTAGCCACTAAAATATCAACTTTGTACAGGGAAACACGATGATTCCGGTAATTTTATCAGGCGGTTCAGGTACCAGGCTTTGGCCCTTGTCCCGTGGGCAATATCCCAAACAATTCTTACCGCTGGTGTCGGATAACACTATGTTGCAAGAAACCGTGCTTAGGCTGGATGGTTTGGCCGGTCTTAAGCCATTGATTGCGGTGTGCAATGAAGACCACCGTTTTATGTTGGCGGAGCAATTGCGTGAAATCAATTGCGCGGTTGGCGCGATTATTCTTGAACCGGTGGGTAAAAACACCGCGCCGGCGGTAGCGTTGGCGGCTTTGACGGCAAAATCGCCGGACGATGTGTTGCTGGTGTTGCCCGCCGACCATGTGATCGGCAATACAATGGCTTTTCACGATGCCGTTAAAGAAGCCGCCAAATTGGCGGAGCAAGGTTTTATGGTAACCTTCGGCATTGTGCCGGTTGCGCCGGAAACCGGGTACGGTTACATCAAGCGCGGCTTGAATGCGCATGGGCAGGCTTTTGATGTCGGTGCATTTGTAGAAAAGCCCGATGCGGAAACCGCGCAAGCGTATATCGCCAGTGGTGATTATTATTGGAACAGCGGCATGTTTGCCTTTAAAGCCGGTGTTTTTTTAAGCGAACTGGAGCGTTTTAATCCGCAAATGCTCGCGGTATGCCGCGAGGCTCTTCAAGCGGCCAAAGCCGATTTCGATTTTACCCGGTTGGATAAAACCATTTTTGCCACTTGCCCGTCCGATTCCATCGATTACGCGGTGATGGAGAAAACCGACAAAGCCGTCGTGATTCCGCTGGCGGCGGATTGGAACGATGTGGGTTCCTGGTCGGCTTTGTGGGAAGTGCTAGCCAAGGATGAAAATGGCAATGCCACCAAAGGCGATGTTTTGGCGGTAGAAACGCAAAATTCGTTTATTCATTCCGCCAACAAGCTGGTGGCAACCGTAGGTGTGGACGGGTTGGTCATAGTGGAAACCGACGATGCCGTGATGGTGGCGCCTAAAGACCGGGTGCAGGAAGTCAAATTACTGGTGGATTTGCTGAAACAAAAGCAGCGTAGCGAGGCCACCTTTCACCGCAAAGTCTATCGGCCCTGGGGGCATTACGATTCGGTCGATAACGGCGAGCGCCACCAGACCAAGCGGATTGTAGTCAAGCCCGGCGCTAAACTCTCTTTACAAAAACACCACCACCGTGCCGAGCATTGGATTGTGGTCAAAGGCACGGCGTTGGTGATCAAAGAAGGCGAAACCATTCTGCTGACCGAGAACCAATCCACCCATATTCCCTTGGGCATGGTGCATTCATTGCAAAATCCCGGCGTGATTCCGTTGGAAATGGTGGAAGTGCAGTCCGGCAGCTATTTGGGCGAAGACGACATCGTGCGGTTTGAAGACCAGTACGGCCGGGTTTAGCCGGGTATTACGGTAGCTGCTTCACATGTGCATGTGAGTCAGGCCGAAACGGATAATATACGAAAAATCATCGGCTTTAAGGCTGGCACCGCCGACTAAAGCGCCATCAACCCCGGCAATGTCCATAATTTCAACGATGTTGTCGGGTTTGACATTGCCGCCGTATAAAATTCTGATATTGCTGGCGATTTGTTCGTCGTATAAGTCCATCACCAGATTACGGATGAAATTATGCACTTCGGTGATTTGTTCCAGCGTTGCCGGGTTGGCGCCCTGGCCGATGGCCCAGATCGGCTCGTAGGCGATGATTAAATCGCCGGCAATGCGGGGCGATACGGCTTCTAATCCCATTCTTATTTGCCGGTCCAGCAGTTTAAAGGTTTCGTGCTGGTCGCGGGCGTCGCGGTTTTCGCCGCAGCACAGCACTACTTGCATGCCTTGCGCCAGGGCTGCTTGTACTTTGCGTTGGGTGGCCTCGTCACTTTCGCCGGCGCGTTCTTTGAGTTCCTGTTCCAGATAGCGCGCCAAGCCATGCAGGATGGCCTGGTTTTCATCGGCGGCTAAGTGTTCTATCGCGGCTTTGATTTGCGGGTCGGCATTTTCCATTTCGTTGAGCCGGACCAATTCGAGGTTAAAAAGGTTTTGGTCAGCCGCCTGGCCACGCTGGAGCCGAAGCCGTAGTATTTACCCAGGTTGGCGCGACGGTCGGAGTGGCCGATGATGACCCGGTCGACGCCGATGGCGGCCAGCATTTCCGGTGAAATCTCGCCGGTGAAAGCACCTTTGGATTCAAAAAAAGTATCTTGCGCCAATAGCAGAACATTGCGCCCCAAGCCGTATTCGGTGCGTAAAAAATCCGGCTTGATGTAGTCGGCGAGCGTCGATAATCCGGTGTAAGGCGGCGCCAGGCCAATATCCACATCTTTGACATTACGGCACAAGTCAAAAATGCGCGCTGCCAGGGCAACCCCCGAGCGCGGGATCATGTTCATCTTCCAATTGCCGGCTAAAAACGGCCGGATCGCGCCGGGCGCACCGTTTTCGGCCTCGATTTTATGCCACTGGCAGGCGCTGTACTGGCGATAGTAATTCCGGTAGATAGACGGTGCTTTCATGGTCGGTTGTTCAGGCCTTGTCGTTAAATAGATTGGAATCGGGTTTGATGAGGGCTTCCGGAAGGTTTCCGGTAGGTTGATTATGGGCAATAATTTGGCCTACAGCCAGCCCCGCGTTCTCCAGCTGGTGTTTTAAGCTATCCAAGTGCTCATTTAGCAATGCCGTGGTGTGCTTATCCTGGCTTAAAAAATAAGTGCTAACCTGCCGGTTCCAGCACACGACGGCACAGGAAATGTTTCCTAAGCCCGGAGGGTTCAGGTTGAGTTTAACCGTCCAGTCGCGGGCCTGCGGATCATCATTTTGTTCGTCTTGCTGCTGCTGCGGCAGCTCGTAGTCGATTTTCAATTCAATGGTTTGGGTTTGGCCTTGGAGCAAGAACGGAATTTCCAAATGTAAAACCGGTTTGCTGCCGTCCTCTTTAGGGAGCGAGGCGAGTTGGTCCAACACGATTTTAGCCAGGGTATGCTCGGTTTTTTGCTGTAAATCTTTGACACCGCTTGCTCCTGGGGGGATAGGTTGGTCTCGTCGATCAGTGCGTGTTGCAGCGCCTCATTGAGTTTAAGCAATTTGGCTTTAAAGTCCGAAGCTAAGTTGAGTTCTGGTACCGCTTGTTTGTGGGCGAGTTTGGTTTCTAAAAACAGTCCGGAGTCGGTAACCGATGTTTTCAATGTGTGCGGGTCTTGCGGCGGTGCTTCCGGTACTTCCTGCAGTATTGTCTGCGCCAGAGCTTTTAAGGTTTGCGGCAGGTTTTCGCTGGTTTCTAATTGGGTGAGGCTGGCGTTGAGTTGATTCAGCAACACTTCGGAAGACTGATGCTGGGGCAGTAATTGTTTGACCAGCGTGTGCAAACTTGCCCGCGTGAATTCAGCTGTTTTAGGCAAGATGTTGAATGCGGTATCGTGGCCCGCTTCTAAGGTTTCCAGCGTGACGCTAGCGCCTGCGGTCAAGTTCCGGGGTAGGCTTTTAAGCTGGCTGTGGTCGATTTCCAGCAAGGTTCGGGTGGAAGCGCCTTGAGCATTAGAGTGGGTTATTTCCAGGTGTATGGTTTGCGGATTGATGGATACCACTGTGGCCGGGAGCTGTTGCCTGGCTGCCAAACCCAAGCCGGGTAGCCGCACGTTGACATGGCTGGGTTTTTCGCTTTCATCAGAAGCGGTCAACGTCACGGCCACCGGCGGTTGATTAGGGTTGGTTCCGGTGGCGGTAGGTGGCGGGTTGAGCAAAGTTAAAGTCAGTACCGGCGTTAACCGGCTGACTTCCACGCTTAAAGTTTGTCCCGGCGTCAGCGACAAGGGGCGGCTGGCCTGAACGCTAACCAGTTGGCCGTTAAGCTTTAAGGTGATTGCGGTTTTTT
>PERF01000098.1 GCA_002928495.1 Methylobacter sp. | reverse complement strand
AACGGTATTTCCAGTGTTGACGGCGTTAAAGCGGCTAAAGCGCTGGGCTTGAAGGTTTTGATTACCGATCACCATTTGCCGCCGCAGGCGTTGCCGGAAGCCGACGCTATCGTCAACCCCAACTTGCCCGGCGGCAGCTTTCCCAGCCAAGCTTTGGCCGGTGTCGGGGTGATGTTTTATGTGTTGATTGCCTTGCGGGGACGGCTGCGCGAGTTGAACTGGTTTGAGCTTGAAGCGGATAGCCGAGCCGAATCTGGCGCAGTTGCTGGATTACGTGGCTTTGGGCACGGTGGCCGATGTGGTGCCGCTGGATGCGGTCAACCGGATTCTGGTTTACCAGGGCTTGCTCAGAATACGCATGGGTTTGGCGCATGCCGGGATTAACGCCTTAATCGAGGTGTCCGGGCGCTCGACTAAGAATCTGGCGGCGGCCGATTTCGGGTTTGCCATTGCGCCGCGTTTGAATGCGGCCGGGCGCATGGACGATATGTCGCTGGGGATTGCCTGCTTGCTATGCGATGATGCCGCCCAAGCCAAAGCCATGGCCTTACAACTGGACCAGCTCAATAACGACCGGCGCGAGGTGGAGAGCCAAATGCGCCTGGAAGCCATGGCCTTGATTAGTGAAATCGGTTTATTGGAAAAGCCGCATTTACCGTCCGGCTTGTGTTTGTTCAACGCCAACTGGCATCAAGGCGTGATCGGTATTTTGGCGTCGCGCATTAAAGACCGGCTGCACCGGCCGGTGATTGCGTTTGCGCCGTCCGGGCAGGCGGATGAAATCAAAGGCTCGGCGCGTTCCGTTACCGGCGTACACATCCGCGATGCCTTAAGCGATATTGCCGCGCTGCATCCCGGTTTGCTGGAACGCTTCGGCGGCCATGCCATGGCGGCGGGTTTAACGCTGAAGTTGCGCGATTATCCGGCGTTTGCGCTGGCTTTTGAGGAAGCGGTCAGCCAACGTATGGCGGGCCTGGATTGGGAGCAGAAAGTTTATTCCGACGGTGAGTTAAGCGAGCAGGATTTAACGCTGGAGCTGGCCGATAGTTTGCAAGCGGTGGGTATTTGGGGGCAAGGCTTTCCGGAGCCGGTTTTTCATGGCGTATTTGAGGTGTTGCAGGCGCGCATCGTCGGACAGCAGCATTTGAAACTGGTGTTACGCCAGCCCGGCGGCAAGCAGCCGGTTGATGCCATTGTGTTTTATCCGGAGCAGGTGGAAAGCTGGTTGGGGGTGCGGCAGGTGTTGGTGGCTTACAAGCTGGAAGTCAACGAGTACAAAGGTGTGCGCAGTGTGCAGCTGGTGGCGGTGTACCTGGAAAAGCAGGCTTAAAAAAGGGCGGAAGACCGCCCTTTTAAGGTTGTAAAGCGTAGAAAACTTATTTTTTGTCTTTGTTTTCAGGCATGACTTCTTTAGCCATGTCTTTGGCGCCTTGTTCAACTTTGCCGGCCATGTCCTTAGCGGCGTCGCCGGTTTTTTCCGCAGCTTTTTCAGCACCTTCCGCCATGGCTTTCGCGGTGTCGCCGGTTTTTTCCATGGCGCCTTCCACGGCTTCCTTAGCTTCGCTGGCGCCTTTTTCCATGCTTTCGGCGGCTTGTCCGGCGGTTTCCTTAGCGGCTTCACCGGCGTTTTCCACGGCTTTTTCCATGGCATCCATAGCGCCTTCGGCGTTAGCCGGCGCTGCTTCCTGGCCGCCTTCGGCAGCTTCAGGCTTGGCCGGCGGCTCTTCGGTTACCGGTACTAAAATTTCAACTTTGGCCTGGCTGCGTAAGCCTTCCAGCATGGTTTGAATTTTTTTCCGTTGCAGGTAAGGGGAGATTTGTTCTTTAACCGCTTCTAATGGTGGCGGGGTGGCTTGGCGCGAGTCTTCGCGCAGGATTACGTGCCAGCCGAACGGGGTTTGCACCGGGGCTTGGCTGTATTTGCCGTTTTCTAACGCGGCAACAGCCTCGGAGAACGGTTGCACCATTTGGTTAGGGGCAAACCAGCCCAAGTCGCCGCCTTTGGTGGCATTGTCGATGGAATGTTTGTCCGCCAGTTCTTCAAATTTGGCGCCTTTGCCGAGTTCGGCAATGATTTTTTTAGCTTCGTCTTCGGTTTTAACCAAAATGTGGCGGGCTTTGAATTCGTTTTTATTCTCGCCGCCGACTTTGCTGTCGTATTCGGCTTTGATTTCCGCGTCGGTAATCGGATTGGTTTTTAAGAAGTTTTGGATGTCGGCCTGGGAAAGCAGGGAGTTTTTCAGACTTTCCAGTTTTTCCAGCAGCTCAGGGGTTTTATCCAGTTGTTTTTGTTTGGCATCTTGAACTAACAATTCGCGTTGAACCAGTTCGTCGATTAATTTTGCTTTGGGGAATTCCTGCCCGGTGCGTTGGGTGATTTCCGCTTCCAATTCGGTCAAGCTGGTTTTGCTAATGAACTTGCCGTTAACGGAGGCGACAGCGTCCTCTTTTTTTACCGCCGGCGCGTTATCGGCCGGCGTCGACATCTGCTCGCAGCCGCCCAGGGTGGCCGCGCCTGCGATTAACAGGGAAAGGGTGGTTTTTTTCATTGGTCTATTCCTTTGTTTTCTTCTGAAGGGGAGAGGGCATTAATGCCTAAAGCATGTATTTCTTGTTTCATCATATCGCCTAGGGCGCCGTAGATGAGCTGGTGCCGTTTGACTAAGGTTTTGCCTTCAAAGGCATCGGCTATTATAGTTATAAAGTAATGTCCGCCGCCATCCCTTGCGCCGGCGTGGCCCGCGTGCGAGGCGCTGTCGTCAAGGATTTCCAGGGCTTTGGGCTGAAAGGTTTCGGTGAGTAGTTTGCGTATGGTTTCAACAGTCATTGCGGAAATACCTTCTTAAAGGGTTTGATTTCATACCGGGCGTAAACCCCGGTGGTAACGTAAGGGTCGGCTTCCACCCAAGCGTGCGCGGCGGCCAGCGATGGAAATTCGGCCACAATCAAGCCGCCGCTGAATCCGGCTGCGCCGGGGTCTTCACAGTCTATAGTTGGGTGCGGGCCGGCTAGCAGCAAACGGCCTTCATCCTGCAGGGCTTGTAAGCGCTCAAGATGGATGGGGCGCACGGCCAGACGGTGTTCCAGGCTGTTAGGAATATCTTCGGCGATAATGGCGTAGAACACGGTTATTCCTCGTTTTTGGCGGCATGTTTATAAAGAAAAGCCATTTGCGCGGCGATAAAAACCAGCATGAGTGCCGGCACGCCGAAGGTTTTAAAGGTTACCCAGTCATCGGTGCTGAAGTTGTACATAACATACACATTGATAAAGCCGACCGCGATGAAAAACCCGGCCCACACCGTATTTAAACGCCGCCACAGTGTCTGTGGCAAGCTGACGTTGCCGGACAACATACGCTCGATGAAGGGTTTGCTGCCGACATACTGGCTGCCTAGGAAAACCAGGCCGAATAGCCATTCAATGATGGACAGCTTCCATTTGATGAATTGCTCGTCGCGCAGGTACAAGGTTGCGCCACCCATGACCAGTACTAATACCAAGGTGATCCATTGCATCATTTCAACTTTGCGGTATTTTATCCAGGTAAAAGCTACCAGCACACTGGTGGCGGCAATCACCACGGCCGTAGCCACATAAATATCGTAAAGTTTGTAGGCGATAAAAAATAATACGATGGGTAGAAAATCGAATAATTGTTTCATGAGTAAATTAGGCGTAGGTATCTATGCTGGCGGCCGGTTCGTTTTCGCCGAAGCTTTGTAAGGGCCGACGGGTTTCCTGGCTGTAAGAGTTCAAAGCTTTGATGGTGCGCAAATCGGTTGGTTGAAAGGTTGGATTTCGGGCCGGAACCAAGCTTTGGCTAGTGGGCGTTTGCTGGTTTTGGCTGAATGATTGGTTATTGGGGTTTTGGTTTTGCGGTGTGACTTTTTTGACTTGCTGAAGTTCATTGATTTTAACGTCCCGGCTTGCCGACGATTCGGCAGCCAGCCGCCTTTGCAGGCTGGCGGCAGAAGGAGTTAAAGATGAACTATGGATTCGCATATCCTAAATTTAGTCGAAAAACTGGTAAATGTTTAGCATTTTAAAGTTTCCGGCCGAAAATGTACATGAGGCTAAAACCTCATCTGCTAAAATGCCGGATTATTTGGAGAGAAAGTATGGATCAAAATTTACAAATTCAACTGGAAGCGGCCGTCTACCGCCGTTTGCGCGACCATTTACAACAACATACCGAGGCTCAGAATATCGACCTGATGATTCTAGCCGATTTTTGCCGTAATTGTTTGGCGAAGTGGTATGTTGCCGCCGCCGAGGAGCAAGGCGTAGATTTAGGCTATGAAGACGCGCGGACGCTGGTTTACGGAATGCCTTACCCCGAATGGAAAACCAAGTATCAGGTCGAAGCAACTCCCGAACAACAAACCGCCTATGACCAAAAGCAACAAGCGAAGCTCGCCAAGCATGAGTAACAGCCAACCCAATTACGAAGCCATGTTTTCCGGGGTAATCGGTAAGGATTACGATCTGTTGAAACTGATTTGCCCGGCTTCCATCGAAATGAGCCGCCGGGTTGGGGAAACCGTGGCGACTTATCCACCGGCGCAAAATTCGCCGTTAAAAGTGGTTGAGCTGGGCGGCGGCACCGGCATTACCACGTTGGCGATTTTGTCCGCCGCCGGCAATATTGAGCTGCTCAGTATCGACAATGAGCCCACCATGCAGGATCAGGCCAAGCACAACCTGAAGCCCTGGGTGGACGAGGGCAAATTAAGCTTCAGCGGGCGCGATGCGCTGTCGGCCTTGCAACAATTGCCGGCGGCTAGCGTGCATGTGGTGGCTTCGGCGTATACGCTGCATAATTTTCCGGGTGACTACCGGGTTCGGGTGGTGGAAGAAATTTTCCGCGTTTTAGTGCCGGGCGGCTGGCTGGTTAACGGCGACCGTTATGCCCTGGACGATATAACCGAACATACCCGCTCCATTCAAAAAGAAGTGGGCGGCTATTTTAAAGTGTTAACCGAGTTAAACCGTATCGATTTGCTGGAACATTGGATCGTGCATTTGTTTAACGACGAGTCGGAAAACCATGTCATGCGCGAAACCCCGGCCTTGTCGGGCCTGGAAAATGCCGGATTTACCTCGATAAAACTCAGCAACCGCCAGGAAGTCAATGCCCTGGTGACTGCGGTTAAGCCGGGTTCCATGGCGGTTTAGCGGGTTTTGTTTGGTTTCAGTAATCGGTTAATCCGGCTGATATCCAATTCGCTAAGGTTGCTGGATGCCTGTTTTAATTTGATGCTGTTGATTAAATAGTCATACCGGCTACGCGCTAAATCCCGTTTGGTTTTAAACAGATTTTTTTGTTCGTTTAAGACATCGATGAGCGTGCGTGTGCCGACATCCAGGCCGGCTTGGGTGGCGGTTAAAGCGTTTTCGGCCGAGGCAACGCCGGATTGCAGCGCATTCACTCGGCTGATGTTGGAAAGCACGCCCCGGTAGGCGTCTTTGACTTGTTTAATGGCGCTACGCTTGGACGACAGCAGTTTTTGTTTGGCGGCCTCGTATTCATGAACCGCCTGGCGGGTTCTGGAGTTGACGGCGCCGCCTTCGTAAATCGGCAGGTTTAATTGCAAGCCTATGCTCTGGCTGTCGCCGCGTAAACCGAAAGAACTGCTGACGTCGGACAAGCCCAGCGAGGCGACTAAATCCAGTTTCGGCAAGTGCCCGCTACGTTGCAGGTCTATGGTTTTTCTGGCGGCTTCGGCCTCATTGAAAGCAGCGATAATGTTCAGGTTATTGGCTTCTGCCGATAAACTCCAGGTTTCGATGTCGGCGGGCTCGGGTTGGGTCAGCGGAATATTGTCGTCAAGGCGGTCAAGCACGGCTTCCGTATCGCCTATGATTTCGCGCAGCGCCTCTTTTTGGTTATCCAAAGCATTTTGGGCTTCAATTTCGTTGGCATTAGCCTGGTCGAAACCGGCTTGGGCTTCATAAATATCGGTTACCGCAATCAAACCGACTTCGTAGCGTTTTTGGGCTTGTTCAAGCTCGCGGGCTATGGCTTCTTTTTCGGCTTGGATGAAAGTCAAGTCATCCTCGGCCGCCAGAATATTAAAATAAGCCTCGGTAATTTTTACCATCAGGCTTTGCAATTCCGCTTGAAAATTGGCTTCGGCCTGGGCGATCTGGTTATCCGACTGGCTAAGCTGAATCCAGTGCTCCCAATGAAATATCGGTTGAGTCAGATTCAGATTAAAGGTGTTGGAGTAAAAGTCTTGTTCGCCGCTGCCTCTGAATGTCCCCAGTTTTTCGTTGTTAAGATATTCTTTACTGCTGGCGCCGGTGGCTGACAAATTGGGTAAAAGCCGCGCGATATTCTGATTTTTGGCTTCTTCAGTTGCTGCTTTGCGGGCATGTACTTCTCTCAGGCCGGGATTGTTCTCTAGCGCCAAGGCGAGAATGTCGGTAAGGTTTTGCGCGTAACAGGGCTTAGGGACATTCAAAAACACCGTAAGCGCCAGGGTTAAGCCCAGCGATTTATTATGAAATGACATTTTTCTCAATATCAGTAAAGGCTTAAACCATAAGCCGGGTAATAAGCGCCCACAGCCCCAAAAAGATTATGGGTGCGAGTAATACCAGGCCCAAACCAAGAATCGGCGTTAGTTTACCGGTGAATCGTCCCGCCAAAGCTGCCGCCAGCGGCGCACCGATGCCGGCAGTCAAACCAAGGGCTTGATACTGGCACCAAGGGCACTTGGGGGTAATATCGGATAGGCGAATGTTGCAATGCTCATCCAGGCCAAAGCCCGGCCAGGTGCAGCCGCAGGCAAAAGCATAACCGCAAAACGGGGTTATGATGATTAATGCGAAGGCGATACCCGCCAATGAGCGCCAGGATGGCAGCCGGTGAAGGTTTTGTTGCAATAGGCTTTGGAGCTTCACTTAGGTTTCCTGTGCAGAGTGTCATGGCGTTGCATGGCCGGCTTAGACGATACCGGTAATTTGTGCTTCGCGGCGCCTGTACGACATGCGGCGTTTATTTGCGTTCCAATTTTTCGCTGGCCGCTTTGATTGCGGCATTAATCGCATTTACCGTATCTCTGTGTTCGGCTTGTTCCTTATTGGCCGTATCGGCAATCAAGGTATTATCCGCGCTGGCTTCTTTGGCAATACAGCTGTAATAGGCTTGGGCCTGCTCCTGCCAGTCTTTTAGCACGGATACGCTTTGGTTGAAAGCTTCCACGCTGCTGTCGTCGATATTGGGGGTAGCCGGTTTGCTGCCGCAGTTGTCCGGTTTCCATTTTCCGCCGTTCAGCGTGCCGGCATGCAGAGTTGGAGTCAATAGGGTGAGCGCGGTGAGGGTAACAAGCAGCGTTTTAGTTTTCATCAATATCTCCTAATCCGGTGAGTGATTGGTTGCGGCTGCGGATAAAGATCGGCAGCGATAAGCGAATTATAGCGCAAAGCGACCTGCCCTCCGGTTTTGCTTGGATGCTTGATGAGAGTGGCAGCCGGATTTAAAGCGCTGAATGGGTTAGTAATCGCTTAACTGTTTAGGTGGAAATGCCGCCCGTAATGCATTGAGCACGGCTAAGAGATCAATGATTTCCTGCATGATGGCACCGCCTACCGGAGTAATCAAACCATAAGCGGCGGCCGCCATGCCGACAAGGCTTAACGCAATGCCGCCAATGGCGCTTTGCAAGGCAATGGTGCGCATACGGTGGCCGATATGGATTAGTTCATCCACTTTTTGCAGTGAGCTTTCCATGATGACCGCATCGGCCGACTCACCGGTAATATCGCTGTTGTTGCCGAAAGCGATGCCAATAGTGGCGGCAGTCAGCGCCGGAGCATCGTTAATGCCGTCGCCCAAAAAAAGGGTTTTGGCGGCTTTGGTTTCTTGTTGCACCAATTGTAATTTTTGTTCCGGGCTTTGCTGGTAATAGACATGCTGAATGCCGGTCAGCTCGGCCAGATAGCGGACCTCGGACTCACGGTCGCCGGAAACCAGCATGATCTTGTTGAATAAGTGTTTGGGGTTTAAATGGTTGATAAATGACGAACTGTCGCGGCGTATTTCATCGTGAAATCGCAAAGTGGCCGCATAGTTACCGTCCACCAGAATGATGCATTCCAGCCCGCCGGCAAGTTGCGGCAACTGGTTGGATAGGTCCGGATTGTTTTGGCTTAAGGTGTTACGTCCGCCGATTTGGATGGTTTTACCTGCTATCACCCCGGTAATGCCGTTGCCGGCCTGCTCGGCAAGTTGGGAGACGGGTTGGAAAGCCCGCCCGGTTTTTTCGTGTGCCCGGACTATGGCGGTTGCCATCGGGTGTTTGGAATAACGCTCAAGGCTTGCGGCCCAACCTAAAACCTCGTGTTCTTGAAACGCGCCGGAGCTGATGACGGCGGTCAAACTCGGCCTGCCGTAAGTTAAGGTGCCGGTTTTATCGAAAATGGCGGTGCGGCAGTCGCTTAGGGTTTCCAGGATGGCCGGGTTTTTAATGATGATGTCGCGTTTTGCGGCCAAGGAAATTGAGCCGATGATGGCTACCGGAATGCCGATCAGTAGCGGGCAGGGCGTGGCTATCACTAAAACCGCGAGAAACCGCACCGGATCGTGGCTTACCAACCAGGCAAGCGCGGCGACCGCAACGGCAACGGGTGCGTACAGCGCTCCCAGCCGGTCACCCAGGCGTCTAAGTTGAGGCCGTTGCTGGCTGGAAGCTTGCATCACTTGCATGATTTTGGCGTAGCGCGAATCGCTCGCTTGCCTGCCGGCTTGAATGGTCAACGCCGAATCGCCGTTGATGGCGCCCGATAATACCGAGGAACCGCTGATTTTATCCATGAGGTAGGGTTCGCCGGTCAAATACGATTCATCCATGGTGCCGGCACCTTCGGTCACGATGCCGTCCACTGGACAAATTTCATGTGGCAAAACCACCAGGATGTCGCCGATTTTTATCCGGTCGGTGGCGATATCGCAGAGGCCTGCGTCGGTTTTGGCATGCGCTACCGACGGCATGCGTTTGGCAAGCGCTTCCAGTACGGAGGAAGCTTTTCGGGTGGCATAACTTTCCAGCAACGCGCCGCCCGATAACATCAAAATAACCAGACTGGCGGCCAACAGTTCATCCAACAGTAAAGCCGTGACAATCGCTATGCCGGCCAGCAAGTCGGCGCCCCAATCGCCTTTAAGCAGCTTCTTGGCCAATTGCAGTAATAACGGCAAGCCCCCGAAGATCATTACCAAAACCAAAGGAAGATCTGCAATATGAAGGTCATAGCTGAAATCCAGCCGTTTTACCGCATCGTCCGGCAAGCTTAGCGCTAGTTGCGCCGAAAGTCCTAAGGCGCGTCCAGTCAAGTCGGCTAAATAATGTAGCACCAGATAAGCGGCAATCCCCGAAATACTTAAAAAAGTAATAAATAATTGAAGGCCTGTTTTATTGCCTTTTTGAATTTGAACCATAACTATAGAGTGGCTTCCTTATAATGCGTATTAACTTCAACCTAGCGCAGACCGGTTGGAAAGTAAGTTTTATACGGTTAATATACCCGCGCTTTTGTGTGCCTGTACACGCCGGCTGATGTTGGTTGCGAATTGTGTTGGCTTAGTCCGGATATGCCGCTTAAACTTTTGCAGCGCACCTGCAAACTCCGGCTTAAGGCCTAGTTTTTTTTAAAGTATTTTAAGAGCTTAAAAAAATGGGGCAAGGGTACGCAGCCATAGACTTAAGCGGTTGTGTTTCCGGAACAATCAATTTATATAAATTTAGCTATGAAATTATTATTGCAATATTTGTCGCTGTGTTGGTTTAGAAACAATCCTTCCGAAATTGTGCCAACCAAGCCATTTATGATCAAAACCGTTGTGTTTTATTTAGCGGTTGGAATGATTGTCGAGTTTCTGATAGCCGATGTGGAAGGCATTCTCGAAGTGATGCTAAGAATTTTTATGGCGTTTTCTTCGATAGCCACGCTATTGTTTTTTTTACGGCAAATACCGCGTTTTCAGCAATTGTTTACCGCCATTTTTATGTGCGAAAACTTTATTATGGCGTTGGCAACCGGCACCGAGATCGTATACTTCTGGATGGTGATGGCGCACAATGAAGATGCGGAAAGAATATCCATCGCTGCCGGCGTCGTCCTGGTTATTTGGTATATTGCGATTGTAAGCTATATTTTGCGGCAAATGTTTCTTTACCGGTTAAGTATCAGCGTCATTCTGGCGGTCAGTTATTTTGTGCTGACTTACGGTTTGCCGATGTTGTTCATGGATATCTAAATCAAGCCCCTATTATAGGCGTAACGAAGCGTTATAAAATTAATAAAAAACAATTATAAAACTAGGTGGATACAATGCGTAATACGTTAGTGGCGCTGGCAATTGCCGGTGTTTTGGCTGTGCTGCCGGTACATGCCGAAATGTTAAGCAAACAGGCTTTGCCTGAAAAGGTGTCGGCTCAGCTTATGCAGAGGCACCCCAATGCGATAGAT
>PERF01000097.1 GCA_002928495.1 Methylobacter sp. | reverse complement strand
CTGAACAAATGCGCGCCGCCATGCTTACCATCATGACCGGTAAAGCCACCGATGCCCAGATTGCCGGGTTTCTGGTGGCCTTACGTTGTAAAGGCGAAAGCGTCGCCGAAATCACCGCAGCAGTAGAAGTCATGCGCGAGTTGGCTACACCTGTGCGTGTCACCGGCGAACATCTGATTGACACCTGTGGCACCGGCGGTGATGGCGCCAATACGTTTAACATTTCCACCACTTCCGCATTCGTGGTGGCAGCAGCCGGTGGCCGGGTAGCCAAGCATGGTAACCGCTCGGTGTCCAGCCGTTGCGGCAGCGCGGACGTCTTGGAAGCGGCCGGGGTGAATCTTAATCTTAACGCCGATCAAGTAGCGGAATGCGTCAATACTTTAAATATAGGATTTTTGTTCGCGCCAAAATACCACGGCGCCATGCAATATACCCGGGCCGCCCGAAGTGAAATGGGCGTGAGAACCCTGCTTAACCTGTTAGGCCCCTTATCTAATCCGGCCCGTGCTCCAAACCAACTGATCGGCGTGTATGCGCCGCAATGGTTGGAACCTATGGCGCAAGTGCTTAACAACCTGGGTAGCCGTCATGTGCTGCTGGTTTGCTCCGAAGACGGTCTGGATGAAATCAGCATTGCCACCGCCACCCGTGTGACTGAGCTTAAGGAGGGAAGTATTTCCAGCTACACCATTTCACCTGAACAATTCGGTCTTGAGCGTGGCGAACTGGCTGGGCTGGCAGTTAACGATGTAAACCACAGCCTGACAATGTTAAAATCCGTACTCGATAACCAGCCCGGCGCCGCCAAAAATATTGTTTTGCTGAATGCCGGTGCTGCGATTTATGCGGCTAATCTGGCCGAAACTTTGAATGCAGGCATAGCCAAAGCTGAAGCCGTTATTGCCGACGGTTCCGCCCGCGGCAAGCTGGATTCCCTGATTGCTTATACCCGCCAACTGGAAACACTACCAACATGAGCGATAGCCCTGATATCCTGAAAAAAATTCTTGAAACCAAAGTCGAAGAAGTCGCCCGACGCAAACTACGCATGCCTGTAGCCGATCTTGAGGCGTTTGCCAAAGAGGTGCAAGGCCCGCGCGGATTTTATAATGCGTTGCAATATAAAGCGTTGTCGAAAAAACCCGCGATTATTGCGGAGATAAAAAAAGCTTCACCAAGCCAAGGCGTGATTCGGGAAGATTTTCAACCGGTGACCATTGCCCAGGATTACGCCATGAACGGCGCCACCTGCTTATCGGTTTTGACCGATAAAACCTATTTTCAAGGCTCGGAAGCCTACCTGCAAATGGTCAGGGAACGCTGCCCTTTGCCGGTACTTAGAAAAGACTTCATGATCGACACCTACCAAATTCATGAAGCGCGGGCACTGGGGGCGGATTGTATTCTACTGATCGTGGCGGCATTAAGCGACGGGCAAATGCGCGAACTAGCCGATACCGCTGTCGCCTTGGGCATGGATGTACTGGTGGAAGTGCATGATGCAACGGAAATGGAACGTGCTTTACAACTGGATACTAAATTAATCGGCATTAATAACCGTAATCTGCGAAGTTTTGAAATCTCGCTGGATACCAGCTTGCAACTAAAAACCATGGTGCCGGACGACCGCTTGATCATCACCGAAAGCGGCATTCACAGTACTGACGATGTGCAGTTAATGCTTAACCAAGGAATTTACGCTTTTCTAGTAGGCGAAGCGTTTATGCGTGCCGACAGTCCCGGCCAAAAAATGCGCGAGTTGTTTACAGTTTAAGCTTTTATTTAATAAAAGCTTAAACCATGAATTTTATGCCGATTGTTAATAATAAGATGGCTAAAAACGGGCGTAAAATTTTTTCCGGTACTTTGGCACTTAATAAGCTACCCACATAAATACCGGGTAGCGAACCAACCAGTAAGCTGCCCAGCAAAATCAAATCAACATGGCCCATAAAAAAATGGCCTAACCCAGCCACGGTAGTTAATGGAATGGCATGGGCGAGATCGGTACCTACGATGCGTACAGTAGGCAATCTGGGGTACAACATGAGTAAGGCGATTGTGCCTAGTGCGCCGGCGCCAACCGAAGTTAAAGTAACCAGAGCTCCCAGGACAATCCCGGTCAACACGGTCAACGGCCCCTGCCATTTACCGAAACGTTCCAAATGGGTTGCGCGCTGCACTGCGGTGTCATGGCTACGGTGAGCCATTCTGCTGCGAATAAACAAAGACAAACCGGTAAGTATTAAGGCCATACCTAAAGTTTTAGTCATTATTTCAGTAATCATGTCGTTTTTCTGCAAGATATTAGTCAGCAGATACAACACAAGCCCCGCCATTGGCAAACTGCCTAACGCTAACAGGCCGACTATTTTCCACTCTACCGAACGGTGTTTGTTGTGGTGAACCAGCACCCCACCACCTTTGGTAATAGCGGCGAACAGTAAGTCCGTACCTACGGCAACCTTAGGTGCGAAATCGAATAAAAAAACCAGCAAAGGTGTCATTAATGATCCGCCGCCTACACCAGTCAAACCGACCAGCAAGCCAACCAGCAGCCCGGAAAAAATATAACCAAAATCCATAAAAAATATTGACCTTTAATATGTTAACGAAACCTTGCAAGCAGATTTGCCGGGAAAAAACTTAAAACAGGAAAGGGGGAAAAGCAGACAAGGGCGTAACGCCGAAAAGGAGGGGTAAGCTATATCGAAGCTATCCTTGGCTTGATATAGCTTTGTATTGATACGGCTTACAAAAGACCTTTTAAATCAGAGAATTTTTTTTGCGCGTCTTTTAATTCTTGCTCTGCTTCCTGTAAAGCATTTTCTTTGGCATGAGTACGTGCGGTTTTCAAGATGTTGTTAGCGCGTGAACGGGCAACATCTACTTTATCGTTAGCATTAATTTCTTTGGAAGAATCCAAAGCGTCTTTGATTAAATTAGCAACTGTTTCGCCTTCGGACCCACTGTTAATTGCTTCGATAGCCACTTTAATTTTACCTAAAGTCAGATCAATGGCTTCGCCAGGTGAATACACGATTCTGCCTTTATCCGCTTCAGCTAAAGCAGGCGTTGAAATGGCTGCGGCAGACGCTGCAATCAATAAAGAAAGCAATGCTTTTTTCAAAAATTTCATTCTACTTATCCTCAAAGTATTATTTTTTTAGAATGTATCCGTCCCTTGCCGGACACTGAGCCATGTTATCACAGTTTAAATTAAACCAGTAAGTTTATAGGTAAATTATTCGTCATCGCGCTGTAATATAACTTCAATATTTTCATCACCAACCGTAATGGTATAAAAAATGGCGGCACAACATACCTGACAATCTTGATAATATTGCTGAAAATACTCGGATGTATCAATTTCTACGGTAATGTTTTCACCGCAATACGGACAGTAATCTGAAAACTCTTCCAAGCCTTGCATTATTGGATTTTAACAAGAATGGCGTCCAGCCAGGCATCCGGTAAAACCCGTTTGAGAAAACCCAATAAATAGGTGGGAAAAGTTACATAATAACGGATTTTAGCGCGCTTAGCTTCCACGGCATGAATGACTTTTTGCGCTACCGCTTCAGCTGGCAGGGTAAACGGTGCGGCAGCACCTTCGGCTTTAAGACGGTCTATGATTTTTGCGTAAATTTGCTTATGTGGGCTGTGTTCACTAAGGATATTTTGTTGATAAAGCACCAAGGCGTTTTTTCTGAAATCACTTAAAATCGGACCCGGCTCAATCAGAGAAATTTGAATACCGGAACCTCTAAGCTCCAACCTAAGCGTATCCGCCAGAGCTTCAAGCGCATATTTGCTGGCATTGTAAGCGCCCCGGTAGCTCATGGCGACAAATCCCAGAACCGAACTGTTGTAGATGATCCGGCCCTGTCCTTGCTTGCGCATCAGCGGAATAATCCGGTTGGTAAGCTCTTGAGTTCCGAAAACATTGGTTTCGAATTGAAAACGTAAAGTGTCCCGGGATAAATCCTCTACCGCGCCTGGCTGGCCGAAGGCGGCATTATTGAATAAAACATCCAACTGCCCACCGGTTAGTGCAATGACAGCGTCAACGGCTTGCGCAATACTGTGAGAATCAGCTAAATCCAGCTGTAAGCTTTCAAACCCCTGGTTTTGTAAACGCTCAACGTCCTGAGCCTTACGCGCCGTTGCAATTACCCTGTGACCACGAAGTTTTAACTGCACTGCAGTGCAATAACCAATGCCGGTTGAGCAACCGGTAATTAAAATGGTTTTGGCGGCGTTCATCAGGTATCGGGTAATTGTTGCGCACTGAATTCAAAGGTCTTTGCTGAACTGCAGTTTACCCGAATAAAAATCTCATTTTCACTGGTTTTTTCGCTAAGTTCGGAAGCTTCCACGCGTTTACATTGTCCGGTAGCCAACGCTTTTTCCGCAGCAACCCGGCGCAAGCGTTCAATTTCAGGTAATTTGTTGGCTAAACCGGCAGCAAAGGCCGGCAAATTATCCGGTTTGTAGGCTGGAATAGCAAATGAAGAAAATTGTTCGGGATGATTTTTAATTAAAAACTGGCTTTTGGCATTTTCGTCAGCCGCTTTTTGTCTAATTTGTTCAACTTTGTTTTGTTCTTGTTGATTTTGTTGGGCTTGTTCTTTTTGCAGCTGGTGTTGCTGTTTTTCCGCTTGTTCTTTTTCAGCCAGATCAACTTTAACGCCGGTTTTTAAATTTAATTCTTGTTTGCTTTGTTCGTCTGAGCAAGGCGTTGATTTGTAAACTGTTTTACCGGAATCATTAACGCATTTATAAACCCCGGCCTGAGCCGTTACGGTTAAACAACTGAATACAGCGATAACGATGATACGCATTGTCTCTCCCCTTTAAAACCTGATTTTAAGAGTATAGGAGATATTTTTATAGTAATTAATTTAACTTAATCTTTTTTAATATTTTCTTTATTAGTCGTCGACTTTTCCGTTGATAACCCAGTTATTCGTTTTTTAATCATACGCTTAATACATTGAGTGAACTGGGGTTTAGTCAAATTTAGGCTGTGTCCGGGTTGTGGATAAATTTCCACGGTAGTTTTTTTCAGAGTTTATGCACAACTTGTCCCTGGCTAATTAACAAAGTTAATCTCTGTGAAGCCGGCTTTCAACTGTACTAGAATAGGGAACCTTTTTTGATTAAATTTGTTTTACCAAGCAGAAAGCAGTCTCTTGCGCGATTGGCATTGTATTGATGAGCCGATAACGAAGGCATAGGAACCACTACAAAAAACAGGATCATGTCAGAACCTAATTCAACTCAAGCCGCTTTAATCCGTTTAAAAAATTATATTCATCAGGAAATTATCGGCCAGGATTTGCTGGTTGAGCGCATGCTGGTGGGTTTATTGGCGGACGGCCATATCTTGGTGGAGGGCGCGCCGGGATTGGCGAAAACCAGGGCCATCAACATTCTCAGCAAAGGTATTAAGGCCGATTTTCACCGCGTACAGTTCACCCCGGATTTGCTGCCGGCCGATTTGACCGGCACGGAAATTTACCGGCCCCAGTTAGGATCGTTCGAATTTCAGAAAGGTCCGTTGTTTCATAATTTGATTTTAGCCGACGAAATCAACCGCTCGCCCGCTAAAGTGCAGTCCGCGTTATTGGAAGCCATGGCTGAACGGCAGATTACCGTCGGTCAGGCGACTTACGCCTTGCCTAAGCTGTTTATGGTCATGGCCACGCAAAATCCAATCGAACAGGAAGGCACTTACCCGTTACCGGAAGCGCAGTTAGACCGGTTTTTATTGCATATCAAAATCGATTATCCCAAGGCCGAGCACGAAAAACATATCTTGCAGCTGGCCCGCGCTGAAGCCAAACAGCAATCGGTCAAAATCAACGACGGTTTTGAAGCCTTGGAACAAAGCGTTTTGTTTGAGGCCAGAAATCAGATTTTGGAATTGTACATGGCGGAAAATCTGGAAGATTATCTGCTGCAAATTATTCTGGCAACCCGCAACCCGGCGGTTTACGGGGCGGATTTGTCGGCTTGGCTGCAATACGGCGCCAGCCCCAGAGCGAGCATAGCCTTGGACCGTTGCGCCCGAGCCAGGGCCTGGCTGGCGCAACGCGATTATGTGACACCGGAAGACATACAGGAACTGGCCTTCGATGTATTAAGACACCGGTTGATTTTGTCTTATGAAGCCGAAGCGGAAGGCATTACCACCGACCACTGCATCAGGGAATTGATTAACCGGATTGCTGTTCCTTGATGAATTTCAATCAGTCCACCGCAGGCGTATCCGGCGATAACGAAAGCCGAGTGAAAATTACGCTAAAAGCCTTGATAAATCTGGCGCAAGCGGCATCTAAACTCAGTTTGCGCCAGCCTCTAATCAAGGCTCAGCAAAGTGGTGGCTACGTTTCGCGTTTTAAAGGTCGCGGCATGGAGTTTGATGAGGCGCGGTTATACCAACATGGCGATGACGTGCGCAGCATAGACTGGAAAGTCACTGCACGGCGCGGCAAACCGCATACCAAGTTATTCCGGGAAGAGCGCGAAAAGCCGATTTTTATCTCGGTAGACAACCGCCCGGCCATGCATTTTGCCACCCGGGGCGTATTCAAGTCGGTTTTGGCGGCGCAGATTGCCGCGCTACTGGCATGGGCAGCCCAATACCAAGGCGACCGCATCGGCGGCCAGATTTTTAACGGCGGCCAATGCTTGGAGCTTAAACCCAAAAACGGCAAGACCGGCGTATTGCGATTGTTAAGCGCCTTGGTAAATACCGATTATGATTCAACCAACGCAGTCACCCTGGACCAGGTTTTCGCCAGATTAGTGCAACATGCACGGCCCGGCAGTCAGGTTTACATCATCAGTGATTTCCGTGGCATGGATGCCAAAGCTGAAACCTTTTTGGCCAAATTGGCACAGCATTGTTATGTTGCGTTGGTGATGATTTACGATCCCTTGGAAAAAGCCTTGCCCAACCAAGGCCGTTACCGGTTTACCGATTCCGTGAAAGAAGTGGTGGTGGATGCCGCCGACCAGCAAAAGCTGTTGGCTTATCAACAACGTTTTGCCCACCATGTGCAGTACTTACAAACACTGGCCAGTAAATTAGGCTTGCTGTTCCTTGAGTGCAGTACCTTGCAAGATCCGGTTCAGTGTTTAAAACCCAGGTATCTTTAAGCTATGCCGCCTGAACAGCTGCCGTTAAGAGATATTCACTTGCCGGGTGCCGATAGCTGGTTTTCCGATCTAATCGCCTGGTGGCCGCCTGCAATCGGTTGGTGGTTGCTGCTGGCTGGGGTAATTTTTGGGATCTGGTTGATCAAACATTGGCTTAGCCCCAGCCCGGTAAAATCCGCCCGGCGATTATTAAAAGACATGACGCAACACAGCCAATTAACGCCTGAACAAAAACTTAATGCCTTGGCGATTTTAACCAGACGCGTCGCCATGGCCACCGATGGCCGCCAACACACCGCTGCGCTGACAGGTTCGGCCTGGTTGGAATATCTGGACCGTACCGGTAAAACCACGGCATTTTCTTCCGGCATTGGCCGGTTTTTAGGCGATGCGCACTATCAACCGGCCGGCATCAGCGCAGCCGAGCTAAAGCAATTGGTTGATTTGTGCGAGACCTGGCTAAACCTGCAAAGCAAACGTAAACCATGATTCATCTGGAATGGCTTTGGCTACTTGCCGTTTTACCCTTACCCTTGGTGTTAAGATGGCTGCTGCCGGCCCAGGTACCGGTAGAACAAGCCGCATTAAAAGTACCGTTTTTGGAGGATTTCGCCGGAAGCCAGCCTGCTAAGGCCGGCCAACACCGACAATGGCCTTTAGTATTGGCGGCTTTATCCTGGTTATTGTTGGTAATCGCCGCCGCCAGGCCGCAATGGCTGGGGGACCCCATAGAGCAGGCGGTCAGCGGGCGCGATCTGATGCTGGCGGTGGACTTGTCGGGCAGTATGGAAGAACAGGATTTTATACTGAATAACAAAACCGTAGACCGGCTTACCGCCACTAAGCAAGTGGCCAGTGAATTTATCGACCGTCGCTTGGGCGACCGCATCGGTCTGATTTTGTTCGGAACCAAAGCTTATCTGCAAACCCCGTTAACATTCGACCGCAAGACCGTAAACACTTTATTGAATGAATCCGCCATCGGTTTGGCCGGCGACAACACCGCCATCGGCGATGCCATCGGTTTAGCCGTCAAGCGTTTGCAAAATCAGCCGGCTAACAGCCGGGTGCTGATTTTAATGACCGACGGCGCCAATACGGCAGGCGAAGTCACGCCGTTAAAAGCAGCAGAACTGGCGGCGGAAAACCACTTGAAAATTTACACGATAGGGATAGGCGCCGATGAAATGCTGGTCAGGAATTTTTTCGGCACTCATAAAGTCAACCCGTCACAGGATCTGGATGAAAAAACCTTGACCGCGATTGCCGAAAAAACCGGCGGCGTTTATTTCCGCGCCCGAAATACCGAAGACTTGAATAAAATTTATACCTTGCTGGACCAACTGGAGCCGGTGGAAAAAGACAAACAATATTTCCGTCCGGTACAAGAACTGTACTATTGGCCGCTGTCGTTGTCGCTGTTGCTTGCGGCTGTGATAGCATTGGCCCGGTTAAACCTTGCATGATGTCGGAATTCCATTTTTTAAGACCTTATTGGCTGTTGGCATTACTGCCTTTCGTGGCGAT
Source organism: Methylobacter sp. (assembly GCA_002928495.1). GTDB lineage: Bacteria > Pseudomonadota > Gammaproteobacteria > Methylococcales > Methylomonadaceae > WM-3-3. The sequence goes on along the minus strand of PERF01000097.1, from coordinate 1,782 downwards.
TTTGCTGTTATTGCTGCGCAGCCGGTTACGTCAAGGCAATTGGTCTGCGGTTTGCGATGCGGAGTTATTGCCTTATTTATTGCAAAACAAACCGGTTAAAACCCGGCGCTGGCAGCTTGGCGGCGGTGCCTTGGCGGGTTGGCTGATGATAATCGCCTTGGCCGGCCCCACTTGGCAAAGATTACCTTCCCCGGTCTTCCGCAACGATTCGGCGCTGGTGATCGCTTTGGATTTATCGGTATCCATGGACGCGGCTGATATCAAGCCCAGCCGTTTGATCCGGGCCCGTTATAAAATCGCCGATATCTTAAAACAGCGCAAAGACGGCCAAACCGCTTTGCTGGTTTATGCCGCCGAGCCTTATGTCGTTACGCCATTAACCGACGACACCCAAACCATTGCCAGCCAGTTGGAGGCGTTAACCACCAAAATTATGCCCAACCAGGGCAACAATACCACGGCGGCACTGGCAAAAGCCGCGGATTTGCTCAAGCAGTCGGGCCAGCAGACTGGCGATATTTTACTGGTTACCGATGGCGTGGCGCGCGCGGATACCTTCCCGGAAATCAACAGTTCTAACCGCTACCGCTTATCGGTATTAGCCGTGGGCACAGAAGACGGCGCGCCTATCGCCACCGGGGCCGGCGGTTTTGTTAAAGACGACAACGGCGATATTATTGTGCCCCGATTGGATATAGCCGGCCTCAAACAGATGGCCGCAGCCGGTCATGGCATCTTTCAGCTAATGGGCAGTAATGATAGCGATGTCATCGCGGTTAACCGGTTTACCAGCCAAGCGGAAGCGGCAACCCACGACAAGCAAAAACGCGATTTACTTTTGGAGCAATGGAGCGACAAAGGCCCCTGGCTGATCCTGCCGATTTTGCCGCTAGCGGCATTGTTATTCAGAAGAGGTCTATTGATCTTCCTGATTATACTGCTGCCCTGGCCTGAAACCGGTTACGCTTTGAGCTGGAATGAACTGTGGCAGACCAAAAACCAACAAGCGCACCGGGCTTTTCGAGAAGGCGATTACGCCAAAGCCGAACAATTGTTTGAAAATCCGGCGTGGAAAGCCGCTGCCCAATACAAATCCGGGCATTACGAACAAGCATTGCAAAATTTACAGCAACCTAAAACTGCGGATGATTTTTACAACCAGGGCAATGCCTTGGCAAAAGCCGGTAAACTTGAAGATGCGATTTCGGCTTATGACCAGGCTTTAAAACAAAAGCCTGATGATGCTGATACGCAATACAATAAAGCGTTGGTGCAAAAACAGCTTGAAAAACAACAGCAAGACCAAAAACAAAACCAACAATCCAATTCCGACAAATCAAACCCGCAAGATCAGAAAAAACAAAAGTCAAACGACAACCAAGACAACCAGCAGCAGGATTCGCCACAACCTCAGGAAAACGCCGACAGCCGGCAAAGCGAAGCCAACGAAGATGACCAACAAGCGGCAGAAGAGCAGCAATCGGAACAAGGCCAACCACAAGATTCACAAAACCTTCAAGAAAAGCAAGCCGAACAAGCCCAAGAATCGCCACTGCCTAAAGACGATCAAAACCATGACAAAGCCACTGCCGAACAGCAGCAAACACAAGCCTTAGAACAATTGCGTGATGAAAAAACCCAGGCTAACCAGCAATGGTTAAACCGGATTCCGGATGATCCTGCGGGTTTGTTGAAGCGAAAATTTCTCTACCAGTACGGCCAGCAAGAGCGTAAGCAGTCCGGCCAAAGCTACCGGAACTGGTGATTGCGTATGTTCTTTCC
>PERF01000096.1 GCA_002928495.1 Methylobacter sp. | reverse complement strand
TTTAAGCGTTTTTTTGGCTATTATGAAAAAATAATAACTAAAAAACGCGAGGTACAAGCCATGAAGGCCTTAATTCAACCTCACTATATCGCATTATTTTTATTCTCACTATTCAGCTTCCCGGCCCACTCGGCAGACCCGAATGCCGGCGCATCCTTAGCGGATAATTGCTCGGGTTGCCACGGTCATAATGGCATAAGCAAAACGGCTCAATGGCCAAACCTTGCCGCCCAGAAACCCGGTTACCTTGTCAACCAACTCCAAGCCTTCAAAGCCGACCAAAGAATTGATCCGGTCATGCAATCCATGGCCAAAAGCCTAACGACGGCGGATATGAACAATCTGGCCGCTCATTTTGCATCCTTGCCGCCAGGAAAAGCCGGAGACAATTCCCAGATTGCCAAAATTGGCCAAGAAAAAGCTGGAATGTGTATGGGCTGCCACGGCAAAAATGGCCTGGGTAGTGCACAAACACCCAGATTAGCCGGTCAACATGCAGACTATTTGGTGAAACAGTTGCGGAATTTTAAAAACGGTAGCCGCAAAAATAGCACGATGAAAGCAATCAGCTCTAATTTATCCGAAGAGGACATGGCCCAAGTTGCCACTTTCTTCGCCTCCGTACCATAATTCATTTGGGTAAAAATCATGAAAAACAGCACCCTTTTAACCGGCTTGGCCATATTTGCAGTTTCCACCGCAAGTGTTGGCGAAACCGCAAACGATTACCCCTACCAGCCGCCTGCAGCCGCTCCCGGCTACGACTACCAGCAATATCCTCAGAATAACGACGGCTACCCTGAAAGCGGCGAATATATTGACGACGGCAGGCGAATTATCAGGCGGGACAATTATTACAATGGTCAACCGCAATACCCCGGCAATTATCCCGGTTATAACCGCTACGAACAGCCGTACAATAATAATCCGAATGTTTTAAATGATCCCAGCCGTGGTGCGTTCCGTTACTATAACGGTTACCGGGATACTTTCAGAACGCCGCCTTCATACGCGCCAGCGCCCGGCTACGGCAATCATTATCCACCACCCGCCAACGCATACCCGCAAAATCCACAGTACCGGGGAAATTGGATCGGGCGCTAATTGCCGTTATTCGTTATCGAATCAACACCCAGATTTGCTAATGCATCCGCTCTGTCATTACCGGCGTCGCCGGAATGGCCTTTTATCCAATGCCATTGAATTTGATGCCGGATAATCGCCTCATCCAAACGGCGCCACAGCTCTTCATTTTTTACCGGTTTTTTTGCTGCGGTTCGCCAACCCCGAAGCTTCCATTGCTCTATCCACTCGGTAATACCTTTGAGCACATAGTTCGAATCGGCATAAATACTTACCTGACACGGTCTGCTTAATGTCTCCAGCGCTTGAATAACGGCCATCAGCTCCATACGGTTATTAGTTGTATTCAATTCACCACCGTACAGTTCTCTAACTTTGTCCCGGTACTTTAAAACGGCTCCCCAACCACCGGGACCTGGATTTCCTCGGCAAGCGCCGTCTGTGTATATGATTACCGGCTCAGTCATTGGAGTGGTTTAAACGATTAATGGAATTTGCCAGCACCAATTTCGGTTTAAGTTCTAAAACCGGTGTCAATGGAATGGGATTATAACGCCGTTTGATTGCTTTTACGGCGTAGGCAGCCGCAGAAAAAGCATGACTCTTAGCGGCAAATTTACCGTAGGCGGACTTTACTGAACTGAACTGAAACTCAGAAGCCACGGTGACTTCAAAATTCAATACTTTCAGCCAATCGATAATACGTGACTTGGAAATAAAATGCCCGTTCCAGGAATCAGCCAGGGTTTTATTCCACAGATATTGGTAACGCACCGACAAACTCCAGGGATTAAAATTCAATATGACGACAATTCCCTCCGGCTTCAATACGCGTTCCACTTCGCGGACGGTTTGAAACCGGTGTGCGTCGAACTCGAGCATGTGTGGCAGGATGATCATGTCCACGCTGGCTGTCTGTATAGGAAGGCTATGCGATTTGGCTTGAATTTTAAGCGCTTCGGAAAAACCCAAACATTTTGCATCCAGAATCGTGTAGTATTTGTAAAATGAACAATCGACGAATTCGTTTTCCCAGCCCAATCCGCCAATTTGCAGAATAGTTTGCTTGCAACTGACTGTTATTGACCGCTTTATGTAGTCAATTTCCAGCGCTTTCAAAAGCTTACCTCTAGGCGATTCATACCAATCAAACAGAAAATTACGTTTCATGATTTCGGTCCAATAGTATATTTAATCGGCCTGCAAATAATTGGTTTTGATGATTTTAAATAAAAACAAGCTATAATAAGACAATGTTGATAATAAACTTTACAGTCAGGATTTGATGATGTACGTTAATTTTAACAGGTCAGTTCAATTTCTTATGATTTGTTTAATCGTAACCGGTTGTTCGCAGTCGCCTCAAGAACCTTTGCGGATATCCGAGCAAACGCCTTTAGAAGCAACGGACGATTATTATCTCTATAAAAATCGGAATAACCAGAATAAAAACAAACTCAAATTTTCCCGAGCCAACCAAGGCAAACAACACAACGGGCCAATCAAAACAGTATGGGACCGGTTGCTTTCGTTATACGCCCTGCCTGAAATCGAACACGAACGCATCGACCGCGAATTAAAATGGTATCTTCAGCACCCGGATTACATTGCCCGCATACAGCAACGGGCTGAGCCGTATTTACACCTTATCCTCAATGAAATAGAAGATAAAGAATTACCCGGTGAACTGGCCTTGCTTCCGGTTGTTGAAAGCGCTTTCCGGCCTGAAGCCTATTCCAAAAGCGACGCCTCCGGACTTTGGCAATTTATTCCGCAAACCGGACGCTTGTTCGGTTTAAAGCAGACAACCTGGTATGACGGCAGACGCGATATTTATGCCTCAACCCAAGCCGCCACCACTTTTTTAAAGCAACTTAATGAAGAATTCGGCGGTGACTGGTATCTGGCCTTGGCTTCTTACAATTACGGCAAAGGCAATGTTCGAAAAGCCATTGCCAGAAATCAGGAACTCTCGCTACCAACCGATTACTGGTCGCTGAATTTACCGGAAGAAACTACTAACTATGTACCACGCTTGTTGGCCATTGCCAAATTATTCGCCCATGCCGATGAGTACAATATTCCGCTGCAGCAAATACCCAATCAACCGTTTTTTGAAGTCATAGACATTAAATCCCAATTGGATTTGGATAAAGCCGCGGAAATGGCCAATACGCCGCTGGAAGACTTTTTAAAACTGAATCCCGGCTTTAACCGCATGAGCACCGACCCGAACGGCCCTCACCGGCTGTTAATCCCGGTTGACCAAGTCCATGCTTTCAAAAAGAATCTGGCCGAACTGCCTTTTGAAGACCGCGTGGCACAACGCCGTTATGCCGAAGAAAAAACCGCCAAACATCTGCCCGTAAAAAACGCGTCTTCGGACGCCGACTCAGAGCCTACCGGCAAAACCAGCGCCCAGCATAAAGTTGCCCGCGGGGAGACCCTGGCCGCTATCGCCAGAAAATACCACACCAGCATGGCTGAGTTACGCAAACTCAACCACATGAAGGCTGGCCTTGTGAAAACCGGTGAAGTGTTGAAAGTGCCTGCTCTGGCCCTGGCACGCGAAAACTCAAAAAGTGTGCATACCGTGTTGCCGGTTAACTCGGCTTCCGCAGCCATTAAAGCCAAAGCCAAGACCGGAAATACCCAAACTTACACCGTTAAAAAGGGCGATACCTTTTTTAGAATTGCGCAAAACTTTTCGGTTAGCTCGCAAGACATAGCCAACTGGAATAAGATTTCGCCAAAATCGGCCTTGGTGCCCGGCCAAAAAATCACCATAAAATCTTCTGATGACCAGCCGTTAGCAACATCGACGTCAACATCAACGCCCCGCTTGATCCGCTATACCGTCAAACCCGGCGATTCGCTAATGCAAATTTCCAGAAAATTTAACGTCTCGTTGTCGGATTTGCACAAATGGAATGCCGGCAGCAACATCGACAAACTAAAACCAGGCCAATCCATTAAAGTCCTGGTCGACAACAACCAACCTACCTAACCGGCTATATCGTGCAGGGTTAAAGCACCTAACCTTGCACCACTGGAATTATGCCAATTTTAGCCTGCCATTGTTTTGGTGCGATATGATGGACTGACTGCCCGTTGACATCCACCGCCACCATGACCGGCATATCTTCAACGACAAACTCGTGTATGGCTTCCATACCTAAATCCTCAAACGCTACCACGCGCGCTTTTCGGATCGCTTTGGAAACCAGATAAGCCGCCCCGCCGACCGCTATCAAATAGACGGCGGCATGTTTTTTTATCGCGGCGATGGCTTCATCGCCGCGTTCGGCTTTGCCGATCATGCCCAAAATTCCGGTTTTTTCAAGCATCAGCCCGGTAAACTTATCCATCCGTGTTGCCGTAGTCGGGCCCGCTGGCCCTACCACTTCATCGCCAACGGGATCGACCGGCCCCACGTAGTAAATAAACTTGCCTTTAAAATCGACATTTTCCGGTAAACCCTGGCCTGATTGCAGTAATTCGGCTATGCGCTTGTGGGCGGCATCGCGGCCGGTTAGCAATGTGCCGCTCAACAATAAAGTTTCACCCAGCTGCCATTGGTTAATATCGTCCTGGGTTAACTTATCCAAATTAACCCGCCTGGCCGACTCCCCGGCGCTCCAAACAATATCGGGCCAATCTTCCAGTTTGGGTGGATTAAAGCTGGCCGCGCCGGACCCGTCTAACACAAAATGCGCATGCCGGGTGGCCGCGCAGTTGGGGATAATAGCGACCGGCTTGTTAGCGGCATGCGTTGGATAATCCAATATTTGAACATCCAGCACGGTCGTCAAACCGCCTAGTCCTTGCGCACCGATGCCTAGCGCGTTAACTTTTTCGTATAACTCCAAACGCATGGCTTCCAGCGTGGTATCAGGGCCTTTAGCGATCAAATCCTGTATATCAATCGGCCGCATGCAAGCCTGTTTCGCTAACAATAAGGCTTTTTCCGCAGTGCCACCGATACCGATGCCCAACACCCCTGGCGGACACCAGCCGGCACCCATAGACGGTACCATTTTCAACACCCAATCAATAATATTGTCGGATGGATTAAGCATGGCAAATTTTGCTTTTGCCTCCGACCCACCTCCTTTCGCGGCAATTTCAATCTCTACGGTATCGCCCGGAACCAGCTCGACATGAACCACTGCCGGGGTATTGTCTTTAGTATTAACACGTTTACCGGCCGGATCAGCCAAAATCGAGGCTCTTAGCACATTATCCGGATGCGTATACGCCTGCCTGACACCGGCATTCACCATTTCAACCAAACTTAGCTCGGCTTGCCAGCGCACATCCATGCCAACCTTGATAAACGCTACAACAATGCCGGTATCCTGGCAAATCGGCCGGTGCCCCTCGGCGCACATTTTGGAATTGATTAAAATCTGGGCAATGGCATCTTTTGCCGGCTGGCTTTGTTCTTTCAGGTAGGCTTGGTGCAAAGCTTTTATGAAATCAAGCGGATGGTAATAGGAAATAAATTGCAACGCATCCGCAACGCTTTGAATCACATCATCCTGGCGTATTAAACTCATGACCGGCTCCTGGGAAAAGTTGACACGGGGTATAAAACACTATGGCTGGATTTTGAATCGGCATTGATGGTCACCTTTAGCCATACAGGTTACCAACTCAATCTCCGTGGATAATAATGCCTTTATTAAGGCTTTGTCGAACTCACAAATTTCCTGGTGGGTTTGCGCCAGATCGTGATAGATGCAATTGACGGCTTCAACCACAAGTTCATCGCTCGCCGGCTCCTCAATGACTTTAGCCTCAAAACCCAATCCGGTCATCACGGCGGTCAGTTCTTGAACGCGCTGCGGCAAAGTTTTCCCGGCAAAGCGGTGGCTCAGCGTTTGCGCTAAAGCATTCCCTAGCTTACCTAAATACGCCTTAAACGGCTCGCTACCCATCGTGGACTTAAGGTCGGCAACCAGCAAGCCGGAAAACCAGGCATATTGCTTGGGAAAACTGTCTATGCCTTTCTCAGTTAACACAAAACGCCGAACAGGCCGCCCCGCTGTTTTGTCTAACTGCCCGGTTTCGACAAGGCCTTCTTTTTCCAAACCGGCAAAATGTTGTTGAACGGCATTGCGGGAAATCGATAAGGCATTGGCAACTTGGTCAATGCTTAACCCTTGCCGGTTATCCAACAATAATTTAAGAATCTGTTGCTGGCGATTGCCCAAATTTTTAACCTCACCCGCTATCGGGTTATCATTAATCCGATAGCATGATAACAAACGCCTATTACTAAAAATACTTTTAACATATATTTATTGTAAAAGAATTTCAGTTTTGTTATCTTGCTACCAACTGCAAGCATTACAACAAACGCTAACCTAAAATAATCAGGAGGAAAAATATGAGTGAATCGCTCTATGACCGCATCGGCGGCGAAGCAGCCGTTAGCGCGGCGGTTGAAACTTTTTACCGTAAAGTGCTGGAAGATTATCGTATCAACCGTTTTTTTGACGGCAAAGATATGGAAACCCAACTCGCCAAACAAAAAGCCTTTTTTACCATGGCATTTGGCGGACCTAACAACTATACCGGTAAAGACATGCGTGAAGCCCACGCCCATCTGGTAAAAATGGGCTTGGATGATTCCCATTTTGACGCGGTTATGGAGCATCTGGGCGCCACCATGCAAGAGTTGAACGTGCCGAATGAATTAATCGCGGAAGCCGCTGCCATCGCCGAAGGCGCACGTCATGACGTTCTCGGCAAATAACACGTTTTAAAAACGACAGCTATAAGGCGGCGTAACAGCCGCCTTTTTTATTAGCCATAGTTTGGGTGAAACCATGCCTACAATAACCATAAACGGCCAAACCTTGCATTGCCCGCCGCAAACCAGTGTTCTTGATATTTTATTGAACGCTGGTATAGCCATCTCCTACGCCTGTAAAAAAGGCACTTGCCACAGCTGTCTACTGAAAAGCCTGGATATTGCCCCGCCCCCTGGCAGCCAGACCGGACTCAAAGACACGCAAAAAGCCCAAGGCTATTTTCTCGCCTGTCAATGCCGGCCTGATGAAAATATGGTCGTACAGGTGCCATCACACCAGGATATTTATGTTGATGTGGCTATCGCCGGCAAAAAAATGCTCAACAGCCAAATTCTTGAATTAACTCTGGGTTTTGAACAGCCATTTGATTTTAAAGCCGGGCAGTTTGTTAATTTGCAGCGCGGGGACGGTTTGACACGCAGTTACTCAATCGCCAATCCGCCGCGGCCGGATAACACCATCCAGCTACATATACGCCGGCTGGCCGGCGGAAAATTCAGCAACTGGCTGCACAATGAAGCACAAATCGGCGAGAAAATCAGTGTTTCGAAACCTCAAGGAACCTGCTACTACTTACCGGACCGCCCGCAACAAAGCTTGTTAATGGTGGCTACCGGTAGCGGCCTGGCGCCTTTGGCTGGCATTCTTACCGACGCGTTAGCGCAAGGCCATACCGGCCCGGCCTATCTTTTTCACGGCAGCCGTGAAGCCGAAGGCTTGTATCTGGTTGAAGCAATGCGGGAGCTGGCGGCAGCTTATCCTAACGTCAACTATTTTCCCTGTATTTCCGGCGGCACCGAAAACCCGCAGTATTGTTCCGGCCGGGCCAACGATATCGCCATAGCGACACTCAGCAACTTGAAAAATTGGCGGGTTTATATTTGCGGCCACCCGGAAATGGTCAGCCAATTCAAAAAGCAGGCCTTTTTAAAAGGTGCGTCTCTGGCGGATATTTATACTGATCCCTTTTTATTATCGCCATCCTGAGCAAGGTCATCTCTGACATTGACCCGTATTTGGGTTTACCGTATTCAAATCCCGAAAAAAAAATTAGTTAAGCTCTCATTCAGGCTGAACACTCTAAACTTTCTCCAAGCTTTTAGAAATGCCAGTAACAATTGGTTTAAATCAGGAGAAAAACAATGAAAAAATTACTCAGTACCAGCTTAATTATCACATCAGCTCTGTTTTATTCATCATTGGCGGCTGCCGAACATCATGACCATGAGGATCACCATCCGCATCATGGTCACCACTACGGTCATGGCCATGGACATCACTACGGCCATCACTATGTCCACCCTGGGTATTATGCTAGGCATCATGCACCGGCCTATGTTGTACAACCGCCTGTGCATTACGCACCGCCGCCGGTTCAATATTATCCCGTGCAGCAACCCCACTATGGATACTACAACCAGCATACCGGCACCGGTTTAGTCGGCGGCGTGCTGGGCAGCGTTATCGGTTATGAAATCGGCAACGGCGACCCGATTGCCGCAGGCCTTGGCGCCGCCGCCGGCTCCTACCTAGGCAATCGCTAACCGCCTGATATATCAGAACAAAGTCTCCTCGCTCCAAAGCTGGCGCAGTGTACTCTCGCCAGCTTCTTTTTATTGCCAACCAATTCTCAGAACTAAGTATCCGGACTACTAAAAACCTAGCGCCGTGCTATTGTTTTTATCAGAAAGACAGCTAATAATAATTTCTAAAAAGGAAACAATTTATGGAATTTTTATCGCATTGTTAATCGTACGAATAGCGCTATATTGATATTGCGTTTACGCAAACTCTGTTAATTACTTGATGAGGATAGAAAAATGACTGATTTACAAAAAGATGTTTTGATTGGCCTGATATTCGCTAGCGGAATTTTTGGTTTCATCTCCGGCGAATACATTGTCTCCACCGTATTGTTTGCTTCCGCGGCAATTTTCAGCAATATCCGTTTAAACCATAAAATGCAGTCCGACGAGCAAACAAACTAAGTAAACAGGAGAACACCCTAACCAATTTTTCACATGGAAATGAAGTCCTTCTAAAGCCTGGCGACACTTAGCCGCCAGGCCCCGCTTTTAAGCCTTGTTTTAAACCCGGCACATTCAGATTAACTTATTGCTAGGCTCCTTACTTGTATAATAAGGCAAATGAATCGATAAGGTTTGCCCATGCTTGCAGTTATTCAGCGCGTAACTAGTTCTAACGTTAGTGTCGACAACCAAATCATCGGTCAAATCGACACCGGAATCATGGCCTTAGTCGCCGTTGAGAAAGACGACACCTACCGGCATGCCGCAAAATTGCTGGAAAAAATCTTAAACTACCGCGTTTTTGCCGATACCAACGACCGCATGAACTTAAGTCTGCGCGACATCGATGGCGGGTTACTGCTAATCCCGCAGTTTACTTTAGCCGCCGATACCAACAGCGGCAACCGGCCCAGCTTTTCCAAGGCGGCTTCGCCGGAACACGGCAAAGCCATATTTCAATCCCTACAACAACAAGCGCTTGCCGCTTACCCTAAAACCGCCTTCGGCGAATTCGGCGCCGACATGAAAGTCAGCCTGCTCAACGACGGCCCGGTTACTTTTATTCTGCACGTCAACAAAGCCTGAGGTCTCACCACCGCTGCTGTCATCGTCTTCATAAGGCTGGCTTTTGACATTTTTCGGCAACTTGGGAAAATTCGCCGACCGTAGCAAAATCAGCGCGCTGCCCAACACAAACAACACAATTACAACCAATAGCCAAATCCACATGATTTTTCTCCCATTGCCGCTGGCGAACTCGCGCATGTCTAATTCACAGACAGTCTAAAAGGCTGACTACGCCCGTGCCGCCTTGGTTCAACACGTGGATGTCAATCATGCATGCGCTAAAGCAGCTTACACGGGTTGGATCAAGCAACTTTACAGGTTTGGTAACCGGTGTTTTTTGCTCTAACATTTAAACTTGCTTGCAAAAAATATATTGGCTATAGTTTGCGGCAAATCTATAAGTGCATAAGTGTTATACACTTTTTTAGTGTGTGTTCTTGTAGTTTGAGGTTCCGACTGACCCCAACTTAATAACCTTAGGAGCTGAGATGGACGAACTCTATGGCGAACAACATAAGCTTTTGCAGCAAGAATTTGAGACCGCAAATTTAGCTGACCGAGTTAAAGAATTTATCGTGTTGCCGGAAGTAACCGACGAACATAAAGCTTTCATAGAAAGCAGAGACATGTTTTTTCTCACTTCCATTGACCATCGCGGTTACCCAACCTGTTCCCACAAAGGCGGCATGCCCGGCTTTGTCAAAGTCGTCGATAACCGGACCATTGCTTTTCCAAGCTACGATGGCAATGGTATGTTTCTGTCCTTGGGCAACATAAACGGCAACAACAAGATAGGAATGCTTTTTATTGATTTTGAAACTCCGCATCGTGTGCGCGTTCATGGCACAGCCAGCGTTAACCGACAAGATCCGCTCATCAAGGAATTTCACGGTTCAGAATTAGTGGTTCGCGTTACCGTCAAGGAAATATTTGTAAATTGTCCGCGTTACATCCACCCATATCGGCGCATGGACTTTTCAAAGTATGCGCCTCAAGCAAATTTTGAGTCGCCTTTAGTACCCCAATGGAAACGCATTGATGGTTTACAAGACGTATTGCCGGAGCGAGAAAAATTCATTGCCGAAAAACTGGGAACAATTACCCC
>PERF01000095.1 GCA_002928495.1 Methylobacter sp. | reverse complement strand
TCATCGACGCCGTTTTACACGCACGCGATACTCTAGGTGCCGATCTGGTGTTGTTCACCGAACTGGCGGTGACCGGTTATCCGCCCGAGGATTTGTTGCTGCGCCGGGATTTTATCGCGCAGGCGGCTATAGCCCTGGACAGCATTGCCCGCCACAGCCACGGCATCGATATTGTGGTGGGCTACCCGGAACTTTGGCAAGGCCGGCTTTACAATAGCGCGGCGGTACTTAGAGACGGCAAGGTTTTAACCAGTTACCGGAAGAACGCCTTGCCCAATTACGGCGTGTTTGATGAGAAACGCTATTTTACCGAGGGTACCGAAACCTGCTTGATCCAAGTCAAGGATACGCGCATCGCACTCACTATTTGCGAGGACGTTTGGCAGTCCGGCATCCTTGCCAAAAACCGGCAAGCGGGTGCCGAACTGGCGTTAACGCTCAATGCCTCGCCGTTTCATTCCGGTAAAATCCATCAACGCGAACAACTGATTGCCAGCCAGGCCAAAGCGCTTAACATGCCGGTGGTTTATGCCAACCAAACCGGTGGCCAGGATGAATTGATTTTCGACGGCGCTTCCTTTGTGGCGGATGCCGCCGGCGACATTGTGTTCCGCGCCCAGGAATTTAACGAACAAATTGCCTTGGTCGAATTCGACGGCGGCAAGCCCTTACGCGGCGACTGCGCGCCCGGTTATACACCGATAGCCAGCGAATACCAGGCCTTGGTGTTGGGCATACGCGATTACGTTCATAAAAACGGTTTCAAGGGCGCCGTACTGGGCTTGTCCGGCGGCATCGATTCGGCTCTGGTACTGGCTTTGGCGGTGGACGCGCTGGGCGCCGGCCAAGTGGAAGCCGTCATGCTGCCCTCGCGTTATACCTCTGCAATGAGTCTGGAAGATGCGCGCCTGCAAGCCGAAGCCCTGGGCGTGCATTACCGCAGCATAGCCATAGAACCCGCCGTCACGGCTTTTGCCGGCATGTTGGCGGATGCGTTTGCGGGTAGTGCCAAAGATACTACCGAAGAAAACATTCAGGCGCGCTGCCGTGGCGTGGTGTTGATGGCGTTATCCAACAAGCACGGCAGACTGCTGTTGACCACCGGTAACAAAAGCGAGATGAGCGTTGGTTATGCCACGCTTTACGGCGACATGGCGGGCGGTTTTGCGCCCATCAAAGACGTGCCCAAACTGCTGGTTTACCAGCTCGCGCGTTACCGTAACGGCTTGGCGGCGGTTATCCCCGAGCGTGTGCTGACCCGGGCGCCGTCGGCCGAATTGGCGCCGGACCAGCGCGATGAAGACAGCCTGCCGCCTTATGACGCCTTGGACCCGATTTTGGAACGTTATGTAGAATGGGACCAGACCGCCGCTGAGATTATTGCCGCGGGATTTCAACCCGCGCACGTGCAGCGGGCGATTCAACTGGTAGACCGTAGCGAATACAAACGCCGGCAATCCCCGCCCGGCATTAAAATCACGCCCAGAGCCTACGGCCGCGACCGCCGTTATCCTATTACCTCAGGCTACCGTGGCGCTTGAGCGGAAGTTTGCAAATCGCCGCCACCCTGCTAAAATGTGCATGTGCTGCACATAATCACGGAGCCCTGCTATGAGTACAATCAGCGAACGCATTCCTGTATTAGTTTCCAAAACCCAAAAACAAAATCTGGTGGCCAAAGCCAAGGCGGCCGGGCTTTCAACCGGCGAATTCCTGCGCCGGGCCGGAGAAAATTATACGCCCTCGGAAGAAGAAGACTTGTTGACCGGAATGCTCGATCAAATCCTTAAAATTACCGCCAAAACCGAAAAAACCATCGACGAATCCCTAGCCTTTGTTGACGCTTCCGAGCAACGCTTGGCTAAGCTGGGCTTTAACCTGCCGCAAAAATAACTTTACGACGCAAGGAGCGAACATCGTGGGAATTTCGGAAAAACTCTGGGATACCTTAACCGCGGTCATCAAAATGGACGACAAGGTTGAGCGCATGGCCGAAACCATGAAAAACCAGCAAGCCCGTATTGAAGATTTAACATTACGCGTAGTCCGGCTGGAAACCGCGCTGGAAATCGCCTTGGCCAACCCCCTGCAAAGACCGTCCGTGAAAGAAATCGGCAACGATTAAACCGGCCTTGGCAGCCGGTTAATGCCTGTTCAGCAAGAACACGCTGGCCAGCCCCAGAAAAATAAAAAAGCCCATGGCATCGGTAATAAAAGTCAGAATCACACTGGTGCCCACAGCCGGATCCTTGCCGAATTTGTGTCTAAGCAAAGGGATGCCCAACCCTACCCAAACCGCGACTTGCAAATTGATAAACATGGCGGTGGCCATGACGCCGGCCAAGGCCATATCCCGGTACAACAAAAATACCAGCATGCCCACCACGCAGCCCAGCAAGGTGCCGTTCAAAGCCGCCAGGGTGAGCTCTTTTTTGATTAAACGCCAAACATTACCGGCCGTGATGTGGCCTAAGGCCAGCGAGCGGATAATCAACATGCTGGTCTGATTGCCGGTATTGCCGCCGGTTGAGGCGACAATCGGCATTAATGAAGCCAGGGCCACCAGTTGCACAATGGAGTTCTCAAACAAATCGATAATCCGGGTGGCGGCAAACGCCGTGGCGATATTGACCAAAAGCCAGCTCCAGCGGTTTTTAGCGCTTTTCCAAACGCCCGAGAACAAATCCTCCTGCTCGCTGATACCGGCCTGCATCAATATTTCTTCTTCGGTATCGGCGCGGATAAAATCGATAACGCTGGCCACGCATAAGCGCCCCAGCAATTTGTCCTCGTTATCGACCACCGGCGCCGACACCAAATCATAGCGTTCGAACGCGCGCGCCGCTTCATCAACGTCCTGATCGGCGGGAAACTGGACGAAATCGGTCACCATTACCTCCGCCACCACGCTGGCCGGCGGATTGGTCAGCAACCGCTGCAACGGCAAAACCCCTTTGATCTGATTATACTGATCGACGACAAATAATTTATCGGTGTGATTCGGCAGTTTGCCCAGTTTGCGGATGTAATTGGCCACGGCTTTAAGGGTCAAATCGTCGCGGATGGCGATCATGCCGAAATCCATATAAGCACCGACCTGATGCTCATGATAGGTCAGCAAGGCGTTTAAATCCCGGCGCTTTTCGCTGTTCAGCGAGCGCAGAATCTGCAACATGGTTTTTTTCGGCAAATCCGGCGCCAGATCGGCCAGCTCGTCGGTATCCAGGTTTTTGGCGACGTCGGCCAGCTCGTCGGGCTCCATTCCCGAAATCAGCGTTTGCCGAACGGCATCGGAAACCTCTAGTAAAACCTGGCCGTCATTGTCGGTTTTAATCGCATTCCAGACGATTTCCCGCTGGTCCAGCGGCAGCGACTCCAAAATGTACGCGGTATCCGCCGGCCGCAAGCGGGCAAATTTTTCGCGGATGCGATTTTGTTCTTGTTTGTGAAATACCGCTTCAATAAGCTCATGCTTGGCCGCCGGCCCGCGCTTGACCAGCGATTCTTCGACGTGCAAGCGTTCCAGCAAGCTGACCACTTGCTCAAGATGTTGCTGTAAAAACTGCTCGGAATGGCGTTTGTCAGGGTGATCCATAATCGCTTACCAAGTTATTTGGCGGGTGTGAACAACCGGTATCCTGCCGGTTAAAAACCGATACACTGGCTGTCATGCGCCAGCTCCGGCCGTCTTCGCTTAATTGTAGCGACTATAAAAATTCCGGGGCGAAAAAAAGCCCCTCTAAACGATATTTAGCCTATTCGGCTTAAAATTTCCTGCCACAAGGCCAGATAAGCCTTGCTCAACGCACTTTTGGGCGCATAAGCCGGCAAGGGTTTACGCTCAACCCCCATGCGCTCGATATCGCTGGCATAGGGAATGACTGTCGCTAACAGCTCCGGATGTTCCAGGGTTAACGTGTGCATGATTTCCAGATGCAGTTTTTTACGCCGATCGGCCATGGAAAAAAACGGTAGTAATTGTGGCTGCTTGCTGCCGCGCTGATCTAAAAAATCTTTTAGCTGCGCTAAAGTGCGTAGCGATAAAGTGGTGGGAATGATCGGTGAAACCAAGGCATCGGCGGCCGAAAACACCGCCTCCGAAAGCAGGGAAATATTGGGCGGGCAATCCAAAAAAATCCAGTCATATTCGTCCGCCAAGGGTTTCAAACGTTTTTTTAGCTGTGCTGTCGGCTTTTTTTTGTCATCCAGCAGCAAATCCAGATTGCGGAAGGAAAAATCCGCCGGCAGCAAATCCAAATTATCGAAATCGGTACCTTTAATCAAATCATCCAAATCCTGTTTGCCGGCGATCAAATCCTTACCGCCGCCTTTGACTTTAGGCTTGATGCGAAAATAAAAGCTGCTGGCGCCTTGTGGATCCAAATCCCAAACCAGGGTTTTATAACCCTGGCTGGCGGCGGTGTAGGCCAGATTGACCGCACCGCGGTTTTGCCGACGCCACCTTTAATGCTGTATAAGGCCAACGTCTTCATAGCTGCTCCAGGGATTTAGCGAATAAAGCTTCAAATAATTTACGGTATTTAGGCTGTTTAAACTCGGCGAATTTTTCCGCAAACGCCTGCCTAGCTTTGCTTTTCCGGCTATCGACCACCTGAATCAAAACACCCATGGCCAAAAACGTATTGGCCTGAATATGCGCCGCCATCATTTCCTCGCTGAACAGTTTTAAGGTTTGCTCTTGCACTTCGCAGTCCTGAAAGCTACCCAAAATATCTTGAAATTCTTTCAGACTTTTTAGCAATTCACGCACGGGTTGCTCAGGGTATAAGGATTGAAAAAACTCCATCAAATAGCGCAGCTTTTTACAGGTTTTACGCAATCGGTGCAAAGCGGCGGCACTGGAACCGCTGTGAATATGATCGGCTTCCTTGAGTACCGCATTATAAACCTTCCAAATTCTATGGTCGGCTAATTCCTTAATAGTCAAACGGGCGTTGGGCTCGCTGGCGATTTTATCGGCCGGGGCTTTGAGGAAATTTTCCCACGCCGACAAAGTCGATAGATACTGCGGCGATTTAAGCTTTTTGACCAGCTCGTCATGGGTTTTTTGTTTCTTGGCCGCTATAAATGCGTACAAGGGTTCCAAGTCGCTACGGATAGCAACCGGTAGACTGCGCTTGTGATTTTCAAAATTCACCAGATACATATCGAGATCCCGGGTCGGCCCGGAAATTTGGCCCAGCCAGGCGAAAAATTCTCCAAACCGCGCGCTGACTTCCTCGGGCAAAACGCCTTTAAGCTGACTCAATCCGGCCCGAGTGCGCCGCACGGCAACCCTGAAATCATGTAAAAACTCGCTGTCCAAATCGGCAATAACGCCTTGTTCATTGACTTTAATGGTATTCAACAACGAACTGTATAAATACTTGCAGGCGACATCGGCGCGCATATCGGGGGCCAGCTGCACGGTTAATTTGGAAGAGTAATCCTTGGGTTTACGGCCTTGCTGCTCAATGATATCGAGCATAACAGGACGGAATCCCGGCGTTAAAGCAAACGATTCTTCCGCTAATCGGCAAAAATTTTCCAATGCCTTGTCGTAGCCTTTTATCGGCAGCAAACTCAAGCGGGTGTTGAACAGATCGTAGGCCTCAAGTTTAAGGCGCAGAACGGTTTTTTCATCTTTATTGAGCAGAGCAATGGAGTAGGCTTCGTAATCAATGGTGCATACCGCCAACAAAGCGCGCATTTCCAGGACAGATTCCAGTTGACCGCGCAGCTTGCCCGGCGGAAAATCTCTTATCAATCCGGGGGCGTCCTGACACGCCGATGAAGCCAGCAGCTGTCCACTGGCCAACGCTTTTAACAGCCAGTGCGACTCGTGCTTGGCGCGCGCATACTCAAATACCAGACCTTTGCGGAACAAGCGCCAGTCGAAACTATCATAATAGGTTTTGAGTGAATACTGCCGGGACAGAACATCTAAATCGAGTTTTTGCCCTAATTTAGCGATAAACTTTTCCGCGGGCAAATTTGGCGGCAACTCGTAAAATAACGGCATTTTCCTTAATCTTGGCAATGATAAAATTGAACTAATTTTGGCAACATTGTATTAATCCTTCATGACAACAGAACTATGGCTGTTACGCCACGCCCATGCCGCGCGGCCGGAGCATATTGCAGACTTCGACCGCCCATTGAGCGAGCGCGGTAAAGCGGAAGCGGAAGCGGCCGGACGATGGCTGCATAAAAAATCATTAGTCCCGGATTGTATTGTATGTTCGCCTGCATTGAGAACGCTGTCCACCGCAAAAATAATATGCCGGCAGTTAAATCTGCCGGAATCCTTGCTTATAACCGACGCAAGGATTTATGACGCCGCCGACGACCAAGTTCTGATTACGGTTTTATCGGAAAAATCCGGCGCCTGCGCAAAAACTTTACTGATTGGCCATAACCCGGCGTTGACAGAGCTATTGGTAACGCTATGCCAGAACCCCAGGCTGGAACTGCCTACAGCGGCGTTAGCCCTAGTGAAACTACCGAAAAACCGGCCGCTGACTAGCGCAAAAGCGGCAAAACTATTGGCTTTTCATCCACCATTAGCTTAGCCTTGAACAGCTCGCCTACATCCATAAAATCAATTAGAGCTGAAGATTCAATCAGTTAACAAAAAATCTCAGGTGTTTAATATTCCTGTCATAATGAATATTGCATAATAAAACAAACATACTTTCCGGAGTTTATGATGACCTCATTCAAGTTAAAATTCCTTGCTGCCGTAAGCTTAGCAGCAAGTTTTGCGAGCCCCAGTGCACTGGCTGCTACCGCTGTCGAAGAAGGTATTCCTGAATATCAAAAAGCCAGTGGAATCTCCGGAAACCTGTCTAGTGTCGGCTCCGATACCTTGGCTAACTTAATGACATTATGGGCGGAAGAGTTCAATCGCAACTACCCGAACGTTAATATCCAAATTCAAGCCGCCGGCTCCAGCACCGCGCCACCCGCTTTGACTGAAGGCACCTCCAATCTCGGCCCGATGAGCCGGAAAATGAAAGACGAGGAAATCGATGCTTTCGAAGGCAAATACGGCTATAAGCCCACCGCGGTGCCGGTGGCCGTTGACGCCTTAGCGGTTTTCGTCAATAAAGACAACCCTATCAAAGGCCTGACGTTGGCGCAAACCGATGCTATTTTTTCCAGCACTCGTAAATGCGGTTACGACAAAGACGTGAAAACCTGGGGTGAAGCCGGCTTGACCGGTGCCTGGAACAGTAAAACCCTTCAATTGTACGGGCGTAACTCAGTATCCGGTACCTACGGCTTCTTCAAGGAACACGCCTTGTGCAAAGGTGATTTCAAAGACAACGTCAACGAACAACCGGGTTCCGCGTCAGTCGTACAAGCGGTAACCACCTCTGTCAACGGTATCGGCTACTCCGGTATGGGTTACACCACATCAGGTGTTAAAGCCGTGCCTTTAGCTAAAAAAGAAGGCGAGCCTTTTGTTGAGGCGACGCCTGAAAACGCGCTGGCCGGCACTTACCCCTTGGCGCGTTACCTGTACGTTTATGTCAACAAAAAGCCCAATGAGCCTTTGCCACCACTGGAAATTGAATTTCTGAAAATGGTGTTATCAAAAGCCGGGCAGCAAGCAGTGATCAAGGACGGCTATATTCCATTGCCTGCCAAAGTGGTGGAAAAAGCACTGGCATCACTGAAATAAACTTCGCCGGAGTCTGGTTTGGCTGCGCTAAAAGCCGGCAAACAGAACAACGAAATTTATTAAGTGACGGCTAAAGTTTTTAAAAGGCAGGGATTAAGTATTTGAATCCCTGCCTTTTTCATTATTGTTCTCTAAAACCTGTTTTTTACATTTCAGATCGCATGCCGGAATTTAATTCTCCCACCCCCACGGACGCAAAACTATCTCCCGCCGAGTATTATGAAAAATGGCGGCTAATCAAAGATAACATTGCCCGTTATGGCGTTGTTATTGGTGGACTCAGCGTTATCATTGCTGTTGTATTGATTTTCTTTTTTTTGCTGTACTCGGTTTTTCCACTGTTTATTCCGGCATCGGCGACTGCGGTTTCCGACTATGAAGTTCCCCGAAAAGACTTAGGCAAAACCGTACTGCTGTCAATGGAAGAACAAAACCAAGTCGGTGCGCGTTTTACCAGCAATGGCCAGGTGATTTTTTTCGATACGCAAGCCGGCAACGTGTTATCGGTTGAAAACGTAAACATTCCCCCTGAAGTCAAAGTAACCAGTTTTGCCGAAGGCAGCCCGTCCAGCGGAACCGCTTTTTACGGTCTTTCCAACGGCAAAGTGATTGCCGTTAAGCAGAACTACAAAGAAACATTCACTAACAATATCCGTAAAATCACGCCCTCCTTGGTTTTTCCTCTAGGTAGCGAACCTTTAACACTGGATCAAAGTGGAGCCGCTATCGAAGCAATCGCTGGAAAAATTGCCGACAATCAAACGAGTCTGGTGAGTAAATCCGGCAACCAAATCCGGCTGACCGTGTTTACCAAAAAAGAATCGCTATTCGATGAGGATGCCGGGCTTGAACGAAGCGATACGCTGGTTACCACCGATGCCGGCCTTATCGACGGCATGCTGGTCGATAAAGATCAGCGCCGCTTGTACTTAACCGATACACACGGCGGACTGAGCGCTTATGACATCAGCGATAAAAACCAACCTGCGCTACTCAATCGCCAAAATGTTATCAACACAGACGAAAAAATCACCGCCCTCGCCTTTTTAAACGGCGATTTATCGATCCTAATAGGCAACTCCAAGGGAAC
Source organism: Methylobacter sp. (assembly GCA_002928495.1). Taxonomy (GTDB): domain Bacteria; phylum Pseudomonadota; class Gammaproteobacteria; order Methylococcales; family Methylomonadaceae; genus WM-3-3. Next base: position 1,910 of record PERF01000095.1, on the reverse strand, counting down.
TGTCACGCAATGGCTTCTCGTTAAAAACGAGGCCAATCAGACCCGACTTCAGGCACTGCGATCTTTCAAAGTTTCCGATCAAGCGATCACCGGTATCAATGCCGAACAGCGCCGCAAAGGCTTTATAGTTACCGACTTGAGTGGCAATATGAGTATTTTCCACTCTACCGCTGAGCGTGAGCTCATCAAAGCGGCGGTCAGCCAGAATAGCGCCCTGATGGCGGCATTGTCGCCACGAGCGGATGCTTTTTTGCTCCTTTCAGGTGATGACAAGCTGCATTTCTGGCGGGTGGAGAACGAGTATCCGGAAGTGTCACTCAAAGTCCTGTGGCAAAAAATCTGGTACGAAAGTTATTCCCAACCTAATTTTATTTGGCAATCCTCTTCCGCCAGCAATGACTTCGAGCCTAAATACAGTCTGGTTCCGCTGGTATTCGGCACCTTGAAAGCCGCTTTTTATTCCATGCTGTTTGCGGTGCCTTTATCCCTGATGGGCGCAATTTACACCGCCTATTTCATGGCTCCGGCCTTCCGCCGCTTCGTCAAGCCGACTATAGAAATGATGGGCGCCTTGCCTACCGTAATTCTTGGGTTTTTAGCCGGCCTTTGGCTGGCGCCTTTTATCGAAACCAATCTGGCCGGCGTGTTCACTTTGCTGCTGGTCGTGCCTGTGTGCGTGCTTTTGTTTGCTTTTGCCTGGCGCTGCGCACCCAAGCGTTTTACCCAAAACCTCCCGGAGGGTTGGGATGCCGCGTTGTTGATTCCGGTCATTTTATTAAGCAGCTGGTTGGCATTTGCTATCAGCGTACCGATTGAATCATCGATGTTTGAAGGCTCTTTACGCGACTGGTTGAAAAGCGAATGGGGTATCGGTTACGATCAACGCAACGCGATGATCGTAGGCATCGCCATGGGGTTTGCGGTGATTCCTAGTATTTTTTCAATCACCGAGGATGCCATTTTCAGCGTACCCAAACACCTGACCATCGGCTCGCTGGCGTTAGGCGCCACGCCCTGGCAAACCATGACCAAGGTGGTCTTGCTAACCGCCAGCCCGGGCATTTTTTCGGCTATCATGATCGGTCTAGGACGGGCGGTAGGGGAAACCATGATCGTACTGATGGCAACCGGTAATACACCCATCATTGACTTTAACCTCTTTGAAGGCATGCGCACCCTGGCCGCCAATATTGCCGTGGAAATGCCGGAAGCCGAAGCCGGCAGCACGCATTACCGGGTATTGTTTTTAGCGGCATTGGTTTTATTTACCTTCACTTTCGTTGTTAATACGCTGGCGGAAGTTGTCCGCCAGCATTTGCGCCAAAAATACAGTTCTCTATGATCAAGCAATGGTTTAAAAGCGGCTCTCCCTGGATCTGGTTAAATGCAGCGGCTGTCAGCACCTGTTTAATTTTAGTTATCGGCCTGCTGGGCTTGGTTACGGCCAAAGGCTTAGTCCACTTCTGGCCCGCGCAGATTACTGCAATCAGCTATCAGGAAAATGGTACCGAACCGGAAACCGTATTAGGTGAAATAACCGATATTAGCCATACCAGCGCAATAATAGCTAAAGCCGCCGGTTATAACATAGCAAACAGCCCAAACGAATTGGTCCAATATCTATTGAAAATCGGTAACCGCGATCTTTATGGCCGGGATTTCCGCTGGCTGCTCAAAGATGGTATCAAACATCAAGCCTATCCAAACGATGCGGTCACTATAGAAAGGCGGGAATGGGGCAATTTTTACGGTTATCTGTTAGCCGTGAAAGAGGACGGAAAAGCCATCGCCACCGGCGAACAAACCTGGACAGTCGCCCAAAAACAGATCGAACAGGCTACCGCGATATTTGAAGAAATCAGCCGCCTTGAGAAAAAAGACATCGGCGCGATTAACTACAGCCTTGAGCG
>PERF01000094.1 GCA_002928495.1 Methylobacter sp. | reverse complement strand
TCGCGCGGCGCCACATATTGATCGGCAAATTGCAAACGGAAATCCGGCACCGGCAAAGCTTTGCGGTCCAATTTGCCGTTACTGCTCAGAGGCAAACCAGCCAATTCCATTAATACGGTAGGTAGCATGTAATCAGGCAGACGCGCTTTAAGAAAATCTTGCAACGCGTCCCTGTTCAGCGTGGATGCCGGATTGCCCACCCAATACGCCGCCAGATACTTATCGCCGGGGCCGTCTTCACGGACGACCACAACAGCATCTTTGATCGCGGGATTTTGCCGCAACACGGCTTCGATTTCGCCTAATTCAATCCGGAAGCCGCGCATCTTCACCTGATGGTCGATGCGTCCTAAATAATCGATAACACCGTCCTCACGGTAGCGAGCCAGATCGCCGGTACGATATAAACGCGCTCCGGTTTCCACAAACGGATTAGGCACAAATCGTTCAGCGCTTAAACCGGGCTGATTCAGATAGCCGCGCGCCAATTGAACGCCGCCGATGTAAAGCTCGCCGGCAACACCTGCAGGTACCGGATTCAAATGGCTATCCAGGAGATAAATCTGTGTGTTGGCGATAGGGCGGCCAATTCGTACCGGGGTTTCGGGTTGATCAGACCGGCATTCCCATACGGTTACATCAATGGACGCTTCAGTTGGCCCATAAAGATTGAACAATCCGGTGTTTATGCGCTGGAAAAAGCGTTTTTGTAAGTCGGCAGCCAATGCCTCGCCACTACAAATCACCCGGCGGACAGAGGCACACCGGTCAACATCAGCCGAGTTAAGGAAAGCACTCAACATTGATGGCACAAAGTGTAGTGTGGTGACACCATAGCGTTCAATTAAGTCTGTCAGCCGTTCTGGGTCTTTGTGGTCGCCGGGCTCAGCCATAACCAGACGCGCACCGAACAGCAAAGGCCAGAAAAACTCCCAGACCGAAACATCGAAAGTGAAGGGTGTTTTTTGCAGTACCGCATCGCTCATATCAAGACCAAAATAGTCTTGCATCCACAGGATACGGTTACGAACGCCCTTGTGGGGAATGCCTACGCCTTTAGGCCTTCCTGTTGAACCCGAAGTGAACAGCACATAAGCTAAGCTGCTGTCTTCGATTTGGATATTCGGGTTCTGCTCGGAATAGCCGGCAAACGCCGATAATTCGCTATCAAGGCTATAAACCGTTCCGGCAAATTCCGTAAATAAGTGAGCAAATTGCGGCTGAGCTAAAATTAGAGGTGCATTGGCATCTCGCAGCATGGCTGCAAGGCGTTCATGAGGGTAATCGGGGTCTAGTGGTAGATAAGCACACCCCGCCTTCAAAATAGCCAACAAACCTATCACCATTTCTAACGAGCGGTGAGTGCAAATTCCGACGGGGGTATCTGCTCCGATTTTTGCTCTAATCAGTGCATGGGCCAGACGATTGCTATGCGCATTCAACTCGCGATAAGTGAGTTGCCGATCTTGATAGACCAAGGCTATGGCATTCGGGGTTTTTTCCACTTGTAATTCGAACCTGTGGTGTATGCCACCTGCGCCTGCATATTCAGTTTCCGTGGCATTCCACGCAACCGTCAACCGATGCCATTCGTCGGTCGAAAGTAAAGGTAACTCGCCCAATCTTAAATTGGCATCGGTTACGATCCCTTCAACCAGTCGCTGGAAATGTGCGGCCCAACCGGCGATCGTGTTTTCCTCAAACAAATCGCACCGATACTGTAAGGAAAATTGCAGTCCATTTTGACATTCTGCCGCCATGAGCTTGAGGTCGAAATTCTCGACCCGCTCTTGTATTGCTAATGGTCTAACCCGAATAGTTCCCCAGTCCGACAATTCACCGTTTTCCCCCAAAGCCAGCTGCGCCAAACCCTCATCAACACCCGCCTGAGCCTGCTGCAACACAAATAAAGTCTGGTAAATCGGCCAGTGATCACCGACACGCTCGGGCTGCAGGCGTTCCAGCAACAGGGAAAAAGGGAAATCCTGATATTCCAACGCCTGTAACAACGCCTCGTTAACTTCCGCCAAATAGACTAAAAAGGGTTTGCTGCCGGTGGGATGGCTACGTAAAGGTAGTGGGTTAACGAAATTTCCCGCGATAGGGGTAAACCGCGATTGACTGCGTCCGCTGCTGGGTATGCCGACGATGACATCGTTTTGATGGGTATATCGATGCAGCAACACCTTATAAGCTGCCAACAGCAAGGTAAACAAAGTCACGCCCTGCTGTCCGGCCAGTTGTTTAAGACTGTCGGTTAGTTCTCGGTTTAACCGGAACGCCACCGAAGCGCCGCGATATAAATCCGTCGACCTAGGATGGTCCGTCGGCAAAGCCAACAGCGGGAGTTCGCCGGCCAGTTGCTGTTGCCAGTAAGTCCAGGCTTTATCGCAGGCAGGACTGTTCAGGTACTGCCTCTGCCAGGTGATAAAATCGGTATAGCTGGAATGCAGCGCGTTTAATTGCGGTGGCAGTCCGGCGCACAAGTCGGCATAGACTTGTTTCAGTTCGCTGACCAAAATCAGTACCGACCATAGATCGACGGCAATATGGTGGGCGCAGATTAAAAGGGTATGCCCCGTCTCGGCAGACAAAGCTTGATCAGTATCCAGCCGGGCAGCGAACGAATCATTTTGCCAGCCTGGCTCGCTATGGGCATAACAAGTGATACGGAGTAGCGGCCCTGTCGTCAAATCGAAAGGTTCCCCGGCCCGCCGGGCCATATCGTCCTGCAATTGAGATTGCGACCAAGCGCATGCATCGATGGCGGTGAAGAAATCCGGTAATGCCGATGTTGGCAGTATCTGTTGAATGATCTCGCCATTTTCATCGCTGCGATATAACGTGCGCAGCATAGGATGGCGCTCGGTCAAATAACCGAAAGCCTGCTGTAGCCGTTGCTGAGCTAGCGCTCCGGTGATGCGCAATGCCAGATGAAGGTTGTAGACGACACTGCCGGGCTCCAATTGCTGCATGGTCCACATCGACAATTGAGTTGCCGACAGGTTCGAGCTGTAAACCGGGTTGCGCGCATCCTGCTCGATACTGGCTGAAAGCTCACCGTGTCCACCGTATTCCGCTGAAGATTCGGCGGTTTCAGATAGTTTTTCAGCTATTTTTTCCAGCGAATCATCGGCTAGAAACCATGACAACGGCGTATCCATGCCCAGTAGATCATCGGTCGCATGCTTGAGCTCGACCATTTTGAGAGAGTCCAGCCCCAATGCGCGCAAAGGCACATCGGTAGCGACCAGCGACTCATCGACTTTGGACAGCCGGGCGGTTTTAAATTTGAGCAAACGACAGATCAATATCGCTCGTTGCGCTTGAGGTGCCGCCAATAGCGCTTGTTGCAAAATTTGAAGTTCCGGCGCTAAAGTAAAACTACTTTCTTGCAATACCTTTTGGCCGGCTTGCTCGCCAAGCGGTGCGTTGTTAACCTGAGATTGGTCGCCCGCACCAAACAGCATTGGCAATGCGTTTGCCAAATACAGTTGTTTGCAGGGTTGGCGGCGAATTTTGCCGCTGGAGGTTTTGGGCACTGTACCGGGCTGTACCAGGACTAATTCGGCGACAACCAGTTCACAGACTTCGGCCAGAACTTTTGCCACAGCGGCGGCAATTGCCGCATAGTCGCCCGCGCGCATGGCCGCACGGGTAATCTCGGCGACCACAACCAGCTGCTCCTCATCAGCACGGGTTATCGAAAACGCCGCACAACCGTCGGGAATGAGTTCCGGGATTTCTTCAGTCAGCGCTTGCTCGATGTCTTGCGGGTAGAAGTTCCGGCCGCGGATGATGATCAAGTCCTTAATCCGGCCGGTGATATAGAGCTGACCGTTATCGACAAAACCCAAATCACCGGTGCGCAGATAGGTTTGCGGCGGCTGTTCCAGCCTTTGAGAACCAGTATCGGCGCTTCGATAATCTAGTCCGGCAATATCAGGCAACCGAGCCCGAAAAGTGTGTTCCAATTGTTCAGGACGGTTCCAATAACCTTTGGCTATGCTGGGGCCAGCCACCCAAATTTCACCGATACCGCCCTCTTGAGAAGCTTCCCCTGTTTCCGGATCGGCAATGCGGATTTCGTGAAGATCAGAGGTTGAGCCGCAGGAGACTGTGCGAACTTCGTGGTTTTTTTCGGTGTGCACAGCACACCCTACAGCAGGTAATTTTCCCCCTGACACAAACAGCGTCGCTTCGGCCAAACCATAACAAGGGAAAAAACTGTCCCGGCGAAAACCGCAGTCAGCAAACTTTTCTGCAAATCCCTCCAGCGTAGCGGCTCGTATTGGTTCTGAACCATTGAAAGCCAAAGTCCAGTCAGTCAAGTCCAAGCCTTGCATTTGTTCCGCGCTTATCTTGCGCAGACACAGATCGTAAGCGAAATTCGGTCCGCCGGACGTATTCGCCTGGTAGTTTGAAATCGCCCTAAGCCAACGTACCGGCTTTTCCAGAAATGCCATGGGCGGCATTAAAATAGCCGTGCCCCCCAGATAGAGCGGCTGCAGTAGATTGCCGATCAAACCCATATCATGATACAGCGGCAGCCAACCTACTACCGTGGTACGTTCATTATGTCCGAAACCTTGCTTGATGGCCTCTTGATTGGCCATCAGGTTACCGTGACTGACCATAACGCCTTTAGGATCTCCGGTGGAACCGGAGGTGTATTGAAGAAAAGCAAGGCTGTCCGCGCTAAGCACCGGTTTAACCCAGCTTTCGGCAACGCCAACGTCAGGATTATCGGTAACACACCATAAGGGGCATGGATTGCTCTGTTCGTTGAAAAAATCCTGTTGGAATTTAGCCGCAAGCTCGGTTGTGGTCATGATAACGCCCGGCGCGGCATCGTTGATCACGGCCAAAAGCCTGGACTGCTGCCGGCGCGAGGGAAGGCTAGCAGGCACCGCAATCACGCCGGCATACAAACAACCGAAAAAACCCACGATATAATCAAGCCCCGGCGGATACAGCAGCAAAGCCCGCTCACCGGCCATGCCCAAGCTTTGAAGCCGGGCGGCGATAGCCCGGGCGCGACGATCCAGTTCAGCAAACGAAAACCTGCCGCTTTCGTTTTCACCGTCTTGCAGAAAAACGTATGCCGTCCGGTCAGGCTTTTCATTTGCCCGGCTGCGAGCCAGTTCAACAAAGTTGGCGTAGGTTGCTTGAATATTTGCCGTCAGTCCGGGTTCTTCAACGAAGCGCACAATGACCTCTCTATGAAACATAATTCAAGTACGACCGGTACCAGGGAAGCACCCGGCCGGCCGATAGTCCGGTGCATTGCCCTAGAGCAATCACCGCATTGTAGTAGACGTTCTTGAGAGGCATTCCCCGCATCAGCGCCACCATCCCGTGTATAGCGCTTGCGCGGGTATGCCAATCCACATTAAAAGACGTCGAACATTCCAGGCTGCGGACGTGGTGCAGCATTCCGGGCGGCATGTAAAGCATGTCGCCGGGCTCCACAGTACATTCTTGAACTTGCGCTTCCCGGTAAAGCGGATGACGCATAAAATCGGGATTTTCGGCATTCACCTCGCACCAACGCCATTTATAGCGATAACACAACGGTAGTTGGTTGTGCTCTAACAAGATAAAGCGCTTGCGACCCCTGACCTGAAAGAACAAGTTGTGGGTAAGCAGACAATCGAAATGCAAGGGCGTTAAGCTATGACTAGGCCCAAAAAAGAATTGAGCGAACTTTAACCAATCGGCCTGATACCAGCGCGGAAAATAGTCGGCCGGAAATCCGGCTAAATCGTTCGCAGCGTCGGGCAGAACGCTCAATAGCGGTAGATCGTGCAAATACGGCGGCCTGTCCTTGGCCGAGACTTCGTGGCGTTGAAGCCGGGCTTCAAAATCCGTCACACAATCCAGATACTCGTTCAATCGCGACATAATGGTTTTCATGCCGGTGACACCTTCTTCATTCAAGCCTTGCTTAAGTTTGACGGTGCGGTTGCCGGCAACCTTGTGAAGATAATCGGTAGTCCAGCAAGACAGCGCCCGGCAAGATTGCAACGCATTCGGAACGACCACCGGGCGATTCTTTGCCACAAAATCGGAAAAGAAACTTGCCGAGGACAGGTTCTCTCTACGTTCCACTGCCGCGTATCGATTTTTTGATTGTGTCGTTTTCCAATGCGATACTGCCGGTAAATCGTCAGTTGGTGACATCGGCTCCCAACCGATTGCAACACTTCCAGCCTCCATGGATGCAGAAAATGCCGACGACTGCCGGGCGCAATCATGACCACCATCGGTTTTAGCCATAGACTTCTGAGCTATTAAATTTTCCATGTCGCACCTAAAGTGAATGTCTCGCTAATCGAGCAGGCGGCACCGCCTCTTCGAATTGATGCGTGCCGGTTACAGCCGGGTTAACGCGTGTTGACCAATCGCCCCAGCGCTTGGCTATGACGCGCAAAGGCGCTTCCTTTACGGCCAACGCCGCCGCGTAATCCGTATTCAGTTCGATCGGATATAGCCACCAGACGTTAGCTTGTTTTCTCTTTCCCTCGCTCTTGGGTGGGATTGCAGGTAGTTGAACGGCGCTAGGTTTTCTAGCTGTCCCTAAAGGCACGTCGAAAGTATTCAAATTTAGCGACAAACCGAATCCACATGCTTTGACCAAGGCTTCCTTGCGCGTCCATCCCCGTAAAAAGGCTCCCGCTTGTTCTGCTTCCGGGATCATGGCCAGTTCCGCCTGTTCTTTTTCAGAAAACACGATCGGCGCCAATTGCCGCCAAGCTAGGCCATTGCTTAGTGGTTCTATATCAATACCTATTTGGGTGCGGTTGGCAAAGGCATAAACTGCTGAATCGGCGGTATGAGAAAGATTGAATTCCAACCCACTCCCGGCCCGAGATTCAGCTAAATGAGGCTTTCCGTATTTCCCATAAGAAAAACAAACTTGATCAGGTTTAACATCAAGATAATTTCCCAACAATTCACGCAAGATCCCGCGCGCTATTATGTAGCGCTTGCTATCGCGCTCAAAAACGAAGCGTTCCGCTCGTTTACGCTCATCTGACGACAAGGTGCTAAAGAAGACCTCATATTGATTTGGCGTCGAATTCAAGCGGGCTGACCAAACATGAGCCTCGCCAGGCTCCGGGAATTTTTGAGCTTGCTCTTGCATAGGCAGAGCACTGCCATAGGCAGCAACAGCTTGGACGGTGTTTAAGCGTCCGGCAGCCTGAATAAACGCGTCCATTAATGGCTCGCCGCCCCGGTGTCGCTAAGCTTGGCGTTTTCCGCCATTGCCTTACGCAAACTTAAAGGACGCATATCCGTCCAAACCTCTTTAATATAATCCAGGCATTCCTGTTTCGAACCGGTTTTGCCGGCCGTGTTCCAGCCTTGAGGTATTTCCTTGTACTCCGGCCAAATGGAGTATTGCTCCTCGTGGTTAACAACTACATCGTAGATTGTCGTGTCTTCGTCTTCGTCCCAAGCCATACACCACTCCCATGCTTGATTGTTTAATGGATTAGCATTGAATTCACTGCGCCACGCTTCGTTGGGCAAAACTTCCCTAAAGCCAATCCATGAAGAACGGACGCTTGGAAAAGTTTTTTTAACTCTCTGAAAGAGGCGGGATAGATGTTAAGGCGGTAAAAGCGGAAAACCAAATGCGACAAAATGTCGCACGGAAGGGCGTGAAAGCCCCAAATTACTGAACTATGTTAAAAGAAACAATTTTATAAAATTCTCAATAAATTTTTACGTGATATGCCACAGCACACTAAATTCCGCTGTATTTCTGCGTGAAAAAAAAATTTTATACGCCGCAATCGTTGCCGCCAATGAGCGTATCTATTCAATCCAAATCCATTACCACCCTCGTTTCCGCCGCCCTCCAAAATCCAACGCATCCGGTAATTCGAACAGATGCGAATTGCCACGAAATGGGATGACGATAACTTCGAAGTTGGCGAAATCATTGATCGCCTGGAAACAGCACGTAGGATGATGACATGGACTCCTCTCCACTCCTTGACGGTGTCACAATGCACCTGAAAATTTAAACGAGACGAAGAGGAGTCCATGTCATCATCCTACGGCACTCCTCATACAAAGCATTGCCACCAGCCTCGACAGCAGCGTCGATATGTTGGTTAATTTGATATTCTAATCGGAGCTGGAGGCGTTGGGCTTCAAAGAAAGCCGGAGATTTTGTGTCCTCACCATACACAGATTTAAAATCATCAATTGCACCAGTTAAATTAATATAATTCTGACGCAGTTGGTTGTATTGATCTTGCCATTGTTGGATATTTTGATGTGCCATTTTTGCCCTTTTTACCAAAATTTAATCAATTAATTTATTTTCACACAATTGTCTTGGATCATACCGCTCTGGTACGTTGATATCTTTTTCTTGCGCTTGTTGGGCCAACCACATCAAATTAGATTTTTCCGTCAACGCTGCCCCAGTTTCTGCCTTTTCTGCCAAGCTCAACCAACACTTTGCCTTGCCTATATTCAACTCATAGCCTTTGATTCCTTGAGAATATAACCTCACCAAGTAAAGTTGAACCCATTCAACACCCTTTCTTGCAGCTAAAATTCGTAGTTCTTCACTTTTGCGCTCATCCACAGGTGTTTGTTGCCAGTATTTTGCAGGGGGATTGAGAATCGCACTCATCAGAAAAACGCAATATGGTTGTCCAGCGTTAGCCGCTTGCACGACGTAACGCTCATAATCCTTCATATCCAATCCCCAGCGAGCAATCACCTTAGCCGCTAAGCATTGCGCTGACGCATCGCCTTTTTCCGCTAAATCCCGTAAATGATGATAGGCTGCGCGCTCATTAGGCATCATAAAGTGACGTCCTGACATACCGTATTTCACATTCAATAGTTGGTAAGCCAAATCAGCTACTTCGAAACCTTGCTTTGCCATATTCAGGATCAATTGTTGGCGTCTTTCTACTGTGTAATGCGGCGGCCTTGAACCGTTTACTGAAAGTTCATTAAACAATTGCAAATCCAAGCGTTGACGATCGGCATCTAACAGCGGCGGGTAAGCACGCGGCGGATGATAAGGAGGCGTGTATAAATACCAGCCTATGGCCACTACGAACAGGAATAAAACAAACCTTAAAATAATTTTAAAGTCTCTTTTAAAAACTTTTATTGTCGGGTCATTGCGGGAAATATTCGTTCTCATATACATGTCTATATGTGATAGATACAAGTTACAAGCCCATAAGATGCGCCGATAGGATGCTGCCGACGTCAGAAGGCGCATCGTTCGCGTCACTCGATGCTTTGAATTTCATATTGCTCATTAATCAATGGGGTCGGACTCCATTAATCAATGGGGTCGGACTCCAATACTCTTTTCGCCCGATACAATGCTTGAGGTTATCCGTTCCTCTATTTGCGCTGACAAAAGAGAACCATCGGAAACCCAAATTCCCGATTTACTAAAAAAATAAGTAATTGCCGTCATAAATAATCCTAAGTATTCAATATATTGGTTATTTCATTTTCAGAATTGCGCTACAAAAACAGATAGTTCCAATAATCAACCACAAAATTTCAGGCCCCTGTTCTCCAAATGTTTCTATTGACCAACGATAAAGTAACTCCCATTTCCCTCCCCAGAGACTAACAGGCTTATCTGAAATATGTTCACCAATGGCCGATGCATATGAACCAATTGCTAAGAAAAACAAAAAAATTACCTCATTGGTGAAACGTGGATAACGATTCTTGCTTTTATCATCTAACTTCATGTAAAAGTCCCCTTTAAACACATTTTTCCTTGCCTCATCTAAATAGTTTGGTATTTGTGTCCAAATTATCAATGACTATGACTCAATTGATATTTTAGTCTGATAATATATACGGACTTTTTGCTCGCCATCGCATAATAACGACACTCGTTTCAAGCCCATAAGATGCGCCGATAGGATGCTGCCGACGCCAGAAGGCACATCGTTCGCGTCACTCGAGGCTTTGAATTTCATATTGCTCATTACCTCCCCAATCATTGGCAAAAATGCCTTGTTTTACATACCGGTGAAAACAGGAGTACGGCCATTCCACCACCTTTTTTACATCGCCCTACTTGACTGGATTCCAACAGTATTGGGGTCAGACACGATAAAAAAACAATCGAGTCTGACCCCAATACTCTCTTTTACTCTCTTTGATGAATGATTCGACTAAGTCTCGACAGGATTTTACAATCGACTTCCAATCTTTAAGATACCTGTTATAAAACTCAACACTTACATATAAATTGGGGCGAAGTGTATAGCCATACGAACAAACATAGGTGCCGGTAATGCCACCTTTGGTTGGATCTGGAATGGCAAGACTATATTCACCAACGGCGATAGTTTCCTTTTCAATGAATAATGGTTGTTTATTTGGCAATAAATCAGTTTGATCGATTGGAACATATGCGGAAAACACATTACTTGATTCTGGAGGGCGGTATTCAATAAGACCTAATTCAGATAGTGAAATTGGAGTTAGTCCATTATTTTTAATATAACGCTGAATTCCTTCCTCTGTTGGCTTTTCTGAGCGTATGGTATGAATCATGATTCTGATAACATCATAAATTTCACCACCACCATCTTTCACTCGCCCAGCCAATTTTGGCCACTGGGGCTGTAACTCAATAAAATTATTCTCTTGTGGCCAACTACCAATCATGTTATGGGG